>SIBG01000013.1 GCA_009695305.1 Opitutus sp. | reverse complement strand
CTCGGCCTGGCGTCCAACGTGTCTGCGAAAGTCACCCTCCCCGCGGGCGAAGCCCTGCTCACCGTCCTCTCCATCCGCAATCCCACTCAAGCCGAACTCGACCGCCTGCTCACGGCCATCAAGCCACCGGAAATCGAGAACGACGAGGAGTGAGCCCCGTCCCTTCCCTCCCGCTTGCCGTCAGCAGTGATTCGCGAAACCTCCCGCCATGAAATCTCCGCTGCGTCTTCCCACCCTTTCGATCCTGGGCGGCGTGCTTGGGCTGTTCGCCGGTGCCCTCGCCGCGGCGGAGTCCGCGCCCAAGCCCGCACGCGTCATCTTCGAAACAGCCCTCGGCCGGATCACCCTCGAAGTCGATCTCGCGCACGCCCCCGTCACCAGCGCGAACTTCTTGAAATACCTCGACGGGAAATTCTACGACGGTGGCGTCATCAATCGCGCCGTGCGTCCCGACAACACCACCCGGCACGACGTCGAGATTCAAGTGATCCAGTTGCAGTCCGACGAGGCCCGCAAGGGCTCCCTGTTTCCGCCCATTCCGCTGGAGCGAACCACGACGACCGGGTTGAAGCACGTGAACGGCGTGATCTCCATGGCGCGGGGCGGGGCTGACACGGCGACGTCCTCCTTTTTTATCACCATCGGCCACCAACCTTCGCTGGACTTTGGCGGCCAGCGCAACGCCGATGGCCAGGGCTTTGCCGCCTTTGGCCGCGTGGTCGAAGGCCTCGACGTGGTGAAGAAGATCCACACGTCCCGCACCGGCGCCAGCGGCCTATACGGCACAGAGACGCTCGATCCCGCCATCAAGATCCTGCGGGCATATCGCCCCAAGCAGCCGTCACCCGCGGACTGACCCGCCCCGGCCGGGCGCTCCGCCCGAGTGGTTTGCTGCCCGCCCAGACGCGAAGATCGCCCTCGATTCGGCTCCGGCCGCGGCCGTCGCACCGAATCCTGCAACGCATCCGCGCAAATTTGCCTGTCCGTAAATCCGCCCGCGCGCCATGGTGCGCACATGAAGGCCCTCGTTTTCCTCGGACTGGTTCTCGCGCTGCCGTCGTTCGCCCGGGCGGCGCCGGGCCTCGAGGAAACTTACGCGGCCCACGGCCACCTCATCCTCGCGCCGTTCGCTTCGGCGCCTTTCCCTCATCCCGTGCGCGCGGAGGGGCACACTTACCAGGGCATACTCTACTCGGCGAAGGAGCACTACTCGGACCGCACCGTCGCGCTCTTCATCCCGAAAGGGTTTCGCGAGGGCGGCCGCGTCGACTTCGTCGTCCACTTCCACGGCTGGAACAACTCCGTCGCCGGCACGCTCGGCACGTTTCACCTCATCGAACAGCTCGTCGCCAGCGGCAAAAACGCCGTGCTCGTCGTCCCCGAAGGCCCGCGCAACGCCCCCGATTCCTTCGGCGGCAAACTCGAGGACGCCGACGGCTTCAAGCGCTTCATGGACGAGGTCGTCGCCACGCTCCGCGATCGCGGGGTTTTACACAAGAGCCCGAAAGATTTTTCCGTCGGCCGCATCATCCTCTCGGGTCATAGCGGTGGCTATCACGTCATCGCCAGCATCCTGGATCGCGGGGGTCTAGCGAAAAACGCCGACGAAGTCTGGCTCTTCGATGCGCTCTACGGCCAGACCGATTCCTATCTCAACTGGGCCGACCGCACCCACGGTCGCCTCCTCAACATCTACACCGACCACGGCGGCACGAAGGACGAATCCGAAAAACTACAATCCCGCCTGCTGGCGCGCGGCACGAAGATTTACACCACCGAAGAAACCGCCCTCGCGTCCGACAAACGCAAGACGAGCCAATTCGTTTTCATCCACACCGACCTCGCCCACGACGACGTCGTCGCCCAGCGCAACGAATTCACGCTCTTCCTGAAAACCAGCGCCCTCGCCGACCGCTGACTCGAATCGCGTAGGACGTCTGACTGGCAGACGCCGCGCTTGCGATCGTTCGACTGTCGGCGTCTGCAAGTTGGCCCGCCGGTGACGGGACAGACGCCCTAAGACCAATGTCTGGTGACATTTTGACTTCTCCGAGGTGGGGCCGGTTCTCCGAACCGGCCTGAGTTTCATTGTGCAAATCACGTTGGAACCCAGGCCCGCTCGGAGAGCGAGCCCCACCTGAATAGTCCAAAACAATCAAGCCGTTGGTATAAGACCGGAAAATTCTCTCCACCGCGGCTGTTCGTCACCGGCTGCAGCCCATCGGAGTTCGTCATCCGCCAGCCCCGCAGCGAAACGGCCACCGGCGTAAAATCCTCTGCCGCCGAATTGACATTGGGCGGAGGCCAAACTGAATCACGCGATGGACTGGGACGAAATCTACCGAAAGGGCGAAGTGTTCTGGAATAAGGGCGCGCCTTCGCCGCCGATGAAGCAATATTTGGAACGGCACCCGACCCGCGGGCGAACGTTTGTGCCGGGCTGCGGCCACGGGCATGAAGTCGCCTTCGCGGTGGCGCATGGCTTGGATGCGACCGGGCTGGACATCGCGCCGACGGGGATCGCTGAAGCGCAAGCGCTTTACCCGCAAATCGCGGAGCGCTTCGTGGTCGGCGATTTGTTTAATCCGGCGGTGGAATTGCGCGGCGCCTTTGAGGTGGTGTTGGAGCACACCTGCATGAGCGGCCTCCCGCCGAAACTGCGCGCCGATTACCGGCGAGGCATTGATCTGACGCTGCGGCCTGGCGGCCTGTTGATCGGAGTGTGGTTCATTAATCCGGACCTCGATCCCGGCGAGGAAGGGCCGCCCTTCCCGTTCAGTGTGGCCGACCTGACGGCGCTGTTTGCAGACGGCTATGAAATCGTCGACGACTATGTGCCGGACGTGGCCTTCGGCGGCCGCGAGGGTCGGGAGCGGGTTCGCGTGCTGCGACGCGCCAGCTAGGCTGATGGGGCAGCTCGCAACTCTTGGCTGGTTCCGGAGGGCTCACGACCGCGTGAAACGTTCCCGCATGCCCGGCAGCTGGCGGCTGCGTTTCCTGGTGGCGGCCCAGAGGGCGTAGCCGTGCACGGCCCGGCGGCTTCACTAGCAGGGGGCTGATTCTTCAAATCCACGGGGCCCACTGGAAAACCGCTGACCGCGACCAGCCGCGAACGGATAGCAAACATCAATATCCGCCCCGCTCTTCCCTCGTGTCGCGATCCTGCGCCAGCATCCGCCGCAATGATTTGCTTATCCCCTGAGTCCATTGGTCGAGCGGAATCGCCATCCATCCAATATCAGTCGCAATTGTGAAAGTGGGAGCGCATCTGATCGCGCAGAAACCGGATACCCACTCTCATGAACATCTTGACCGCCAGAATCATTGTCATCGCCGTAGGATTGGCGGGCTGGAGCGCGAGCAGCTCAGCCCAAACTGCGGCGCAAGCCGCGGCCCACTGGGAAGGCACCGTCCACATGGAAAAACTCGAGTTGGGCCTCGTCATCGATTTGGCGAGAAAATCATCGGGCGCATGGATCGGCTCGATGAGTTTTCCCGGCACCCCGACGGTTGACGCTCCGCTCGGCGACATCGCCGTGGAT
This sequence comes from Opitutus sp., assembly GCA_009695305.1. Classification (GTDB taxonomy): domain Bacteria; phylum Verrucomicrobiota; class Verrucomicrobiia; order Opitutales; family Opitutaceae; genus SIBG01. Next base: position 59,372 of record SIBG01000013.1, on the reverse strand, counting down.
GACAAATCTGGTTGTAGAGTAGAGAGAGCAGCGCACCGGTCGCCCGGCGCGCTGCTCTCTCTACTCTACAACCACAAATCTGTGCGGTTCACCGCTCGAGTTCCCGGCGTCGCCACATTCGCGGGGATGCTTTCCGCTGACGCCAGCAGTCTTTCAGGCACCGCTTCGAACGCGGCGGGCGAGACCACTATCCAGCTCAAACGGAACGGCGAGGACAAGGTGAAGTTGCCGCCGCCGAGCAGCCCGTTGCCAAAAGAGTTTACCGGCAGTTGGGCGGGCACGATTGAGGCCGACGGAAAGACCAGGCACGTCGGATTGAAACTTTCGCCTGCGACCGACGGCATCGCGGTGGGCACGCTGATCGCGATTGATCACGGGAACCTTGAGATTCCGATCACGACCGTGACGATTCAGGATAAGCGCCTCCAGTTCGAGTCGCGCGCGATTTCCGGAAATTTTCGTGGCACCCTCGGCGACAACGGTGAAATTACCGGTGAATGGAGCGAGGGACCCAAGCGTCTGCCCCTGACCTTTAAGCAAGCTCCCGCCGAACCCACGAAGCCGTGAACCGGGGCCGCAGCCCTTCCGGCGCAGCCTGAAGAATCGGTCGCCGCGAAGCGGTGCGAATTTGGCGCCGCTGGCATCGTGGTGGTTCGCGTCATCTTCCCGGGCAACGCCATCGTCTGCCCGTTTAACGCCATGCTCGCACGGCGTCCCGCCTCCTCGGTGGCAAATACCCTGGTCGATCCGCTGCGCCGCGTCAGAGGCGTGTGCTGACGCTCAGGTTCCACGTGGTCGGTTCCGCGTAGCGGTAAATGTAGTTCGGCCGTTTGGCGGTGGCGTTGAACGACGTCGCGCCGGTGATCCGGTAGCGGCTGTCGCCGATGACGAGGTCATACATTTTCTGCAGGCCGAGCCGGAAGGTGGTCTGGTATTTGTTAAGCATCCGCCGATCGTAGAGGAGGTAGCCGCTCACCGGGAACGAGGCTCCGGCCTTGTAGCTCACTCCATCGAAGATCGCGACGGTGTAGTCGGGCCCGTAAATCCCATTGAGGCCGAACCGCAGTCCGCGCACCCCCGGCACCAGATAATCCACGACGAAGCTGCCGGTATAGGGCGCACTGCGGCGGCCTGCCACCGCGTCCGTGAGCGTGTTGGCGCCCAGCACGGTGCGGGCGTTGGTGATGACCGTGGCGCTTTCCGCCATCGTGCGGTCGCCGCCGGGCGCGTTCGCCGCAGCCGTGCGCTCCACCGCTGCGTCGAGGTAGGCGCGGAACTGCGAGAAGTCTGCCTGGGCCCGCACCTGCGAGGCGGAAAACGTCACCCGCGTTTGCAAGCCATGCCAGCGCTGACCCTGGAGCGTGAGCTCGACGCCGCGCGCTTGCTCGTTCGAATTCACCGTGCGGCGCTCGTTGTTGAGGCCGTTGACGACCGTGAGGTATTTCGGGTTCGCCGGCAAAATATTGTTTGGGTTGATCAGATCCTCGAGTTGCGAGAGGGGGAGCGAGTCGGGCAACCAGGCAAACGCCGCGTTGACGCGCTTGATCTTGTAGAGGCCAAGCGTGTAGGTGAGCTTCCGCTGGAAGAGGTCGCCCTTCAGACCGACTTCCTTCGTCTTGCCGAGGACCGGCCCGATATCGGGGCCGAAGAACACCTGACGTGACTGCCAGTTGAACGACTCCGAGTTCACGCCGTAGAGGTTGACGTTGGCTGCATCCCCGCGCCACACCGCCACGCTCACGCCGGCCATTTTGCTCATGGCGGCGAGATCGAAGGTCGGATCGTAGGTGTAGGCGGCCGGGTTTTCCCACGGCATGCCTGGATGGTGGAAATAGCCGCGCGCATCGGTGGCAAACGCGGCGTCGGTCGGGATTTTCCGCTTGAGGCTGTTCCAACTCGCGCCGACGAGGGAATGGACCCGGCCGCCAAAATATTCGCCGGAGAGCGAGGCGGTCTGCGTCTGGGCATAGCGGATGTCGACGAACGGGCCGGTGATGGCCGTGCTCTCATAGAGCACGGCCTTGAAACCGGAAGTGGAGCGGAGGTTCGGCAGCAAAAACTGATCCCAAAAGCCAGTGGTGCCAAACGCTGGATCGTCGAGGTAAGCGCGCAGTCGGACGCCGTTGTTGGCGATGAGGCCGGCGCCGAGCTCGTTGGCGAGGCCGGTGCGGCGGGAGAATTTTGTGTCGCGCTGCTTGAGCGCCGTGACCACCGCCAGCTGCTTGCCCCAACGGCCGAAATCAAAGGGATACACTGCCGCCACCCGTCCCGCCACCACGATATTGCCGAAGACCTTGAAGGCCGCGCCGCCGATGGACTCTTCAATATAGGGCCGGCCGGCGCCGTCGACGCTTAGGACCGGCGGGGTCTGACTGGTGCCGAAAGAATTGTCGTTCCGGTCCTCATGCTGAAACTGCTGGTTGAAGGCAGCCTCGATCGCCAGTTTGCCGATGCGTTGTTCGATGGTGACGTTGGCGACGTTGAAGATGCGGTTGTTGTAGTCGACCGTGCCGAGCATGTTGGTGTATTGGTCGAAGCCGGTGAAAAGTTTCTGCGTGCCGTTGGGCAGGCGCACGGCCTGCGTCTGGCCCGCGAGCAAAGAAACCTGATTACCCGAGGGGCCACTGCGATCCGTTGCGGCCACCGGGAACGTGGCCGTGCGTTGGAAGATCTCTTTGTCGGAAGTGTAATACCAGTTGCTATTGTTGAAGCCACGACCGGCGGCGGCGACGTCGTTAACCGCCAGGGCGCTGTCGGCGCGCACGCGGTGCGTCTCGCCGCGCTCTAGCTCCACGCGAATGGCGGTGGTCTTGAAGGGCTCATAGGTGAACGCGAGATCGGCGGCGCGAAACACGTCGTTGGTGCCCTTGACGTAGGTCTTGTTACGGCGGTTCGCGAGGTTCAGCCGCACGAAAAAATTATTGCGCACCTTGCGGTTCACATCGAGTTGGACGCGATAGGCCTCGTAGGAGCCGTAGCTGACGAAGAGTTCCTCCAAGTTGCGCGACCGGGCGCGCTTGGTGTAGATCGTGGCCTGCCCGCCGGGCTGGGAATCGCCGAACATGAGGGAGTTCGAGCCCTTGTTGAAATCAAAGCGCTCGACGTTGTAGGCGTCGGACGGGACATACCACGTGAAAAAATTGCGGGAGCTGCCGCTGCCGCTGAGGCCGCGATAGGTGATGCGGTCGTCGTTGCGGGACTCGAGCCGCGGGGTGACGTTGACGCCCGACACGTATTGCGCGGCGTCCTCGATGTTGAAGGCCCCGAGGTCGCGCATAAATTCGGCGGTGATGACGTCGACGGTGACAGGGAGCTTGGCGAGCTCTTGGTTCGTGCGACTGCCAATGAGGGTCGTCGTCGCCAGCCAGGATTTGTCGTCGGTCTCGGAGACGGTAAACGGCGAGAGAGAAACGACCTCTTCGATCGGAGGCGGGGACGACTGCTGGGCGCCCGGGACGCGGGTGCTAGCGGCAACAACAGCGATGGCTACAACAAGAATGCGATGTCGACTCATGTGGGGCGGGGATTGGTGGGAAACTGACGAACAAGATTGCACCTTGGCGCCACTCGCCGGGAAGGCAAATCGATCAACGGTTTTTCGAGGCCGCCGAGGATGAGTGGCGGCGAGAATCGTCTAACACTGTGAGCGCCGGACCGGTATTCACGTGGGGGCGGACGCCGGTGATAATTTTTCTTTTGCCCCGTGGCGCGTCGCGAGCTGACATTTCCCCCGTGAGGTTACCCCGCCCTGGTTTATTTTTCGTGTCCTTCTTCGTGACCGGACTTTTGCCTGCCGCATCGTTCGACGCCCGGGTGGAGACGCTGTTCCGGCCACCGCTCGGCGAGATGATGGCGATTTCCCCGGACGGCCAGCGCGTCGCCTACACGTCGCCGGCGGACGGAAAGCTGGCGATCGTGATCATGAACATCGAACATCCGGATCGGAAACGGACCGTGCCGGTGGAGACCGATCGTCCGGCAACCGGCGAGGAGGAGCAACCACCGCCGGTGCAATTGCGTTTCCTGCGCTGGGCCACGGCCGACCGGCTCGTTTATGCTCCCGTGGAGCGCGTCCTGCCGTTGCCGGCGGGGACGGATCCGACTGGACGCTCAGTCCCAAATCCCGACGGGCCCACGATTCTCTCGCCGATCATGGCGGTGGATGCCGACGGCAAGCAGCGCGGCACGGTGGTCGACGCGCGTAATTTTCAGGAAACTCCCGCCGACGCGCGACGGTCGCTGGCGGATCTACTGCGGACCCCCCGACAACTCGAGGTCACCCGCCACGAGCCGATCCACTGGCGCATGCCGCACCTCGATATCCTGGGCTTTCACCCGCGCGACCGGGATCAACTCATCATCGGCACGCGCGGCGCCTACAGCATACCGCTGCAGCACCTGGTCGATCTTCGCGTCGGCAGCATCAAGGAGTTCGGCGACGCGTGGCCGGTGCCGCCGGGCGAGCCGCAAATTTTCGACTGGTTTCGGCTTAAGGTCGTCGGTGAGCGCCAGGCTGGCGTGCACCCGGCGACGCACTGGCGAGACGAGGATTTGGCCCGGGTGCAACGGGAACTCGCGGCCAAATTTCCCCGGCGGATCGTCGAAATTCTGGATTGGAGCGACACTCACGCGCGGGTGCTTTTCCGGGTCACGGGTGGCAGCGACCCGGGGCGCGTCTTCGTGTTTCAGCGGCTGGAAGATCTCGTGCTGGAAATTCTCCACCTGGCGCCGTGGCTGACGGCGGCGAAGCTCAACCCTACCCGCTGGTTCGAATTCGATGCGGCCGATGGCGGCCGCCTGAGTGGTTATCTGACGTGGCCAGCCAAACCGCGCCTCAATCCGCCGCCCCTCCTCGTGGTGTTTCCCTCCGGATTTCCCGGCCGGGCGCAACCCGCGTTCGATTCCGAGGCGCAGGTCTTCGCGGATCTGGGCTTCGCCGTGGCGCGGCTAAACCACCGCAGCGTCGGAGGCGTCAACGCGAAGGACGTCCCAGCACTGCGCGCGGCCGTCGATCGCGTTTCGGTGGACGACGCGCGAGCGGTGATCGAGTGGATCGCGGCACGGAATCCGGCGCGCCCGTTCGACCACCAGCGCGTCGCGACGCTGGGCCGGGGATTTGGCGGCTATCTCGCGCTGCGCGCCCTTCAACTGCAGCCCATGGTGTTTCGTGGTGGGATCGCCTTCGATGCGCCACTGGATTTGCAGCCGTGGCTGCGAGCGCAGGGAACGGATGGGGTGACCCGGTCGACCACGGCGGGCTGCGACATCCCGGTCGCACTGATTGAGCATGAGGGGACGGACTGGATAAAACTCTCCGTGCTGGACCAGGCGGCGGCGCTGACCAATCCAGTGCTGCTGCTCGTCGAGCCAACGCGCAATCCGGCGATCGACCTCGCGACGGACGAATTGCGCGCACGGTTGAGCCGCCTGGGCCGCCCGCCGGACCACTTCGAACTCGAGCCGGGGTGGTCCACCGCGCGGCCGAAGTCACGCGTGGGCGCCTATCGGAAGATCGAGGAATTTCTCAACCGGCACCTCCCGAGCTACGCCGGAAAGCTTGGTCCGGTTACCGAGGTGCCATGAATCGCTTCACCGCATCAATTTCGCTCGGGCTCGCGTTGCACGCTGGTGGTCTGAGCCCGGCGGTGCAGGCGGCCGCCACCGGGGCCGCTAGCACCCCGGCGGTGGTGCTACCGCCGATGTTGGTCGAGGAATCGAAAACCAGCGTGCCGTGGCTTTATGTGAGCGTCGGCGGCACCGAGTTTCTCTCCCGGTGTTCGGAGTCGATCACCGGGGAATTCGTCGGAGCATGGTTGGAAAAAATGCAGTTCATGCGGGTGCTGGCGCCGGAGAACTTTTTGGCGCGAGCGGACGTGCCCGCGGTGTGTGTGCTCTACGCGCAAGACCTGGACCAGACGCTGAGCGCGGAAATCCAGCAGGAGTTACAGGCGGCCGCGGTGCGCCAGGGCGAGGCTCCGGACGGGGCTCGCGTAAATCTTGCCCCCAACATGCGGCTCGGTGATCGCGATATGCACGCGACGATCGTCTACATCGATGAGTCCACGTTTGACGGATCCAATCTGAACATCTCCGCGAGCCACGTGCGCTACCTCCTGCTGGGGCGCGTGCCCGACCTGCCCACGTGGCTCGTGGACGGCCTCGAGCGCATCTGGGCCGGGGCGGACTTTGTGCTGGCACCGATCACGCTTGGTCCGCTGGTTTGGCAAAACCAAAGCGAGAGCGACGCGCTGGCGAGTGACCGGACCCACCTGCGCGCCCTGCTTCCGGCCAGCGAACTCTTCGCGGCCGAACCAGCACGGGCGATGCAAAACCAACACCCGCGGCGGCGGCAAATCCTGGCCGCCCAACAGGAGCTGTTCGTTCGGTGGGCGATCGTCTCCAGCAGCGCGACGCGCGAAGCGCTGTGGAAATTCGCCGCCCGCGCGGCCGAGGGCCCGGTGACCGAGGAAATTTTCGAGGCGTGTTTCGGCTTCGATTTTTCCGAGCTGCGCGACCGGCTCAGCGATTATCTGCCGCGGGCCGTGGAGGGGACGAAGCACATCTACCCCGGCACGCTGCCGGACTTGCCCCGTTTCAAGGTGGAGCGCGCCACCCCTCAGCAGATCGCCCGCGTCCGCGGCGAGTGGGAGCGACTGGCCATCTGGCACGTCCAGCGCCGGCTGCCGCAGGCCCGCGAACCCTACATTGCGCAGGCCCGACGCACGCTGCGCCGGGCCTACAGCGCTGGGGATCGCGATCCGCGGCTGCTGGCGATCATGGGACTCTGCGAAATCGACGCGGGCAATCCCGCCGGAGCGCCCGAATTTCTCGAGCCGGCGGTCGCCGGCGGTGTGGTGCGGCCGAACGCCTACTACGAGCTGGCCCGGCTCCGCTTCGCAGATTTGCAGCGCGGAGGGCCGGAGCCCCGCCGGCGGCCCTGGACCGAACTCGCGCCGATCATCCAGCCGCTCCAGCGAGCGCTGTTACAGGCGCCGCCGCTGCCCGAGATTTTCGTTCTGCTGGCGGAGGCGTGGACGCGGTGCGAGGTTGCCCCGAGCGCGGCGGAGTTCGCGGAGCTGGAGCTGGGGGCGCGGCTCTTTGCGCAACGCCCGACGGTTGCCTGGCCCATCGCGCTCGTGCTCGCGCGGCACGGGAAAAAAACCGAAGCCACGGCGGTGCTCGACGCGTGTGACGGCCATGCGACGGATGAGAAAACCCAAGCAGGGATAACTCGGTTGCGGGCCGAACTGTCCGCTCTGTCCAGATCTGCCCGTTGAGTTCTTCGGCGGCGAATTCCTCGAACTCGTGCCCCACGAGCGCCGGCGCTACCCGGATCAGTTCGATGATCCGAACTTGCCTGGGATCAGCACGGTGGCGGTCACGCTGAAAAAAGCATCCGGTGGCACCGAACTGACCGTCGAGCAAACGGGCGTGCCGGCCGTCATCCCGGCCGAGATGTGTTACCTCGGATGGCAGGAGTCGCTGACCCAACTGGCGATGCTCGTCGAGCCCGAGATCCCGAACTGACGCCGAGCGGGATTGAGACCTTGAATCCTGGCGGCGTCGACGGACTCGCGGCGCGTGATATTTTCAGTCACGCCCGGCGGCGGGCGGGCGTCTTTCCTTTTCACGTCTTACTCGACCAGGAAGCGGGCGAAAGCCTGCCAGGCCGCCGAATTTCCGAACGCGGCGCGCCCCGGACCGGACAGCAGCAGGATTGCGCCGCCCCAGCGGTAAACGGGATGCACCCGGCGACGGGACATCCAATCGTGGATCATGGCCACGACCACGAAAATTAACGTGAGGAACATCGCGAGGAGCGACCGCTTATCCACGATGCGGGAGATGGCCGGAGTCAGCAGGCAGATCGTCGCGACCAAGATGAGCCGCCGATGTAGTTCGGGCTGGCGCCGTTTCCACAATCCCACGCCCACGAAACCACCGAACATCAGCGTCTGGCCAAACGGAAAAATCATGAACGCGAGCGGTGCCATTCCGTCGGCGCTGGTCCCGTGGCGCGCGCCATCGACGGCCACGTAGAGCCCAAGGAAAACCATCAACGCCGCGAGCCCCGCCCCGAAAATTCCCAACCGCTTGTGCAGATCGACCCGATTGGCCCGAACTAGGCCGCTCTGCACAATCAGCAACACCAGCCACGCCGTGAACACCAGCCCGTGCGCATGCAGCAGTGACTTCAGCGGCGGCGACGCGTGCAGCGGCTTGAAAAATAAGTCGGTCCAAAGCCAACGACCGCGGTGATCAAACACGCGACTGCCATGCCGGTATGAAAAATCCGGTCGTGGCGCGCGGGACTAGGCGGGGTGACGGGAGGGACGTCTGCATTCATGAGGCTGGAACTGCGAGGGTTTCAGTGCGGGGAACGGACGGGACAATGCGGCAAAGCGGTCGGATGAACACTCAATTTCGCGGAGACAGGGAGGCCGGAAAAAAATTCCGCCCGCGGTGATGCTCGCGCGTAATTCCGCTCGGCCTCCGCGAGGAATCGCTGCCATTGGTTTCCCGTCCAGTCGTCGAGCGGCCCATTCACCCGATGCGCCCGGCTGTCACCGCCAACGGGTGGCGCCTGGCTGAGCAGCGGGCACCGACGGCGAAGACGCTTTCATAAAATTCAAATCCGTCCCCCATGATAAACCTGCTTTGGCTCTACGAACTGCCGCAATGGCTCTTTTGCTCCATCGTGCTGGGAGCCTTCATTGGATTCGCCTTAACCGGCCAGATCGTCGTCCGCCGTTTCTTGCCGCACTGGTTTGGTGACAAAAATTACAACGATATCGTCGGACAATTTCTCTCCGCCTCGGGCGTCTTCTTCGGCATCACGCTCGGTTTGCTTTCCGTGGGGGCGTGGGAGAATTTTTCGGCGGTCGATGCGGTCGTGACCAAGGAGGCCATCTTCATCGGGGTGCTCTACCGGACGGTGGAGAACTACCCAGAGCCGCATCGGACGGCCTTGACCGACCGATTGCGGGACTACACGCGCGGGGAAATCGACCAGGCGTGGCCCTTGCAACGGAAGGGCCGCAACCCCCAGGCGATCGGCAGCGCCGGCTTGAAAGCGTTCAACAACTATCTGACTCACATCGAGCCCTAGAGCGAAGCCCAGAAAGCGCTGCACCATGAGGCGCTGCGGCAGTTCAGCAACATGATCGAGTCGCGCCGCGAGCGACTGGCGAGCGTTTCCACCCGACTGCCGCCCGTCGTCTGGAGCGTCGTCATCGGTGGATCCGTGCTGAATTTGTCGCTCATGTGGCTGTTCGTCGTGGAGCACAAGCGGCTGCATGACTTGCTCACCGCCATCCTTGCCTGCCTGCTGGGCCTGCTGGTTTTTCTGCTCGCCGTGATGGACTTTCCTTTTCGAGGAGAATTTAGCGTGGGGCCGGACTCTTTCGAGTTGGTCTATGACCAGCTCATGAAGCAGTAGACCCGCGGGAAGCGACGAGGGGGATTCGCCGTGCGTTCGCCCGGCGGGTTGCTATTTGTCGTCCATGAAAAACCTCTTGGCGGTCCTCGCCCTCTGGCTCAGCTCTCCGCTAGCGCTCGCCGCCGCGGAGCCGGCCTCGACCAACACCGAGTCCACCGCCGTGATTCAAATCGTGCAGCAGTTCTTCGATGCGCTGCACCACAAGGATGGCGCCACGTTGCGCGCCATCTGCCAGCCGGGGCGCAATTTACCTCCGGCCGACCCGCCCCCGAAGGCTACGCGGTGCGGTCCCGGCCCATCGAAACCGACATCGCCCGCCTCGCTGAATCGAAAGACCTGTGGCTCGAACGCATGTGGACACCGACCGTGCACCTCGACGGCCGCCTCGCGGTCGTCTGGACGCGTTATGATTTTCATCTCAACGGGAAAATGTCCCACAACGGCTCCGACTGCTTCACCCTGCTAAAGACCGACCAAGGCTGGAAAATTGCCTCCGCCGCTTACTCCATCGAGCCCGGCAGCAGGACTGAAAATCCCGCCGGTCCGCCGCACTAAAGGCCGGCTGTTCGCTGACTCAGTCGTGCAGGCGATCGAGCCTAGGCGGCTGACGAGGCAGCTGGGCTGAGCTTGGCGGGTCGGGGCTGAGCGAGGTCCGCCGCGGCCAGCGAAAAAATTCGCCGACGCTTCGCGGGAGTTCGCGCGGCGACGGACGGGAGCTCGAGCGGGACGCGGAGGGTGTGGCGGCGGATGCCCTGGCGGGCGTTCTCCGCGGTGCAGCGAAGTTGAAAATCCTGCATCCGCTGGAAGAGCCCGAGCAGCTGCTCCGGTCGCGCGTAGTGGTCGAGCCCGGAACGGTCGAGGGCGAGGAGGAGCTCGTGCGTGGCTTCGAGGGTCGAGAGGCAGCCCGCTTCCGGCTGCTGTTTGATGACGAATCGGCTCGGCGCGGCGTTCGAGAACATGATCCGCGGCAACTGCTGCAGCGTGGGGCTGGCGCGCCAGAGGTGGCGGACCAGTCGCCACGTCGCATCCAGCAGGAACACCACCAGCCGCCGGCCACCGAAGTCCGCGGCGTGCAATTCGCCTTTTGAAAGATCGCGCGCGTCGGCCGTGGGAAAAAGCAGCACCGGAAAATTCTTCGGATCATGGATCAACGCCTGCACTGCCTCGTGCTCGTCGAACCCGATGCCGACGTGCAGCTCGCTGTCCGGCAGGCAAAGGTGTGTGAGCCGGCCAGTGTTCGCTTTCACGCGTTTGAACTCGTAGGGATGCAGGAGGAACACAAATTTCGTGCGCGTCGGCATGGGCGTGATCGAGCCGCACCAGCAGAGCGGCTGCGGCCAGAAACAACGGTAACACATCACGCGACTCATGAGGGCCGCACGATTGCGCCACCCGCGTCGCGTGACCAGAGGAAACACCGGGGAGGATGAGCAGGCCCACCCCTACGAAAACCGGTCGAGCAGATCACACCGGCGCCGTGAGGCGACGCTTGGGCGAACGCCAACTCCGGGACCGAATAAACTATTTCGGCAGCTCCCAGTTTTCGTCGAACAGGCCCGCGGTCACCAAGTCCGGAACCGCGGCGCCCGGCTTTACTTTCACGATGGCATAGTCGCCCCACAGGGGCGTGCCGTAGTCGCCGTTGTAGCCTTGATCCTCAATGGTGAGGCCGGTGTTCAGCACCACGTAGTTCGCCGGGTGCAGCGGATTTGGGTAGATCAGGGCGGGATAATTCTCGTTCGACGCGTAGATCTGACCGCCAAGCGTGACGCTTTCCGGCGTCCACTTGAACGGAAGTTTGCCGTTCAGTTTCGCGACCCATCGGTTGCTGCCCGGATCGCCAAACAGCACGACGTGATATTTGGCGAAGTCGGCCGCGGTGACGTCCTTGTCGTCTTTGATGAATGGATGGCCTCGGAAAAATCTTCCCCACAGACGTTCGAAACGGGCCATCGTGCGCAACGTCTGCTGATTCACCGCCTCGTTCCAAGGTGTGCCGGTGGGGCGGACCAGCAGGAAGGGATCGAGAAACGCGTCATCAATCGGACCCTGCAACGCGTGGGTCTTGTGGAGGCCGGACACGGGGCCGTTCTTCGCCACCGTCCAGGTGGTGCCAGTCCGGTCGAGCGTGATTTCCGGCGCGGCCGTCACGGCCAGCGTCTGGCCGTCGATCTTGATTTCGCGGGCGTTCGTCGTCTCCCGCAGCACCAGGCGGGTTAGGTTTTTCGTCTTGAGCTCGTAGGAGGCTCCGCCGCCGGTGCGCTGCGCGTCCACTTCCGCGCGCTCGTAGTGCCGGGCGAGTCCGTCGAGGGAGACCCAGTAGCTGCGATTGTAGCGCGTGGTGTAGGTCAGAAAGCGGATGTGATCAGGGGAACTTTGACCTCGGTCGCCGTGTTCCTTGAGGAACGCGTCGAGCCGTTGACGGACGAGCGGGCTGGTGCCATGGTCGGTGGCGAGCGACTGCATCCACAATCCGGGAACGCCTTGGGAGCGAAGGTAGTCGGGCTCGCCGACGGATGGGAAACCTTCCTTTTCGAGTTGCGCGCGGGCGCGGAGGGAGGATTCCAGTTGTCCAAGATCGGTCTCGCCGTCGTGGCCGGCGAGCGGGAGATTGTGGATGTTGAGGGCCCACTCGGAAATATTTTCCCAAATCCGCAGGGTGGAAAGTTGGTAGGGCTTGAATTCGGGATGCTGCTCCGCGGTGTGCGAGACGGTGCCCGCGCCGATTTCCGCCGCGGCGAAGCGATCCGGATGGTGCAGCGAGATGTGCCACGCGCCTTCCCCACCCTGCGAGAATCCACGCAGGATGATTCGCTGGTCGTCGATGTTATACCGCTGCTTCACCGCGGCGATGGCCTCGAAGACGTCCCTTTCGCCGGCCCAGTGCCAGCCGGCGCCATTGATGCGACCGAAACAATCGAGCTGAATCTGTCCCTGGTCGGCGACCGGAGGATTGCCTGCCCTCCGGCGGTTGAGCTGGTTGTAAATGAACTCGGTTTCAGTGGCGGTGTTCTGGCGCCCGTGCAGCAAGACGTAGAGCCGCGTCGGTTTGCTGGGATCGTAGTTTCCCGGCAGTGTGATGGCGTAGGGCAGAACGGCGCCGTCGATTTCGGAAGTGTAGGCGTGGATCTGCTTCCTGCCCTCATTCCACTTCGGCGAATTGGACTGAAGCTGCTGGCCGCGCTCGATCCCTTGATCGAGGGTCGTGAAGGCGTGCTCGATGGCGGCTTGATCGCCGAACATGTCCGGATATTCGAGGAGCATCTGGCCGGCATGCGCGTAGACTTCGACATCGGCGACCAGCTCCGGTTGCGCGCCCTTCGTTTTCAGTTCCTTCACGAGCGCGGCAACCTGCCCGGTCTTTTCCTTGATCTTCGAGAGTTCCTCCGGCGTGGCTTGGATCGGAGGTGGAGTGGCGGCCTTTTGTTTTTGAGCAATGCGCGGTGCCGGGGTTGGCGCGGGCGGGCGGGAGCCTGCGCGTTTGTCGTCTGAAATGGCAGCGACAACGCGACGGCGGCTGACAGAACCAATTTTTTCATGGGTGGGGGTTTCTCAGGTGACGGAATTCTCCGAAGACGTTTACGGAACGGTTGGTCGACGGAAACCAGTCCCGACTCGGTAGTCGAAGCCAAAAGCCCACCGCGCGGCCCCAGCGACTAACCACGGCGTGGACGCGTCTGCCCGCCGGTCACCAACCGGCTTGCGACGGACGGGAAAATCTCGCTGGCTGGGAATCCCATCCGTCAATCCAGCCCTCGACTCCCCCGACCATGAAAGCACGCCGATCCATCCACTCCTTCGCGCTTGCCTTGTTCGCGATCGCGTCCTTCACGCGCGCCGCCGTCGGCCCGACCTTTGCCGAGCGCCTCGGTTGGCCAGCCAGTGCCGTCGTCGTGATTCTCCACGTTGACGATGTGGGCATGGCCCACTCGTCTAACTTGGGGGCCATCGAGGCGAGCGAACGCGGCGTGGCCACTTCCTTCGCGGTAATGATGCCGTGCCCGTGGGTCCCGGAAATCAGCCGATATCTTAAGGATCACCCTGCGATCGACAGTGGGCTGCACCTGACACTGACCGCGGAGTGGACGCTTTATCGCTGGGGGCCACTCGCTGGCAAGTCGCAGGTGCCCGGCCTCGTGGACGAGGAGGGCTGCCTCTGGAAAAGCGTCGCGCTGGTCGCCCAACACGCCACGCCCGACGAAGTGGAACGTGAAATTCGTGCGCAGATTGATCGCGCGCAAGTTCTCGGGCTGCCGATCACGCACCTCGATTCGCACATGGGCACGCTGTTTTCCCGGCCGGACTATTTTGACCGCTTCGTAAAGGTCGCCGTCGAAAAAAAAATCCCCTTGCTTGCCGTCGGCGGCCACGCCACGCACACCCGACGGGAAAATCTGGCCGCGCTCACCGGCCTGCAGCCGTGGATCAAGCAGATCTGGAACGCCGGGCTCCCGCTGCTGGACGACTTGCACTCGAGCTCCGGTAGCTGGCCGCCCGCGGAAAAAACCGCGACACTCAAGGCCCTCCTCGCCTCACTCAATCCTGGCGTCACAGAAATTATTTTCCACGCCTCCCGCCCCACCGAGGATTTTCCACTGATCACCCATTCGAGCGCGTCGCGCCTCGCCGATCTGGACGCGTTGACCGATCCCAGCGTAAAGCAGTTCATCGCGGAGCGCGGCATCATCCTGACGACCTGGAAAGAACTCATGGCCCGCCGCGGCCGAGCCGCTGCCATCGAATAACACCGTGGGAACGAAACAACCGAAGCCAGCAGCCGAAGCGGTCGCGGGGAGACTCTTAACCGCCGTCCGCCGCCGGAACGGCGCGAAGCAGCGCGGATTCACGCCGATGCCGCGACGAATCCAGCCATGACTCATTTCGCCTCTTTTTTTGAAAACGAGCGCCAGCCCGTGACCGCGGCGCGGCCGGCTTCGCCCCTGCTCTCCTCCGCTCTCCTGGCCGCGCTCGCCCTCGCCCTCGCCGCACCCGCCGCCGCTGCCGAGGGTCCGCACCTGCCCGTGTGGCGTGAGCGAATGCAGCCCCTCATCCCGCTCGGCTATGTCGCGCGCCACACCTCCACCCCGCTCACGATTGACGGCCAGCTCGACGATCCCGCCTGGGCCGCCGCGCCGTGGACCGCGGACTTCGTCGATATTGAGGGCGACGCAAAACCGAAGCCACGGTTCCGCACGCGCGCGAAACTTCTCTGGGACGACGAGTTTCTCTATATCGCCGCGGAGCTCGCGGAGCCGCACCTCTGGGGCACCCTGACAAAGCACGACGCGGTGATATTCAACGATCCCGATTTCGAAGTGTTTCTCGATCCCGACGGCGATACGCATGCCTATTATGAATTTGAGCTGAACGCCCTCAACACCGGCTGGGATCTCCTGCTCCCTCGGCCCTATCAGGACGGCGGCAAGGCTCGCGACGACTGGGAAATTCCCGGACTCAAAACCGCCATCCATCTCCGCGGCACGCTCAATAACCCGGCCGACACGGACGTGGGCTGGACGCTTGAAATCGCGTTCCCTTGGAAAGCCCTCGCCGCGCACGCCCGCCACCCCGGCCCACCGGCCGAAGGGGAACAGTGGCGCGTGAATTTCTCGCGCGTCGAGTGGTCGATCACGGTGCGCGACGGTCGCTATCACAAGGTCCCACGCACACCTGAAAACAACTGGGTCTGGTCGCCGCAAGGCGTGATCGACATGCACCGCCCGGAGATGTGGGGCACCGTGCAATTCACCCGTCGCCCGGTGGCCGAACCCGCCGAGCTCTCGCCGCTCGCCGGTAAACCCGCGCGCGATCTCGCCCTCGATTTCTACTACGCCCAGCTCGACTTCTGCCACGCGCACCAGCGCTGGGCCACCACGCTCGCCGAGCTCAACTGGGCCGCGCCCGCCGGCTCCGCCGCGCCGGGTTTTCGTGTCACGCTCACCGGTTACGAATTCACCGTGCCCTTCACCGATGGTCCGCGTCCCGGCACTTGGACGACCCGACAAGACCGGCGCCTCACGCTCGAGTAGCCCATGAAATCGCTCCGCCGTCCCCTCCTCCTTTTCACCCTGGCCGCTGCCGCCCTCGCCGCCCTGCCCGGCCCCGAAGCGCCCAAGCCTCGTCACGGCACCAAACTCGTGATCGTCAACGACGATGGCTTCAGCGCTTTCTATAGCGGCCGCTACCAGACGGCGGACGACCTCCGCCAGCAGGTCGCCAGCTACGCGGACACCTCCGTCGCCGTGCTCGAGTGGTGCATCACCTCCGGCAGTCGCGTAAATTTTGCCACGCCCGCGTCCGAGCTCGTCGGCGCCAACGTCACAAGTTTTGGCCGCCGTGGTGATCAGCTCGCGGCCGAAACTCTCCGCCGGCTCGCCGCCGAGGGCACCGACACGCTGCAAGTCGTCGCCCAAGCCTGCCACGCGGCCGGCATCCGCTGTTACGCCACCATGCGCATGAACGGCGACTACGCGGCGAGCGCGAAGGACGATTCACTCTCCCGCCAGTTCAACAGTGATTTCTGGCGCGCCCATCCCGAGTTTCGCGTCCGCGGCCCCAAGGGCGAGGACAAGACCAAGCTCTCGTTCGCCTTTGCCGAAGTGCGTGACTTCAAACTCGCCATACTCCGGGACGCCGCCACGCGCGACATCGACGGCCTCCACCTTGATTTTCTCCGCCATCCGCCATTCTTCGGCTACGAGGCGCCGATGGTGGACGCGTTTCAGCAAAAGCACGGGATCGACCCGCGCTCACTCCCCGCCGACGACGCCCGCTGGGCGTCGATCCGCGCTGAGTTCATGACGCGGTTTCTCCGCGACACGCGCCAGCTCCTCGACACCGCCGGCGCGAAGCACGGCCGCCACCTCGGTCTTTCCGCGCGTCTCGACTGGCGCGAACACGTCGCCCTCGGCTGCGACCTCGCGACGTGGCTGAAGGAAGGTCTCCTCGACTACCTCGTCGTCGGTCAGCACTCACTCGGGGGCTATGAGTTCGAGCTCGCGCCCTTCGTGCGTCTCGCCCGCGGCAGTGGCTGCGCCGTGCTCTTCGGCGAAGAAGCGATTCTCGCCGGCCACGATCGCACCGCGGCCGAAGACAAACTCATCGCCGAAGGCAAAATGGTCGCGCCGACCCGCGCCAGCCTCTTGCTCACCCAATACCAAGCCCGCGCCGCCCGCTGGTTCGCGGCCGGCGCCGACGGCATCCACCTCTTCAACGAAAGCAACCCCACCGTGTTGAAAGCCCTCGGCACCCCGCCCCCCGCCAAACCCACTCCGTGAAGCCGCCGGTTCCCGTCGGATGATGGGCAAAGTCTTTCCCTGAGTTTCGACAATTGACAAACGTAGCATCGCACCGCGCGCTCACGTTCCACCGTGAAGCTCGGCGCCATTTCCAGTCTCACCCACTCCGCCCTCAAAAAATGAACCGTTGGAAGAAAAACCTTCTGGTCGTGGCGCTGCTCGTGACGGTTGCGACCTGCGCCGCACAAACTTCCCCACGAGTCCCGGCGGGCACGGTGGTCGAGCGCGATTTGGTTTTTGCGCGAGCCGGCGAGCAGAACCTCGTGCTCGATCTCTACCTCCCGGAAAAACGTCCGGCAAGTCTTCCCGTGGTCTTGTGGATTTATGGCGGCGCGTGGCGCTCACGCAACCGGGCGCAGCAAGCGCCCAAAGCCTCCTGGCTGGCGGGGCACGGCTATGCGGTGGCCGTGATTGATTACCGCCTGAGTTCGGAGGCGCGATTTCCCGCGCAGATCAACGACTGCAAAGCCGCGGTGCGCTGGCTGCGGGCCCACGCGACGAAGTTCGGCCTGGACGGAAATCGCATCGGCGCCTGGGGTGAGTCGTCGGGCGGGCATCTGGCCACGTTGCTCGGAGTCACCGGCGGCGTGGCCGATCTCGAGGGCGAGTTGGGCCACGCGGAACAATCCAGTCGCGTGCAGGCCGTCGTGGATTTTTTCGGCCCGACCGACTTTCTCCAAATGGCCGCGCATGCCTTGCCGGGTGCGACCCTGCAGCACGATTCACCCGACTCGCCGGAATCACGGCTGGTCGGCGGCGCCATTCAGGAAAATGCCGCGAAGGTCGCGCGCGCGAACCCGATTGTCTACGTGACGAGAGAGGTGCCGCCCTTTTTCATCGTGCATGGCGAGCAGGATCTCTCGGTGCCACTCCACCAAAGCGAGTTGCTCTTCGCGGCCTTGCAGGCAGCTCGCCGCGACGTCACGTTCTATAAAATCGCCGGCGCTGGCCACAGCGGGCCTCTCTTTACCACCGAGCCGCTGCGCGCCGCCGTTCTGGCCTTCTTCGACCAGCAGCTGAAATCCTCTTCGCCGCCCGCCGTGATCCAGCCAGAACGGTGACTGGTCGTCCCGGGAGATCGCTCGCCCATTCACGCTGGGGCTGGGAGCAAGGCGGCCGCCAGACAGTAGCACGCGGTGTCTTTTTTCCTCAGCGTCCCTCAGCCATTTTCCTGCAAGTTTATCCGTGCTCATTCGGGCAATCCGTGGTTAAGAATCGTTCCATGATCTGGTCCCGATTCAAAACCCACTTCTATCACCACGCCGACCTCGGCGTTTCGCTCGACGTCAGCCGGATGCCGTTTCCCAACGAGTTCCTCGTCACCATGGCGCCGAAGATGGAGCAGGCCTTCGCCGACATGGCCGCGCTCGAGCAGGGCGCCATCGCGAATCCCGACGAGCAGCGCATGGTCGGCCACTACTGGCTCCGCGCGCCGCAACTCGCCCCCACTCCGGCAATCGCCACCGAAATCACCTCGACGCTCGCCGCCATCAGGGAGTTCGCCGCCAAAATCCACGCCGGCACCATCGCCGGACCGAAGGGGAAATTCAAAAATCTCCTCGTCATCGGCATCGGCGGCTCCGCCCTGGGCCCCCAGCTCGTCGCCCATGCGCTCGGGCAGCCGCGCAAGGACAAGCTCGCCGTCTCGTTTTTCGATAACACCGATCCAGACGGGATCGACTACGTCCTCGCCGGCCTGCGCCACCAGCTCGCGAAGACGCTCGTCGTGGTCATCTCAAAATCCGGCGGCACCGCCGAGACGCACAACGGCATGCTCGAGGCCATCGCCGCGTTCCAGGCGGCGAAGCTCGACCACGCCAAGCATTTCGTCGCGGTCACGGGCGTCGGCTCGAAGCTCGACACCGCGGCGACGAGCGAAGGCTGGCTCGCGCGTTTCCCGATGTGGGACTGGGTGGGCGGTCGCACGAGCGTGCTGGGCGCCGTTGGCCTCCTCCCGGCGGCCCTACAGGGCCTCGACATCCAGGCGATGCTCGACGGGGCCGCGGCGATGGATGCCGTGACGCGCACTCCCAGCATCGCGCAAAACCCCGCCGCGCTGCTCGCTCTGATGTGGCATTTCGCCACGGACGGCCGCGGCACCAAGGACATGGTCGTGCTCCCCTACAAGGATCGCCTGCTCCTGTTTTCCCGCTACCTCCAGCAGCTCGTGATGGAGTCCCTCGGCAAGGAACTCGACCGCAAGGGCCACGTCGTGAACCAGGGCATCGCGGTCTATGGCAACAAGGGCTCGACCGACCAGCACGCCTATGTGCAGCAACTTCGAGATGGCGTGAATAATTTTTTTATCACGTTCATCGAGGTGCTCAAAGACCGTGACGCGAAAACTTCCCTCGAGGTTGAGCCCGGTGTCACCGCGGGCGACTTCCTGCAGGGTTTCTACCTCGGCACCCGCGAGGCGCTAAGCGAGAAGGACCGCCACTCGATCACGATCACCCTGCCCGACATCTCACCGCGCTCGCTCGGCCTGCTCATCGCCCTCTACGAACGCGTGACCGGCCTCTACGCCTCTCTCGTCGGCCTCAACGCCTACCACCAGCCCGGAGTCGAGGCTGGCAAGAAAGCCGCCGGTGGCGTCATTGCGATGAAGCTGAAACTCGCCGCCGCGCTCCGGGCCGCGCCCGGCCAGTCGTTCACCGCCGAAAAACTCGCCGCGCACCTCGGCGCGCCCGAGCAAACCGAGCTCGTCTTCAAGATCCTCGAGCATCTCGCCGCGAACAAAGGCAGCGGCGTGAAAAAGCGGGTGAAAGCCCCGTGGTTCAATTCGACCTATCGCTCCACGTAACGTAGGGCGTCTGGCTTGCAGACGCCGTCGTCGCCGAAATTCAAACCGGCGTCTGCAACCCAGACGCCCGCCCTACCCTCCCATGCACCGCCTGCCCCTCTTCCTCTGCGTCGTCGCCCTTTTCGGTGCCACGCTTTCGGCGGTGCTCTTTTTTCGCATCGGCAATTCGAAACAATTGCTCGAGGTCCAGCTCGCCGACACCGCCGCTCGCGCCACCAAGCTCGACTCCGATCTCACCGCCTCGAACGAACAAACCGGCACGCTCAAGGCCCGGCTCACCGCCCTCGACGCCGACCTCGACGCCACCAAGACAAAACTCTCCGCCACCGAATCGCGCGCCATGCAGCTCGGCGTCGATCTCGCCCAGACGAAAAACCTCCTCACGTTGCACGAGCAAAACGCCCGCGCCCTCGCGGCCCAGGTCGCCTCGCTCAAGGACGATCTCGCCGACACCCGCGCGTCGAACGCCTCGCCGGAGGCCGTGGCCGCCTACAAGAACACCATCGCCGAGCTCGAACGTCAGCTCGCCAACTCCCGCAACGGCGCCGCCGCCCCCTCCGCCGCGGGAGCCGCCACCGCGGTGTTCGCCAGCCGGTCGGGTCGCTCCACCGTGCTCACCGTCGGCCCCTCGAGCGCGTTCGTCGTCCTCAATTTCGGCTCCGCCCGCGGAGCACAACTCGGCCAGCGCCTCAGCGTCAGCCAGGGAACCGAAATCGTCGCGACGGTTCTCATCAGCGATGTCCGCACCAATTTTTCCATCGCCCAGGTGCAGGCGGACACCCTCAGAGGTGACTTGCACAAAGGCGATTCCGCCCTATTGATTCGCTGAACCATGACCTCGTCTAAAAAAATCCTGTTCGCCCTCTTGCTGCTCCCGTTTGGCGTGCTGGCTGGCGGTTGCACGACCAACGCCCCGAAGCAAAGCTCGATTCCCTGGAGCAAGCCCGCCGGTTGGGAAGGCCAGATCCCCGGCATGGGCCAGCCCGGCGGCCGCTGATTTGTCATCGCGAATCCCGCTTCGGCGGGACGGGGCGATCCAGCTGGATTGCGTCGGCGCGACGCTTCTCGCAATGACCTCGGCAACTTTAGATCCGGCCTTGCGCCGGATTTTTTCTTTGTGACCGCCAACGCCTCGCTCACGCCGCTGCCCGGCCACCTCTACGTCGTCGCCACGCCCATCGGCAATCTCGCCGACCTCACCGACCGCGCGCGCGCGATCCTCGGTGCCGTCGATCTCATCGCGTGCGAGGATACCCGCACCACCGGTCCACTCCTCACGCGTCTCGGGCTGCACCAGGAGCTCACCTCCTACCACGAGCACAACGAAACCGAAGCCGCGGAAAAGCTCGCCGACCAGCTCGCCGCCGGTAAATCCATCGCCCTCGTCAGCGATGCCGGCACGCCTGCGCTCAGCGACCCCGGCTTCCGCCTCGTGCGCGCCTGTCGTCGCCGCGGTCTGCCGGTGGTGCCCGTGCCCGGCCCGAGCGCCGTCATTGCCGTGCTCAGCGCGAGCGGCCTGCCGACGAATGGTTTTCTCTACGTTGGTTTCCTCCCGGCGAAAAGCGCCGCACGCATCGCCTTCTTCGAAAAATACCGCGACTTCGACTACACTCTCGCCCTCTACGAAAGCTGCCACCGGATCGACAAAGCCGTCGACGAACTCGTCGCCACGCTCGGCCCCGCGCGAGTAATCTGCGTGGCCAAGGAAGTCACCAAGCTCCACGAGACCTGGCTGGTCGGTCCCGCCGCAGAGGTGCAGGCGCGCCTCGCAAAAACGAGCCTCAAGGGCGAATTCGTCCTCCTCATCGCTCCCGTGGGTTTTGTTTTATAAGCCACCGGGGCCCAGCGAGCTCAGCTGTAACCGAAGAAAGACGCCGAAATTTTGACCACGGATGACACGGATGGGCACGGATTCAATACCGCCTTTATCCGTGTCAATCCGCGTCATCCGTGGTTAAGCGGTTTTCGACTTATTCGGGTGCCCTGATCGCACGTCGCATCCGGCTTCCGCAATGGTGTTACCGAGATACGGAGGAAGACTTGAAGACCAGCCTGACTCCGTGTCCTCTGTGCCTGTGGTTAAGGGTCCTTCCATCGCCGTCATCGATATCGGCAGCAACTCGATCAAGGTGCTCGTGGCCAGCCGCGCGCCCGACGGCCGCGTGACGGCCCTGGCGACGCGCACCATCGACGCTCGCATCAGCGCCGGCATCGGCCACGCCCCGCCCCGCCTCACTCCGGAAGGCATGGCTCGCGGGCTCGATGCGATCCGCACTCTGCTGGCCGAAGCCGCGCCCTTCGCCCCCACGGCCACTGTGCTCGTCGCCACCAGCGCCGTGCGCGACGCGCAGAACGGCGCCGACTTTCGCGAACTCGTCCGCGCCGCAACCGGCCAGACTATCCGCATCCTCACCGGCGACGAAGAGGCGAACCTCATCGGCCGCGGGCTCACCTGCGATCCCGCGCTCGCCGCGCTGCGCGATTTCTACGTCCTCGACCTCGGCGGCGGCAGCCTCGAGTGCCTCGCGTTTCACGATCGCCACATCCAGCAAGCCGCCAGCCTTCAACTCGGTTGTGTGCGGCTCACCGAAAAATTCGTGCCCGATCCCGCTCGGCCCTTAGCCGGGGATGCGACGAAGCGAATCACGGCGCACATCCGCGACGTGCTCACAAAATCAAACTTCGCGTTTTCGTTTTCGCCCGCCGCTGTCGCCGTCGGCACCGGCGGCACGCTCACGACGGTCCGCACCATCGCCGCCGCCAAGGCTGGGCCAGCTCTGGAACAGACGAGCACCAGCATCACGGTCACACAGCTGCGCGAATTGCTCGCCTCACTCGGTGCCCTGCCCCTCGCCGAACGTAAAAAAATCCCCGGCCTGCCACCCGCGCGCGCCGATGTGTTTCCCGCGGCTTTGGTGACCCTCATCACGCTGGCCGAGATCGGCGGCTTCGACGCCTACCGCCACTCGCTGTTCAATCTCCGCTACGGCCTCGCCGACGAAGCGCTCGCGAGGTAGCGGGGTGCTTCAGCCCGCGCTGTAGGGCTGCCGCTTGTCGGCAGGCCACGGTCGCTTGCCGGCACGGCGCGGCTCGGCGGCAAGCGCCGGCCCAACAAATCAACGCGGGCTGAAGCACCGCGCTACCACTACGCCCGCGACTCGTGGACGTGGTAGGCCGGCGGCCCCGGCTTCTTGCGCGGCTTCACCGGCGTGGCGATGAGCCGTTGGGCTTTGGCCGCCGCCACGGCGATTTTTTTCAACTGAGCAATCTGCTCGACAAAATCCGCCGGCAGCGGCGCGCGCAGGTCGAGCGCCTTTCGCGTAATCGGATGCTTTATCACCAGATGTTCGGCGTGCAGCATCACGCGCTCCGGCGGCCTCGGCAGCCGGGCATCCGGCTTCCAGCCGTAGACTTCATCCCCTAGCAAAATGTGGCCCAGCGATTTCATGTGCACGCGAATCTGGTGGGTGCGTCCGGTGTGGATCGTGCAGCGCATGAGCGTCGCGACGTCCCCGAACCGCTCGACCACCTGCCAGTCGGTGTGGGCGTCCTTGCCGTGCTTCTCGTCGTCCTCGTCCTCGTCCACGATAATCATCTTGTGCCGGTGCTGCTGGTTGCGGCCGATGGCCTTCTTGATGCTGCCACTCAGCAGCGCCGGCGCCCCCGCGACGAGCGCCAGATATTCCTTTCCGACCGTTCGCGCTGAAAACTGCTCGGCGAGGCCCCGGTGCGTCTTGTCGTTCTTCGCGACGATGATGAGACCCGTCGTTTCGCGATCGAGCCGGTGCACGATCCCCGGCCGTTCGACGCCACCGATCCCGCTGAGGCTCCCGGCACAGTGCGCGAGCAAAGCGTGGACGAGTGTGTCCTCGCCCGTCGCCGCCCCTGGATGCACCACCATGCCCGCCGCCTTGTTCACCACGAGCAGGTGTTTGTCCTCGAACAGCACGTCGAGCGGGATGTCGACCGCCCGTAGCGTGGCCGCCTTCGTCTCGGGCAGGGCGAACT
The DNA here is from genome assembly GCA_009695305.1 of Opitutus sp. GTDB lineage: Bacteria > Verrucomicrobiota > Verrucomicrobiia > Opitutales > Opitutaceae > SIBG01. Next base: position 35,824 of record SIBG01000013.1, on the reverse strand, counting down.
CCAGCGCATCGCCGCCCGTCACGTCCTGGTCCCGCTTGATCGCGACGCCGCGCAGCGTCACCAGCCCGGAGTCAAACGCGCGCTGCAACGCCGTGCGGCTGTGATCGGGAAAGGCGAGCGCCAGCGCTTTGTCGGCGCGGAGCCGGCGGGTGCCGTCGGGAATGGTGTAGAGTTGGGTCATGGATGAGAGCCGGTTTGCCAGCGATTCGGACGTGGCATGGGCATCCTGCCCGTGTTCTGCCGACTCACGGGCAGGATGCCCGTGCCACTCGACCGGCGCAAGCAGCCTCCTACATCTTTGCGAGCCGCGCGATTTCGGCGAGTGCGGCCTCGCGTGTGGCGGTGGTCACATCCGCGACCTCCCAGCCGTTCCGCGCCACCTGCGCCAGCTCGGCGCGCGTAAAACTCAGCTCGGTGGCGAGCGTGGTGTATTCCTCGGTCAGCGTGTTGGCGAAGCAGAGGGGATCATCCGTGCTCACCGTGCAGCGCACTCCCGCCCGCATCAGCCGGCGGATCGGATGCTCGCGAATCGCCGGCACGACCTTCAGGCCCACGTTGCTGATCGGGCAGACGTCGAACGTCACGCCGCGCTCCGCCGCGAGCTTCACCACCGCAGGATCCTCGATCGCTCGCACGCCGTGCTGCACGCGGGTGACTCCGAGCAGCTCGATCGCCTCGCGCACCCGCGCCGCACCGTCGAATTCTCCCGCGTGGCACTTGGTGACTTTGCCTGCGGTCCGCAATCGCGCCCACACCTCCGCCGTGTCCATTACGGTCGGCATCTGCTCGAACCCGTGGAGGTCGACCCCGGCGAGCCCGTCCCACTTGTGCAGCTGGTTGATCGTCGGCCGCAGATCGCCGTTGATGTCGCTCCGCAACATCCCGGCAAAAATCCGCACCTCCAGTCCCGGTGGCACCGCAGCGCGAATCGCGGCGATGATCTCCGGGCCGGGCACATTAATGAATTTCGTCACCGGCAGGTGAAAGCTCGTTTCGACATAACGGACGTTCTGCGCGACGTGCTTCGCGAAGATCGCCCGCGCCGCCACGTAGTAGCGCTCGGCCGTCGTAAACCACGGCAGCGCGTGATCGAGCAGGGTTTTCTCGAAGAGCGGAAACGTCGCATAACGGTAGCTGCGCGCGCGAAACGGCGGATCATCCGGATAGAGCTCCGGCCGCCACGCCATGAGCAACTCGTAGGGCAACGCGCCCTCAACGTGCAGGTGCGTCTCCGTTTTCGGCAGGGCCTGGATGAAATCGCGCATCACTTCGCTTTTCCCAGCAGGTATTCCGGATTCAGCTTGTGCAGTGCCTTCGGCACGAACCGTCCGTCCTTCCGGATGAGCTTGCCGTCGAACCGGATTTCGCCGCCGCCATATTCCGGCCGCTGGATGCAAACCATGTCCCAGTGGACCTGCGACTTGTTGCCGTTGCCATGGCCTTCATAGGCCTGACCCGGCGTGAAGTGAAAGGAACCGGAGATTTTTTCGTCGAAGAGAATGTCCCGCATCGGCTCGAGGATGTGCGGATTGAAGGCGATCGCGAACTCACCGATGTAGCGCGCGCCGGCGTCGCTGTCCAAAATCTCGTTCAGGCGCTTCGTGTTGCTCGACGTCGCCTCGGTGATTTTTCCCTTCTTGAACGCGAGCCGGATGTGGTCGAACGAGGCGCCGAGATAAACCGTCGGCGCGTTGTATTGGATGTGGCCCTCGACGCTGTCCTTCACCGGACACGAGAACACCTCGCCATCGGGGATATTGCGCCGTCCGCCGCAGGCGCACGCTGGAATGCCCTTGATGGAAAAACGCAGATCGGTGCCCGGCCCCGTGAGGTGCACGCGGTCGGTCTGGTTCATCAACGCCACGAGCGCGTCCATCCCCGGCGTCAGCTGCCCGTAGTCGAGCGTGCAGACCTTGAAATAAAAATCCTCAAACGCCTCCGTGCTCAGCCCCGCCTGCTGCGCCATCGCCGGGGTCGGCCAGCGGAGGACGACCCACTTGGTCTTACCGACCCGGTGGTCGAGCACCGGCTTCATCAATCGCGAGACCATCTGCACTTTTTCCGCCGGCACATCGGACGCCTCGAAAATATTCTCCGAGCCGCGCAGCGCGATGTAGGCGTCCATCTTTTGCATCCGCAGCAGCTCAACGTCGGCGTGCGGCGCGAACTGTGCCTCCTCGGCGCCGAGGGAAAGTTCGCGCGTGATGCGCGCGCGGTGCAGTTGCACATAGGGATGCGCGCCGCGAGCCCGGGCCGCGCGCACGAGCGCGATCACCATGGCATCCGGCACGTCGAAGGCGTCGATCAGGACGCGCTCGCCCGCCTTGAGTTGGGTCGAAAATCCAATGAGCCCGGCCGCGAGCTGGCTGAACCGAGGATCGATAATCATGTCGCCGCCCAATAACGCCGCGCGCTTGCCCGCCTGCAAGCGAAAGGTAGGGTGGGTTCAACCCGCCCTCGGAGGGATCAAATTCTTCACCGCGGATTGCGCAGATCACGCGGATGGATTTTCGCTGCGTGGATCTTATCCGCTTCATCCGCGAAATCCGCGGTGAAAATCATTGGTTAGAACAGGCGGACCTCCCTCTCGCGGAAGCGACGACGGCCCAGCCAGCCAGCTAACCCGTCGCCGGCCGCGACCCGCTCTGCGGAAAACAGATCCGGCCGACCGCTTCGTCGAAGTCGGCGGCGCCGCTGATGATGTCGATTTCTAGGCGCAGATAAAAGAGCGGCAGCGGCCACGCGCGGCCGTCGGGCAGGCGCACGGCGTCTTTCTCGGTGGTCACGAGGCAGTCCGCGCCTTCCTCGCGCGCCAGCTCAAACAGCTCGGCGAGATCCTCGTCGTCGTAGCGGTAGTGGTCGAGGAAGCGCTCGCGGCCGACGACCAGCGCCCCCAGATCCCGCAGAAATTTTTCAAAGCTCTCCGGCGTCGCGATGCCGCTGAAGGCAAAAACGCGCCGGCCCTTCAGAAAGGCCAGCGGCTCGCGCGCCCCCGCGTCGTTCGCCACCGTGCCGTAGCGTTGCAGGTATTGCGGCCGGTGCGCGCACTCGATGATATCCACGCCGGGATTGTGCTTCGCGATGAGGGCCTCGAGCTCGGGGTCGCGCTGGCCGTTGGACTTCGTCAGGAACACGTAGCTCGCGCGCTTCAGGTGCTTGATCGGCTCGCGTAAAATCCCGCGCGGCAGGAGGTGGCCGTTGCCAAAGGGATTGGTTTTGTCGACGAGCAACAAATTGAGCCGGCCCTTGAGCGGGAGATATTGGAAACCGTCGTCGAGCACGAGGGTGTCGCAGCCGAATTTCTTGATCGCGAAGGCGCCGGCCTTTACGCGGTCCTTGTCCACGAGCACGATCACGCCGGGCAGGTTGCGCGCGAGCATGTAGGGCTCGTCGCCCGCCTGCTCGCTATCGAGCAGCACGCGCTCGCCGTCGCTCACGATGCGGGGCGGCGGCGCCTCGGTGTGCGTGAGCCAGAACCACCATTTCTGCCAGAGCGGCGGCGCCTTGCTCTTGTAGCCGCGGCTGAGGATGGCGACGTTGCGGCCGCGGTCGTGCAGTGCCCGCGCAAATTTCTCGACCACTGGCGTCTTGCCCGTGCCACCGACGGTGAGGTTGCCCACGACCACCACGAGACAGCCGAGCGGCTGGTCGTGGAGGAGGCGATGCCGGTAGAGCCACAGCCGCACCTGCGCATGCGCGCTCCAGAGCCAGGAGAGGGCCTGCAGGAAGGCCCCATACAGGGCCGCGCCCGCGCCCGACCGTCGGCCGTAGATCACGTCGATGGTGTAGAGCTCGAGCGCCGTAAATTTTTTCTTCAGCCAGAGCAGCGACATCAGTGACAGGAATGAAGGTTGACGCCCCCCGGCGCGTAAACTGTTTTCGCTGGGCCTACGCGCACTTCTCATGAGCTACAAACTCTTCATCCCCGGTCCCATCGCCGTCTCGGAAAAAACGCTCCGCGCCATGTCGCAGCCCATGATCGGGCATCGCAGCGCGGACTTCGTCGCGCTCTATAATTCCATGCAGCCTGAGTTGCAGGCGCTCTGCTACACCCAAGACCCGGTTTACCTCTCGACCAGCAGCGCGTGGGGCGTGATGGAGGGATCGCTCCGCAACGTCGTCAAAAAGAAGGTGCTCAACTGCATGAACGGCGCCTTCTCCGACAAGTGGTATGATGTCGCCGTCCGCTGCGGCAAGCAGGCCACCGCCCTCAAATTCGAATGGGGCCAGCCCGTCGACCCCGCGGCCGTCCGCCGCGAGCTCGCGACCGGCGCCTACGATGCGCTCACGCTGATCCACAACGAAACTTCCTGCGGCTGCATGAGCGACCTCGCGGCGATCATGCAGGTCGTCCGGGAATTTCCCGAGGTCATCGCGATCGTCGACACCGTCAGCTCGCTCAGCGCGCTCCCGATCAAGAAAGACGAGCTCGGCATCGACGTGCTCGTCAGCGGCTCACAGAAAGCCTTCGCGCTCCCGCCCGGCCTCTCGTTTCTGTCGGTCTCGAAGAAAGCCCTCGCGCGGGCAGCGACCATGACGGACCGCGGCTACTATTTCGATTACGTTGAGTTTCAGAAAAACCACGAGGCCGGCATGACGCCGAGCACGCCGGTGATTTCGCTGTTCTATGCGCTCCGCTCGAAGCTCGACGACATCAAGGCCGAGGGCCTCGAGGCTCGCTACGCCCGGCACGCGCGACTGAACAAGACCGTGCGCGACCGCGTGTTCGCACACGGCTTCAAGCTCTTCCCGAAGGAGGGCTACGGTTCCGTCACGCTGAACTGTTTCGCGAACAACCTCGGCTATGATCTCGCCGCGCTCAACAAGACGCTCAAGGCGAAGCACCACCTCGTGATCGATGGCGGCTACGGCAAGCTGAAGGGAAAGACCTTCCGTATCTCGAACATGGGTGACGAAACCGACGAGAGCATCGCGGCGATGCTGAAGTCCTTCGACGCCGCGCTGGCGGAAACGCCGAAGGTGGCGAGCTGATTCACGAGGTAAAACCGCGCGACCAAGGGCGGGATTTCTCCCGCCGTTGTTTTTGACGGGGAAAACTAAACCTTGAAATCACCGCGCGCCCCCCGTAACGGCTCGCGGGCACATGAAGTCACTCATCATCGCCGAGAAGCCGTCCGTCGCCGCCGACCTCGCACGCTCGCTCGGGAAAATCCCCAAGAAGGGCGAACATTATGAGAACGACGAATTGGTCATCTCCTACGCACTCGGCCACCTCGTGGAACTCGAGATGCCGGAGGACATCGACAAAAAGAAATACGGTTTCTGGCGGCTCGAGACGCTGCCCATTATTCCCACCAAATTCGGCCTCAAGCCCATCGAGCAGTCGAAGGATCGCTTCAGTGCGCTAAAAAAACTCCTCGCGCGAAAAGACATCGGCACCGTCGTCAATGCCTGTGACGCCGGCCGCGAGGGTGAATTGATCTTCGTTTACCTTTACCAGCTCACAAAGTGCAAACTCCCGGTGAAGCGCGCGTGGATGCAGACGATGACCACGGGCGGCATTCAGGACGCGTTTAAAAATCTGCGCGACGGCGCCCAGATGGCGGGCCTCGCCGACGCCGCGCGTTGCCGCAGCGAGAGCGACTGGCTCATCGGCATCAATGGCACGCGCGCGCTCACTAAGCGCATGTTTGGCTCGCGCGCGGGCAACGTCGCCTCCGTCGGCCGCGTGCAGACCCCCACCCTCGCGATCGTCTACGCCCGCGAGTTGGAGATCCGGAATTTCAAGCCACGCGATTTCTGGCGCGTGACGGCGACCTTCGAAGTGGCGAAGGGCCGCTACGAGGGCGTTTATCAGCGCCCCAATTTCAAGCGCGCCGAAAACGACGAGCACGATCGCATCGACCGCATCTGGGAAAAAGCACTCGCCGAGGCTGTCGTCGCGGCTTCCGCGGGCCAGCCGCTCGCCGGCGTCACCGAGGAGAAGAAGGCCAGCACGCAGGCCTCGCCGCGCCTTTACGACCTCACGACGCTCCAGCGCGAGGCCAACAACCGCTTCGGCCTGCCCGCGCGCCGGACGCTGCAGATCGCCCAGGCGCTCTACGAGCGCCACAAGATGATCACCTATCCCCGCACCGATTCGCGGGCGCTGCCCGAGGATTACATTCCGACCGTGCGCGAGACGATGCAAAATCTTCACCTCCACGGCGACCTCGCGACCCACGCCCACAAAGTGCTCGCCGAGGGCTGGGTGCGCCCCAACAAGCGCATCTTTAACAACGCGCAAATCTCGGATCACTTCGCCATCATCCCGACGGCGCACGAAGCCAAGCACCTCGATGAGATGGAGACGAAGGTGTTCGACATGATCGCGCGGCGCTTCGTCGCGGCATTTTTCCCGTCGGCGGAATTCGACATCACGACGCGCGTCAGCACCGTCGCGCCCGGGCACGATTTCAAGACCGAGGGCAAGGTCCTCACCGCGCCGGGCTGGCTGGCCGTTTACGGCAAGACCACGGTCGACGAGGACTCCGCCGAGTCAAAAGCGTTGCCCGCGCTGACGGCGGAAGACGGCTCGCCCGCAAAGGCAAAGACGATCGATCCCGTGCTGCACGCCGAAGTGACCCGGCCACCACCGCGCTATACGGAAGCCACGCTGCTCTCCGCGATGGAAGGCGCCGGCAAACTCGTCGAAGACGAGGACATGGCGGAAGCGATGAAGGAGCGCGGGCTCGGCACGCCGGCCACGCGCGCCGACACCATCGATGGTCTCATCAACCAAAAATACATGGATCGGGCCCAGCGCGAACTCGTGCCCAGCACCAAGGCCGAGCAGTTGATCCAGTTTCTCGGGGCCGTGAAGGCGGAAGCGCTCACGAGCCCGGCCATGACGGGCGAGTGGGAATTCAAGCTCCGCCAGATGGAGCACAATAAATTTTCGCGCAAGAAATTCATGGATGAAGTCATCGAGCAGACCAAGGGCATCATCGAACGCGTGAAAGGTTTTGAGGAAGATGACTCCGTCGCCCGCGTGACGGACATCCCCTCGCCCACCGATGGCAAGCCGCTGCGCGAGACCCTGCGCGGCTACAAATCGCAGGATGGTGAGTTCATGATCTACAAGGTCATTGGTGGGCGCAAAATGGAAGAGTCCGAGGTGCGCGAACTCGTCCTGAAGGGCGCGGTGGGGCCGCTCGACGGCTTCATCTCGGCCAAGACGCGCAACCGTTTTTCCGCGTTGCTCAAGCTCGTCAAGGACGTCGAAAAAGGAAAATGGGTGGCGCAGTATGATTTCGGCGACAAGATCGACCTCGGCACGGTTGAGCCGTATTGGACCGACGAGAAAACCGGGGCGGGCCTGTGCGAAGTTGGCTCGAGCCACGTGCTCCGCGAGCGCGACGGCGAAGGTTGGAAGCAGACCTTCCGCATCGGCCGGCTGATGTGCCAGAAAGCGATCACGCGCGAGATGGCGATCCAGCTCGTCGCCGAGGGCAAGACGTCGATCATCGAAAATTTTATCTCGAAAAAAGGCCGGCCGTTCAGCGCGATGCTGAAGCGGGAAGGCCCGAAGTTCTCGTGGGAATTCCCGCCCCGCGCGCCGAAGCTCGACAAGGATGGCAATCCCATCCCCCGCAAGGCCAAGGCTCCGCCCGATCTCTCGCAAGCGGTCGTGATTGGCCTGAGCAAGTCGCACAAGGGCGGCGAGATTTTACAGACGGCCGAGTCCTACTACGTCCGCCGGCCGGAGCAGGACAACCGCATCGTCTTCACGTTGAAGCGCCACCTCTGCGCGAAGGAAATTCCCGCCGAGGAAGTGTTGAAATTGCTCGAGGAGGGTCGCACCGACCTGATCCCGGGTTTCATGTCGAAGCGCGGGCTGCCGTTCGGGGCGTTCCTCGTGCTGTCGAAGACGGGCGTGAAGGCGGAGTTCGAGTTCCCGCCGCGATAGCTGCGCGATGGCGACGGGTGAAGCACGAGTAACCTTCTCCCCGAGACTGCGTCTAGGCGAACACCGTGAAATCCCCTAAAAACCTCGCCCTGCTGCTGCTCGCATTGACCACCATCGGCGGCGGGACGCTCGCCTGGCGGCAATATCAGGAACTAGTCGCGTTGCGCGCCGCCGCCTTAAACACGGACGAGCGCGCCGATCTCCAGAAGCGCATTTGGGACCTGACGAAAAACAACAGGGATTTGACCGCCCAGCTCGCGAGCCAACGCGCCGACAAGACGGGCGAGGCCGTCACGGGGAGCCGGCCCCCGGGGGGCAATCCGGGCGAGCGCGGTGGCCGCGGCGGTCCGACATCGAACAACCCGCTGCAGCAAATCGCCGCCCTCCGCGATCTCATGAGCAAGCCCGAGGTGCAGGCGCTGCTGAGCGTCCAGCAAAAGGCCGGGGTCGATGCCCGCTACGGCTCGCTCTTCAAGAGTCTCAATCTTTCGGGCGACCAGCGCGACAAACTCGCGGCGCTGCTGGTCGAGCGGCAGACCACGATGATGGATGTGATGACCGCCGCGAGCGAGCAGGGCCTCGATCCGCGCCGCGACCGGCAGGGCTTGCAAAAACTCCTCGCCGACACGCAGGCCAGCAGCAACGCCAGCATTGCAGCCGTGATCGGCGAAAGCGGACTGGCGCAATTGCAGAACTATGATTCCACGCAGCCGCAGCGCGCGGTGGTGAACCAGCTCCAGCAGCGCCTGAGCACTTCGGACAGCCCGCTCTCGCAGGGGCAGGCCGATCAGCTCGTGCAGATTCTCGCCGCGAATCCGGCTCCTGCGCCGCAACGCGCCGGTCCCGGCGGCAACCCGACCGCTCCGGGCCAGCCGGGGGTCCGCGGCCAGGACGCCGGCGCCCTGCGGGGCGGCGGCAATATTTCGCTCGGTGGTTTTGGTGGCGGACCCGGTGGCGGGCCGGATATCGGCGCGATGGTCGGCGCGTTCGTCGGCGGCGCAATGGGTATTGGAGGCCTGCCGGGTGGGGGCCCTCCTAGTGGCGCCACGGCTCAGGTCACGCCGGCGGCCGTCAACCAAGCCCAATCTGTGCTCGCCTCGACGCAGATTGCGGCCCTCCAGCAGATCCAGCAGCAGCAGGCGGCGCAGCAGCAGCTCCAGCAGATTGTGCGCGAGACCCTTGCGCCGCAGCCCAGCACCAACACCAAGAGCGACGCCGGTCCCGCCGCGCCCAAGGCCCGGAAGGCGGGCGGCGGCTAAACCTGCGCGCGACTCAACCCGGATTTTCTTGCGGCCGTTCCGTCCTGGAGCGGCCGCAACGGTGTCTGCCGCCAGCCAAGCCACGCGCATCCCTTCGCCATTTATGCACAGAGAAAAACCCTTGCCCGGGCAATCCCTCGCACGGAAGCTGCTCCTCCGGTCCACCTTAATCCCATGATTGTCACCACCGCCCAGCTCTTCACTCACGCCTACGGGAAATACGCCGTCGGCGCCTACAATATCAACAACGCCGAACAAGCCATGGGCCTGTTCAAAGGCGCCCAGCAGTCGCAGGCGCCGTTTATCATCCAAATTTCCAAGGGTGCGCGCAAATACACCGACAAGCGCATGCTCGAGGCCATCATTCGCGCCGCCTCGGTCATTTTTCCGGACTGCATCTTCGCCGTTCATCTGGACCACGGCGACGAGGAGACGTGCTACGAGTGCATCGACTCCGGCTTTTTCAGTTCCGTCATGATCGATGCTTCGCATGAGTCGTTCGCCGAGAACGTGGCCATCAGCAAGCGCGTGGTCGACAAGGCCCACGCCAAGGGCATTTCCGTCGAGGCCGAGCTTGGCATGCTCGGCGGCGTCGAGGAGGACATCAAGGTCGAGGAAGGCCACGCCATGCTCACCGATCCGGCCGAGGCGGAGGACTTCGTCAAGAAAACCGGCTGCGATTCCCTCGCCTGCGCCATCGGCACCTCGCACGGCGCCTTCAAGTTCAAGGGCCGCCAATCGCTCCACTTCGACGTGCTCGACAAAATCAAGGCCCGCCTCCCGGGCTACCCGCTCGTCATGCACGGCAGCTCCTCCGTTCCGCAGGATGAGGTCGCCCGCATCAACGCCGCCGGCGGCAAGATCGCCGGCTCGATGGGCGTCGACGTGAACGAATACCTCCCAGCCGCCAAACGCGGCGTCACGAAGGTCAACATCGACACCGACGGTCGCCTCGTCTGGACCCGCGTGCACCGCGAGTTCTTCCGCGACAAGCCGGGCGACTTCGATTTCCGCCCGCCGGGCAAGATCTTCATCGAGGAATACGCGAAGTTCATCGTGAGCCGCAACGTCCTCCTCGGCAGCGCCAATCAACTCGCCGACCTGCGCAAGAGCCTCGGGAAATAATCCGACCTGCGGTCACGGCCACCTCGCGAGGAGGTGGCCGTTTTGCTTCATGCCCGCTCCAACCCGTAAATCCTGGCGCGAAAAACTCGCCGACGACAAGGACCTCCCGAAGGTCGTCAAACTCACCGGCGCCGCCGCCAAGCGCATGGGCGGGGCAACGCTCGCCATCGCCGCGCCGCGCGAGATCGCGGCGTTGATGCGCACGGTCCCTCGCGGTCGCGTCACGACCATCAACGAGCTCCGCGCCGCCGTCGCCAAAAAACACCGCGCCGCCGCCGGCTGCCCGATTACCACCGGAATTTTTTCGTGGATTGCCGCACACGCGGCCGAAGAAGCCCGCGCCGCGGGCGAGAAGAAAATCACGCCCTACTGGCGCACGCTGAAAAAGGACGGTGAGCTCAACGCCAAATATCCGGGCGGCGTCGCTGGGCTGCGGCGCAAGCTCGCGGCTGAGGGTCACGCGTTCATCAACAGGGGTAAGCGCGTTTGCGTGCGAGCCTACGAAACCGCTTTGTTTCGTCCGACCGGCCCCTAGGCCGACGAAACGGGTTGGGCGGTTCGCCGCTTGAGTCGCGCGGTAAAACCAACTCCCATCGGCGGAGTTCCCTCATGACGACGTCGCGCCGCGATCGCCTCTGTCAGATGCCCGCCCAGATTATTTTGGTGCTCGGCTGGTGGCTTGGTTTCGCCTCGGCAGCCGCGATCGCGGCAAACCTCGGCGCTGGCGCCACTTTCGAAACCTTGCAGGTCGGCAAAATTTCCTACGAGCGCGTGCAAGTCCGCTCCGTCAATGCCCGCAGCCTGATGGTCTCCCACGCCGGCGGCATGGCGTCGATCCGGTTGCGTGATCTGACGCCGGAGTTGCAGGCGGCGTTTGGCTACCAGCCCGAGGCCGACGCGGCCGCCGACGCCACGCTCAACGCCGCGCAAAAACACGCGAAGGAGAACGCTGCGAAAGCCGGCGCTGCGACCGCGACGGCCGCCACTGGCGCGCAGTTCGACCGGTTGTTGCAGAGCTTTGGCCAGCCGCCGGAGGTTCGCCCGAGTGTCGACCTCCGCCCGTTTTTTTTCGAACTCGCCTTGAATGTGAAAAATCAAGGACCCCGCCCCAGCTGCGCCGTGTTCGCCATCGTCAGTGCGCTGGAATTTCAGCACGCCCGGCTTACGGGAAAACCACAGCAGTTTTCCGAGGAGTATCTGGTCTGGGCCACCTGCAAGACCCTCAACCGCGCTCCCCGCGTGCGGCCCGAGGCGGGAGTCGCGGGCACCGACGCCGAAAACTCCGAGGCGCTCGACAACGTCGATGAAGGCTTCGCGTTGTCCGAGGTCGTGACGGCGCTGCGCACCTACGGCATCCCGTTGCAATCGAGTCTACCCTACACTTTCGGCAATACGCTCGGCGCCGCCGATCCGCCGCGGGAAATCGTCGAGGAGGCCCGCCGCCAGCAACGCGTCTCGATCATCCCGCTGCCCGGACGTGATCAGGCCGCGCGCCTCGCGAACCTCGTCCAGGCGCTCGACGCCGGGGTCCCGGTGGCGGTCGGGCTGCGGTGGCCCCAGTGGCGCACGCTGCGCAATCCCTACTTGAACGGACAGCAGCCGATGGAGGGCGGCGGCCATGCCGTGACGATCGTCGGCTATGAAAACAAGACCGGCACGCTCAAGGACACAGTCTTCATCTTCAAGAATTCGTGGGGCGTGAAATGGGGTGCCGGCGGCTACGGTTTCGCGACCTATGCCTATCTCGAACGCAACCTCGTCGACACCGCCCTGCTTGAGGTGCAACCCGTCGGCGCTCGCAATCCACCGCCACGGTAGTTGTCCGCCCGTCCGCCCTCAGGGCAGCCACGGATATTTCCGGGCGGCGGGCTGGCGCTTCTCGCGTTGGGCCGAGTGAAATTCCTTCGCCTCCTCGCTCATGTAGTAGAGCAACGTCGCGTTGCCCGCGAGTTCCTGGATGCCCGCCTGGCCGTCGAGCTCGGCGTTGAAGGCACTCTTGAGCAGTCGGATCGCCAGCGGACTCTTTTCCATGATCTCCCCGGCCCATTTCACGCCCTCGGCCTCGAGCGCCGCGACTGGGACGACGGCGTTGACGAGCCCCATGCCGAGCGCCTCCTTCGCATCATACTGCCGGCAGAGAAACCAAATCTCCCGCGCTTTCTTCTGGCCGACGACGCGCGCGAGATAACTCGAACCGAAGCCACCGTCGAAGCTGCCCATCTTCGGGCCCACCTGGCCGAAGATCGCGTTGTCCGCGGCGATCGTCAGGTCGCACACCACGTGCAGCACGTGCCCGCCGCCGATCGCGGAACCGGCGACGAGCGCGATGACCACCTTCGGCATCGAGCGGATGAGTTTCTGGAGATCGAGCACGTTGAGCCGTGGCACGCCGTCGCCACCGATGTAGCCCGCAGAGCCGCGCACGCTTTGATCGCCGCCGGCGCAGAATGCGTATTTTCCGTCCGTGTGCGGCCCCGCACCGGTGAGCAGCACCACGCCGACTGTCTGGTCTTCGCGGGCATCCGTGAACGCATCGAACATCTGCGCGACCGTCTCAGGCCGGAACGCATTGCGTTTCTCCGGACGGTTGATCGTGATTTTCGCGATGCCGCCGGCTTTGTGGTAAAGAATGTCCGAGTAGGTTTTCGTCGCTTTCCAGGCAGGACTCATGGGGAAAAACTAGACGCCGGCGGCGGTTTGTCGAGGGCCGCCGACAACGAAACCGAAAAGCAAGCAAGATTCGGCCACCGGCGTGAAACAGCTTGGAGTCACCCGCCCGCCACCCAAGCTGGCCCCGTCCATGAGCACTCCGGCGTCCGCGTCTCTCCGTCCCTCGGCCCAGGCCGGCCTCACGCTCGGCGCGCTGGGGGTGGTGTTTGGCGACATCGGCACCAGCCCGCTCTACACGATTCGGGAGTGCCTGCAGGCCCTGCCCCCTGGCGAGCATGCCCACGCCGTGCTCGGGGTGCTTTCGCTGGTGTTCTGGTCCCTGATTCTGGTGGTGAGCGTCAAATACACGATCTTTGTGCTGCGCGCCGACAACCGCGGGGAAGGTGGAATTTTCGCGCTGCTGGCCTTGAGCCACCTGGATCGTTCGGGCAAAGCGGTCCTGAATGTCGGCGTGATCATTGTGCTCACCGGTGCGGCCATGCTTTGTGGTGAGGCTATTATCACCCCGGCCATGACCGTCCTGTCGGCGACCGAGGGCATCAAATTGGTGTGGCCCGGGGTCGATCATTATGTGCTGCCGATTGCCATCGCGATCCTCGCGGGCCTGTTCGCCTTCCAGCGTCAGGGCACTAAATTTATCGGGAGGATTTTCGGCCCGGTCATGTTACTTTGGTTCGCCGTCCTCGGCGCGCTGGGGCTTTGGCATGTGATCCGCCAACCCATCGTCCTGCACGCCCTCAACCCGCTACTGGGCCTCGAACTGCTGATGGTGCACCCGAAGGAATCCACCGTCTTGCTCGGCTCCGTGGTGCTGGCGATCACGGGGGTGGAGGCGCTCTATGCCGACATGGGGCATTTCGGCCGACGGGCGATTAACACCGGTTGGTATGCCGTGGTGCTGCCCGGCCTGACGCTCAACTACTTTGGCCAGGGGGCCAACGTCATCGCGCAAGGCGGCCACGTGGAAAACCCTTTCCTCGCGCTCGCCCCCGAAGGGCCGCTGCGCTTCGCGTTGCTCGCCCTCTCAATCCTCGCCGCCATCATCGCCAGTCAGGCCTTGATCTCCGGAGCCTATTCCCTCGCCCGGCAGGCGATCCAACTGGGCTACTTCCCGCGGCTGACCATCAAGCACACCAATCCGGATCAGCCCGGCCAGATCTATCTGCCCCTCGTCAACGTCACCCTGGCCCTCGGCGCCATCGCGACCGTCTACGGCTTCAAGTCGAGCTCGGCCCTAGCCGCCGCCTACGGCATCGCCGTCACCGGCACGATGATTGTAACCTCGTTGATCCTGTTCGTGGTGATGCGCCGCGCCTGGAAGTGGGCCACCTGGCAGGCCACGATTCTTTGCCTGTTGTTTCTGACGCTCGATGTGACGTTCTTCGGGGCCAACATCCACAAGTTCGCCGACGGCGGCTGGCTGCCCGTGTTCATTGCGTTGGGTCTGCTCGCCATCATGACGACATGGAAGCTGGGCAAGGCGGAAATTTTCCGGCGGATCTACGCCAACGAAGTCACCGAAGCTGAGCTCAGCCGCATCGCTTGCAGCACGCACATCACCCGCGTCCGCGGCACCGGCGTTTTCATGGCTGGCAACCCCACCGGGACGCCCCTCGTGCTGCTGCATCATGTCAAAGCCAACAAGGTCCTCCACGAGACCGTGGTGCTTCTCAGCATCACCACTGACGAAGTCCCCGTCGTCGAAGACTCGGTCCGCTTCACCGTCACGGAGATCGGCAATGGGGTGTGGCGCGCGATCGGTCGCTACGGTTACATGGAATCGCCCGATGTCTCGAATCTGATGGAAAAAGTGCGCGACGCCGGCGTCCCCCTCAAACTCAACGAGGCCACTTATTATTTCAATCGCGAGATGATCATCACTGGCGGCGACACCCGGATGTTTGAATGGCAGAAACACTTCTACGCATTTCTCAGCCGCAACGCCCGGCAGGCCCGCGACTATTATCAGCTGCCTCCGATGCAAATCATCGAGGTCGGCCTCCCGATCCAGCTGTGAGCCAGGCGCGGTTGCCGCCCGTCCTGTTGGGCGCAGAATTTTCCGGGGCGGACCGATGTCCGCCCTACTCCGCCGCGGCCGCGACGGCCGCAAACAGCTGCTGCCGCCCCGCCGTGTCCCGCTTCCGATCCGTGCGCAATTCCAGCACCCGAATTCCACTCGCCGGCAGCTCCGACACCAGCGCGATGAAGTGCTCCCAGTCCCGCACCACCAGGTGCTCCGCACCGTAGGCTTCCGCCAGTTTCGCAAAATCCGCCTCCTGCGGGGTCGCAAAAAACTCTTCAAAGGGCGGATCAAATTGCGCGACCGGCAGGTGCTCGAAAATTCCGCCGCCCCGGTTGTTGATCAGCACCACCGTCAGGGACCCGACCAGCTTCGGCCGCAGCAAGAATCCATTCGTGTCGTGTAGCAGCGCGAGATCCCCCGTCAGGAGCACCGCGGGCTGCCCCGCCTCATGCGCCACACCGAGGGCCGTCGAAAGCGTGCCGTCGATGCCGTTGGCCCCGCGGTTGAACAGCGGCCGGATCCTGCGATCCCCGGCCGGCCACACATACTCGACGTCCCGCACCGGCATCGAATTCGCGATGCTGAGCTGCGTGTCCTCCGGCAGATGCTGCGCGAGCAGCCATGCCGCCTTCGGCTCGAACAGCTCCGTCGTCACCGTGAGTCGGGCATCCAGCACCGTCCGCGCCTTCCGCTCAAAGGCAGCCCACATCCGCTCGTAACCGTTCGCCTCCGTCGCCAGCGGCAGTTGCTCCGCGAACGCCCGGAGTGAGATCCGCCGTTGCGTCGTGCGCCCGTGCAGCGCGTCGCGGTTGTCCACTCGCTCGCTGATCAGCAGCGTCGGGGCCGCGCACGTTTCCAACCAGCCCTGCAGCACCCGGCTCGTCGGCCAGCCCTCCAGGCAAAGCACGCGCTCCGGTCTCAGTCGCTCCGCCGCGGCCGGATTGCGCAGGATGCCGGCGTAAGTTGTGACCAGCCCGGGCACGCGGGACGCGTGATGGCGCAGCGGCGAAAGCCCGTCCGCCAGGACGGGCCAGCCCAGCCGACGTGCGATCTCACCGACGGCCTCGACGTAGGCGTCCACATCCGCCGGTTGCGCCGCGCCGACCACGATCACGCCGTGTCCATCGCTCGCCAGCGGCGGCACCGAGGTGTGAACGACTTCATCGCCGGGCTCCGCGAGCTGCCCGAAGAACATTTCCCAATCAAAACCCGCCGCCCAACCCTGCGCGGTGCCATCCTCGACTGGCGGGAGCGGATCGCGAAACGGCGCGTTCAAGTGCACCGGTCCGGCGTTCGGCCGGAGCGTGCGGACGTGCGCGTGCGCCACGGTCTGGCGCAGGTAGCGGAGCCGCGCCTCGGTCGCCTCCGGCACGGCGAGTTCATGATAAAAATTCACGTAGTCGCCGTAAATTTTCTGCTGGTCAATCGTTTGACCCGACGCACACGCCCGCATCTCCGGCGGCCGGTCCGCCGTGATGATGATCAATGGCACGCCGCTTTCCCGCGCCTCGATCACCGCCGGAAAGAAATTTGCCGCCGCCGTCCCGCTCGTGCACACGAGCACGACCGGCCGCAGATCCCGCTTCGCCAACCCGAGGGCGAAGAACGCCGCTGATCGCTCGTCGAGCACCGGGATCGCCTCGATCGCCGGATGCCGCGCCAACGCCATCGTGAGCGGCGTCGACCGTGAACCGGGTGAGGTGACCGCGCGTCGCACGCCGAGACGATGGAGGGTTTCCGCGAGCACACTGCACCACAGCGAGTTGGTGTTGCGCAGATCGATTGAGGTGCCGGTATTCATGGGGCAAGCAAGGCGTCCAACATGGCCTTAAACTTCAGTTCAGTTTCCGCAAACTCCTTCTCCGGGGCCGAGCCGGCGACAATTCCCGCCCCGGCATACACCCGCGCCGTCGCGCCATCCACCAGCGCCGAGCGGATGCCGACAAAAAATTCGCCACCCCCGCGGGCGTTCAGCCAGCCAAGCGTGCCGGCATAAAGCCCGCGCGGGAATCCCTCCAACTCGCGAATGCGGGCGAGCGCCGCGCCCCGGGGGCTGCCGCCGACCGCCGGCGTCGGATGCAAGGCCGCGAGCACATCGAGCAGGCGCACCGTTGCCGGCAACACCGCGCGGACCGGCGTGTGCAGATGCTGCACGTTCGCCAGCCGTCGAATCTGCGGTCGCGCGGAGAACTCCAACGCCAGTCCGAGCGGGGTGAGCCGCGCCACGATGTCGTCGAGCACTTCGCGCTGCTCGCGCAGATCTTTTTCGCTGTGCAACAGCGCGGTCGCCAGCGCGGCATCCTCGCTCGCGCCCCCGCCGCGTCGCGCCGAGCCGGCGAGCGCCTCCGTTTCGAGCACGCCCTTGCTCACGCGCACAAGCCGCTCCGGACTGGCGCCGATGAAACTCTGCCCGCGGCCGTTGGCGAAGGAGAAGGAATAGCAGTCCGGGAACCGCTGTCGCAGGCCGTTGAGCAGTCGCAGCGGATGGAGCGGCCGGTCGGAAGCGACATCCTGCGCCCGCGCCAGCACGATTTTGCGCAACTCGCCCGCGGCAATCCGCTCCAGGGCGCGGCCAACCACGGCCTGATAGTCGCCCGCCTCGCGTGTGGTGGCGCGTGGCGCTGCGCCCACCTCCGCGGCGAGCGGTTCGCGGTAGCGAAACTGCGAAAACTTCCGATGGGCGCGCCACACCCGCTCCGCGAGCGCGGCAAGATCCGTCTCCGGCGTGACCAGCAGGTTTGCCACCGCGGTCGTCGTCGCTCCGGCCCGCGCGACCTGCCAGCGCGGCACAAACACGCGGGCCGCCGGAAACACCTCGCCCGCCTCGATCTTGTCGCGGAACGCAAATCCCGCAAAAAAATGCGGTCCGCCAAAGGGCGCCGCCACGTCACCGACCGCCACGGTGTGCGCCAGCGTTTCATCCATCCATCGCTGCGCCGAAATAAATCGCTCCGCGCCGTCCGCTTCGTGCGCCACTGCCACCTCGGCCCCGGCAATCGCACTTTCGATCCCCGGCCGCTCCGTGTAGAAATGCGGCTCACCTGGCTCGAAGATCGATTCGAGCACCGCGAGCGGATCGAGTGCGTCTACCGCGAGTGAGATGCTCACCAGCTTGTCATGGCGGTCCTGCACCGCGGAGTCCCGGCACTCGGCGAGAAAGACCCGCAGCGCCTCGGGGGAGGCGTTCGCCGCGGGATTGAGCGGGAGGATGGTCACGGTGGGAATTCGCTCTCGTTCTCTTCGATTCAGGAGGAGAGAACGAGCAAGAGAACGAAGAACGAGAACGATTACAAAACCTTCGCCGGTGTTTTCTCCGCCGGCGCGGGCCGCGGAAACAGCACGAGCGCCTCGGCAACTTTCGCGCCGTTGAGCTTCGCGCCCCACGTCAGCTCGGCGCGCCAATCCGCGCCCGGAGTGTAGCCAAGGACCGCGTTGATTCTGGCGGTCGTCGCCGGCGTGACGTGCTGGCTCAGCGCCACGGCGAGCCGCAGCGCCTCCGCCATCGTCGCCAGCGAGGTGCGCAGCAGCGCCTGATCTTTGGCCTCGGCCGATTTGCCGAGTTTCCATGGTTCGCGCCTTTGAATATAAGTGTTGGTCGCAGTGACGAAGACCATCATCCGCTCGAGCGCAGTGTGAAATTGAAAGCCCTCGCACAGCGGGATGAATTCGTCGCGCGTCCTGGTCCAGAGATCGTGCAACTCGCGCTCCGGATCCTCGCTGACTTCCGCGGCGGGCAAAACCCCGCTCGCGAAGCGCGTGGTCATATTCAGCGTGCGGTTCACGAGGTTGCCGAGATTGTTCGCGAGCTCGCTGTTGTAGCGGACAAGAAACTGCTCGCGCGTGAACTCACTGTCCTGCCCGACGTTCATCTCGCGGATGAGGAAATAACGGAAGGCATCCACGCCGAACTCCTCAACGAGCGTCAAGGGGTTTACCGCCGCTCCCGTGCTCTTCGACATCTTCGCGCCACTTTGCAGCCACCAGCCGTGGACCAGGAGGTGTTTCGGCGGCGGCAGACCGCAGGCCTTCAGCATGATCGGCCAATAGACCGCGTGGGGCGGCACCAAAATGTCCTTGCCGATGAGGTTGTAGTCAGCCGGCCACCGCCCCTGGTCCACGACCGCCGAGTAGTAGTTCAGCAGCGCGTCGAACCACACGTAGGTCACATAGTTCTCGTCAAAGGGCAGCGGAATGCCCCACTCCAGCCGCGCTTTCGGCCGCGAGATGCAAAGGTCATTGAGCGGCTCTTTCAAAAACTCCATCACCTGTTTCTGGCGGAAGTGCGGAAAAATGAAGTCGTCGTTTTCCGTCAGAAATTCGATGAGCCAGTCCTGATGTTTTTTTAGCCGGAAGAAATAGTTCGCCTCGACGATCTCGGCGACCTCGCCAAATAGCTCCGGCCATGAGCCGTCGGGCAGCCGGTCTTTTGACTGGAGAAACTGCTCCTGCCGCGTGCTGTAGAACCCGCGATACTCCGCCTGATAGATTTCGCCCGCCGCAAACAGGCGCTGGAGGATGTCGCGGACCACCTGCTTGTGCCGGGGCTCGGTGGTGCGGATAAAGTCATCGTAGGAGACGTTGAGCCGGTCGTAGAGCGCCCGAAACTCCGCCGACGTCTCATCGACGAACTGTTGGGGCTCGATCCCGCGTTGCTTCGCGCTCGCCTGCACTTTTTGCCCGTGCTCGTCCGTGCCCGTGAGAAAATGCACCTGATCGCCCAGCTGCCGCCGGAAGCGGGCGATGACGTCGGTCAACACCTTTTCATAGGCGTGGCCGATGTGCGGCGACCCGTTCACGTAGTCGATGGCGGTCGTGATGTAGAAGGACTTCATGCGGAGCCGGTCAACAAAACCCGCCGCGAATGAAATGTCGAAAGTTTTGACGCGCTCGCTCCGGACCGGCAGAGTGCAGGTGTCCTCACATGAACCCGCTGCCGCGTCTCCTCGGTTTGGCCTTATTTGTCGTGCTGGCAGTGCTCGTCGCGCTGTTGGCGGCCCCGGCGTGGCGCGACGCGCTCAGCGACGGCGTCACGACCCGCGAAGCCTCGCTCGAAACCGCCCCGAGCGCGGCAGGTGCCGCGGCGAATCGGGCCGCCCGCATCGCGGCGCAGGCCCCCCGGATCGCCGCCGGCCTCGCCCTCGCCGGCCTGCTGCTCGCCGCCGCGCTGGTGTTCAGCCTCGCCGCGCGATCCGCCCACGCCGGCGAATCCCACCAACCGTTCGTGAACGCCCGCAGTGAAATCGGCGCGCTGGAGAAACTCGCCGTTACCTCGGTCGCGCAGGGCGCGGAGCTGTCCCGCGAGCGCGACGTCCGCCGCCGCGCCGAAGCCGACGTCGAGTTGAAGCAGCACCTGCTCGCCCAGTCACTCGAGGAAAGAATCCGCCTCGGCCATGATTTACACGACGGCATCATCCAGTCGCTCTACGCGGCCGGCCTCACGCTGGAGGCGGTGCGGGCCTTGGTGAGAAGCGATCCCGCCGAGGCCGACCACCGGCTCGATCAGATCCGCACCTCGCTGAACAACACGATCCGCGAGGTTCGCACCCACATCACCGGCCTGACGCCGGACAATCTCCGCCGCGCCGGCTTCGCGCAGGCGCTCGAGGCGATGCTCACCGAACTCCGCGCCGGCCGGCCCACCCGCTTCGACGTGAAGGTGGACGGCGAGGCCACCGCGCTGCTCTCGCCCGATCAAGGCCTCGAGGCGCTCCAGATCGCCCGGGAGGCCGTCAGTAACGCGCTCCGTCACGGCGGGGCGTCCCTCCTCACCTTGCGCGTGCACAAGGGCGACGGGGAGGTTTGTCTGCTCGTGCAGGACGACGGCCACGGTTTCAACGTCACGCACCGGCGTGACGGTGGCCACGGGCTCGATAACATGCAGGCGCGCGCCCGCCGCCTGGGCGCCACGCTACGCGTGCTCAGCCAGCCCGGCGATGGCACCCGCGTCATTGCCACGCTGCCCATTCTTCAATCCACTGCCGTCGAATGAGCGCTCCAGCCGTAAAAACCCGCATCCGGGTGGTCCTCGTGGACGACAGCGAGGTCGTGCGCATGGGCCTGCGCGCGCTGCTCAGCACGGATGCCTCGCTCGAAATCGCCGGCGAGGCGGGCAGTGTCGCCACCGCGATCGAAACCTGCGGTCGGCTCCGGCCCGACGTCGTCTTGCTCGACATCCGCCTGCCCGACGGCCAAGGCACCGAGGCGTGCCGGCAAATTTTGAAGCGTGGGCCCAGCATCCGGGTGCTCATGCTCACCTCCGTCGCGAGCGATGCGGTCGTGAGCGAAGCGATCCACGCCGGGGCGCACGGCTACCTGCTGAAGGAAATCGACGGCCGGGGGCTCGTGCGGGCGATCCACGAGGTCGCCGCCGGCCGGTCCATCCTCGACCCCGCGGTGACCGCGCGCGTGATGCAGTTTATGAAGTCGGGCGGCGGAGCGCTCGCCGCGTTGTCTCCGCAGGAAAACCGCGTGCTCGCGCTCATCGCGGACGGCTGCACGAACAAAGAGGTCGCCGCCCAGCTCGGTCTCAGTGAGAAAACCGTGAAAAATTATTTGAGCACCGTTTTCGAAAAGCTCCACGTTTCGCGCCGCGCCGAGGCCGCCGTCATCTACGTGCAGGAAAA
This sequence comes from Opitutus sp., assembly GCA_009695305.1. GTDB lineage: Bacteria > Verrucomicrobiota > Verrucomicrobiia > Opitutales > Opitutaceae > SIBG01. Next base: position 14,215 of record SIBG01000013.1, on the reverse strand, counting down.
ACGGTAGACCGGGACCGCGGGGCCGGCCACGGACGAACGGCCGGCCCAGCGGTCCCGGCCTACGTCAAACTCCGCACCCACTCCGCCAGACGCGCCCACGCGCGCGCCCGGTGGCTGATCGCGTTTTTCACCGCCTCGCCCAGCTCGGCGAAACTCAGCGCGTGTCCCGTCGGCACGAACAGCGGATCGTAGCCAAACCCGGCACCACCGCGCGGTTCGCGCAGAAGTTGCCCGCCACAGCTCCCCTCGAACACTTGCTCGCTCCCGTCCGGCCCCACGACGAACAGCACGCACACGAAGCGCGCCCCACGCTCCGCCTCCGGCACCGCGCGCATGACCGCGATCAGTTTCGCCAGATTTGCCGCGCCGTCCCCGTGCGGCCCCGCATAATAGGCCGACTCCACGCCCGGGGCACCCTGCAGCGCATCCACACACAAGCCACTGTCGTCCGCCAGCGACCATGCCCCCGCCGGCAGTCGCGCGCGCAACGCCAGCGCTTTCTTCCGCGCGTTGCCGGCAAACGTCCCCGTGTCCTCGGCGACCGCCGGCATGCCACCGACCGCGCGGGCCGACACGATCTCGATCGACCGGAGCCGGCTGGCTGGCGACTCGTCCGCCAGCGCTTGCAGCTCGGCCGCCTTGTGCGCGTTACCGGACGCGAAAAACAGTTTCATCGACGAGCAGCTTTCCCGGATAGACCACGCGCCCGCGCATCAACGCATCCTCGCCAAACGTCTCGTGCTGCACATCCGTCAGCCGCACCGCTTGATCAAGCCGCTCGGGTCGCAGTCCGCTGAAAATACTCTTGGCCTTGTCGTCGGCGAACAGCAGGGGTGCACGATACGCGAACAGATAGTCGAGCTGCTGCGCTCTCAGTAGTTCGCTGACCAGCAGCGCCCCGCCTTCGAAATAAACGCCGGCAATTTTTTCCTCGGCACATTTTTTCCGGAAATCCGCGAAGTCCACCCGCTGCGCCGCCGACTCGAAACACCATACCGTGATGCCCAGATCGCGCAGCTTCCGCACGTAGCCGAGCCCGCCGTGCGGCGTCGTCACCACAATCGTGCGCGCCCGAAATTCATCGGTAAAAACCGCCGGGAGATTCTTGTCCACCACCGTCCGCAACAACCCATCGAACACGAACCGCGTCGGACACCACTCGTCCTCGCCGTCCCGCCGCGCCGTGAGCCGCGGGTTGTCTTTCAAAATCGTCATCGCACCCACGGCGATCGCCGGAAACAGCCGGCGCCACCGATGCACGTCGGCGCGCGAGGACTCGTTCGTGATCCAGCGCGACTCCCCGGTGCGACAGGCCATCTTGCCGTCGAGCGTCGCCGCCGCCTTCGCCGCGAGGAGCGGTCCGTTCGACGTGATCCAGTGATTGAAGATCAGGTTTAGATCCGCGCACTCGCGTTCCAGCACTCCCGTGACCACCTCGATGCCGGCGGAGCGCAGCACCTCGAAACCACCCCCAGCGTGCGCCGGATTCGGATCTGTCGCACCCACCACCACGCGCTTGATGCCGGAGGCGATGATCGCCTCGGTGCAAGCCCCGGTGCGTCCGTGCGTCGAACAGGGCTCGAGTGTCGTATAGAGCGTTGCGCCCGGTCGGGGTGGCTTGCCGCGGGCGAGCAGGGCCAGCCGCTCCGCGTGCGGGCCGCCGTCCGGGGCCGTCGCCCCCTCGCCCACAACGTGTCCGTCCTCCACAATGAGCGCCCCGACCATCGGGTTCGGATGCGTCTTGCCCCAAACGCTGCGCGCGAGTTCCAGCGCGCGGCGCATGCCGGTTTCGTGTTCAGGCAGTGACATAGGGGTTGCTCGTTTTTTCCGCACCGACCGTCGTCTTCGGGCCGTGACCGGGATAAACCACCGTCGCATCGGGCAGCGTGTAAATTTGCTCCTGGATCGATTTCTCCAGTAAGTCGAAATCCCCGCCCGGCAAATCGTGCCGGCCGATGCTGCCGTTGAACAGCGCATCGCCGACAAACGCCGCACCTGCTTGGGCAAAATAAAACAACACATTGCCCGGGCAGTGCCCCGGCACGTGCCGCACTTCCACCGTTGTGCCCAGGGCCTCAAACCGGTCGCCTTGCGCGATCCAGTGGTCGACGTGAATCGCCTCCAGATTCATCCGCTCACCCATGAAGCGCTCCATGATCTCCGGGGTCTCGATCAGCACCTGATCGTCGACATGCGCGCGAACCTTTGCCCCCGACGCGCGCACCACCTCCGCCCCACCCTGAGTATGATCCCAGTGCCCGTGCGTGAGCCAGAGTTCGGTGAGCCGGCATTTTCCCCTGGCCAGGATCGGCGCCACCTTCGCCCACACCCCACCCGGCGCATCGATGAGCACAGCCTCGCCGCGTGCTGGCTCGATGAGGAGATAGGCGTTGGTCTGGATCGGCCCGGCTGGCAGGACGTGGAGATTCACCCCTCCCACAACAGGGTGTTTCGCCGACGCCGCAATCGCGAAAAAATCTTCAAACTCAATTTTACCATTCCGAGACCATGGCGTCTCGCTAGCCGAGCCGGGTGCAGTCGCATCTGGCGGGTTGACGCCGGGAGCACAAAACGGAGTATCGGCCAAGCTTTTCCCCCCGATGTTTCGCTCCCCGCGCGAACCCCAGCTCGCGCTACTTGTGCTGGCGCTAATTCTGATCACGACCGCGAATGGTCAACCCGCCGAGGCGCAGCGCCTTTATCGCGAAGCCGTCGCGCTCGAACGCGGCACCGTCACCCGTGAAAAATTGACCGACGCGATCGCGAAACTCAAACAAGCGATTGTGCTCCATCCCGGCTACATCGACGCCTACGTCGACGTCGCCCTGTGCCACCGCAACCTCGGCCAGTTTGACGACGCGATCACTGCCTGCACGGAGGCGGTTCGGTTGAAGCCCGACTCGGCGCGGGCCCTCGCCGTCCTCGCGTCCTGCCATACCGCGCTCGGCGGGGCCCGCCCGGCGCAGGCAAAGCTCCACTATGATGAAGCCGCGCGCATCTACCGCGAGATGGTGCGCATCGACCCCAAAGATTTCGGCGCGTATTACCGGCTGGCGAATCTGCTGCGGCTGCGCGGGCAGCGCGACGAAGCGATCGCTGCGTGTCGCGAAGCCGTTCGCATTAATCCGGATTTTCCGGAAGCGCAGTTCGAACTCGGTGAGTGCCTGTGGCCGGCCGCTGCGCTTGGCACCCAACCGCCGGCCGCCGCTTATGCCGGCTCGATCGCCGCATTCAGCGAGGCGATCCGGCTCAAACGCGATAATGTCGCCGCTTACAAGGCGCTCGCCGACGGGCTCACTCGTGCGGGTCAGCACGACGAAGCGATCGCGGTGTATCGGAAGGGCATCGAGGCGTGCAAGAACACCGCGGGCCGTCAGGGCGTCGGCGACCTCTACCTCAACCTCGGCCAGCTTTACCTGAACGATGGGAACCGTGCCGCAGCGGAAAAGGTCAACGAAGAGCTCAAGGCGGCCGATCCGAAGTTTCCGCCGCTGCTGATCGCCGCGATCACCCGCGCGCTCGCCGCGGCCTATCCGGCCGGCGGGATGGTCATGATCAACGAGTCGGGCGGCAAAACCACCGAGCGCCGTTTGACCGCGTCCGACGACCCAAAAACTCTGCTGCAGCCCGGAAAAAACACCCTCGTCATCCTCGGCGATCCGGCGACGGAGGCCTTCAATCGCGCTCTGGCCGCTGGAGCTGCCGGCAACCGCGACGCCGAAATCGCCGCGTATCGCGATGCAATCCGCCTGAAGCCCGACTTTCCCGAGGCACACCAAAATCTCGGCAACGCCTACGCGCGACTCGGCCGCACCGACGAAGCCCTCGCCTGTTACCGCGAGTGCGTGCGAGTTAAGCCCGATTACGCGCCGGGCCACTACTCGCTTGGACTATGGCTCGAAAGAAACAAGCAATTGCCCGAGGCCCTCGAGGCCTACCGCGAAGCCGTGCGTCTCGCGCCGAATCACGCCGACATGCATCAGAAGCTCGCCAATATCTATCTTTTCTTGAGGCGCTTCGATGACGCGATTGCCTCTTACAAGGACTGCCTCATCGTCGATCCACGTCACGCAGAGGGTTGGATGAGTCTTGGGATGGCGTATCTTTACGCCGGACGGCGGGCCGAGGCGATCGAAGCGCAAGCGAAACTTCAGCCGCTCGACGCCGGGAAAGCGTCCGCGCTGCAAAACCTCCTCGATGGCAAGGCGCAGCTCGGCGAGCTGAAATAGGACCGACTCCTCCCTTGCCATCCGCCGCGGGCGTTCGCCACCCTCGGATTTCTATGCCGACGCTTAAGTTCGCCGTTCTTGCTGGAGACTACATTGGGCCGGAGGTCATGACCGAGGCCCTGCGCGTGCTCGAGCACGTCGCAAAACAGGAAAGCCTCACGCTGGCCTACACCAAAGCCGACGTCGGTGGCGCCGGCATCGATAACCACGGCAAGGCGCTGCCCGACTCCACTCTGAAAATCTGCGCCGACTCCGACGCCATCCTCTTCGGTTCCGTCGGCGGCCCGAAATGGGAAAAACTTCCCCCGAAGGAGCAGCCCGAACGCGCGGCGCTCCTCCCGCTGCGCAAGCACTTCACGCTCTTCGCCAACATCCGCCCCGGTCTGCTCTACCGCGAGCTCACCGACGCCTCTCCCCTCAAGAGCGAGCGCATCCCCAATGGCATCGACATCGTCTGCATCCGCGAACTGACCGGCGGCGTTTACTTCGGCCTGCCGAAGCTGACCACCACGCTTGCTGATGGCGACATCCAGGCCGTGGACACGATGGTCTACAAAAAATCCGAGATCGAGCGAATCCTGCAGGTTGCCATTGCAACCGCCCGAACGCGTAAAAAGAAACTCTGCTCCGTAGACAAGGCCAACGTCCTCGAGACTTCCGTCCTCTGGCGCAAGACCGTCACCGACTACTGCGCCGCGCACGCGCCCGACCTTGCGCTCAGCCACATGTATGTCGACAACGCCGCCATGCAGCTCGCGCGCGACCCCAACCAGTTCGACGTGTTCGTCACCGAAAACATGTTCGGCGACATCCTCTCCGACGAGATGGCCGTCATCTGCGGGTCGCTCGGCATGCTCTCATCCGCGTCGCTCGGCGCCGGGAAAAATTCCCTCGGCCTCCCCTTCGGTCTCTACGAACCCGCCGGCGGCACCGCGCCCGACATCGCCGGCAAGGGCATCGCCAATCCCTGCGCCCAGATCCTCTCGGTCGCGCTGATGCTCCGCTTCAGTTTCGGCTTCGAAGCCATCGCCACTCGCATCGAAGCCGCCGTGAAGAAAGCCGTCACCTCTGGCACCCGCACTGGCGACATCGCCTTCGGCAAACCCTCCGTCGGCACCAAGGCGATGACCGAAGTCATCATCGAAAATCTCATCTGATTTCCTTTTTCGCCATGACTTCCGCCGAGATCCGCCAGTCGTTCCTCGATTTCTTCGCCCAACAGGGCCACACCGTCGTGCCCTCGGCATCGCTGCTGCCCGATTCACCCGGACTGCTCTTCACTAACGCCGGCATGAATCAGTTCGTGCCCATCTTCCTCGGCGAGCGTGCGCCCGACGTTTCGAAATGGGCCGGCGCCAAACCCGCCAAGGATACCCGCGCCGCCGACACCCAGAAATGCATCCGCGCCGGCGGCAAGCACAACGACCTCGAGGATGTCGGTTTCGATACCTATCATCACACGCTCTTCGAAATGCTCGGCAACTGGTCTTTCGGCGACTACTTCAAAAAAGAGTCCCTCAAATGGGGCTGGGAGTTGATCACAAAAGTCTGGGGTATTCCGCCGAAGCGCCTCTTCGCGACCGTCTACTCGCCCGACAAATCCAAGAGCGACCCCTCCGACTTCGACCAGGAAGCCTACGACATCTGGGCCGGCATCTTCACCCGCGCCGGCCTTGATCCGAAAGTCCACATCGTCTACGGCAACAAGAAGGATAATTTCTGGATGATGGGCGACACTGGCCCCTGCGGTCCGTGCTCCGAAATCCATTTCAACCTCCTCCCGGACCCCGACGAAGCCGCCGGCCGCGCCAACGTCAACGCGAGCAGCCCCCGTTGCATCGAAATCTGGAACCACGTTTTCATCCAGTTCAACGCGAACGCCGACGGCACCTTCTCCCCGCTCGCCGCCAAGCACGTCGACACCGGCATGGGCTTCGAACGCGTCGCCGGCATCTACGCCACGACGAAAGGTTTCAAGGAATTTTCCGCCGAACCCTCAAACTACGAAGCGGACGTCTTCGCTCCGCTCTTTGCGAAAATCACGGCTCTCTCCGGCAAAACCTATGCGCGCACCGTCCCGACCAAGCGCGAAGGTCTGACCGAACAAGAGAACATCGACATCGCGTTCCGCGTCCTCGCCGACCACGCGCGCACGATCAGCTGCGCCATCGCCGACGGCATCATGCCCGGCAACGAAGGCCGCAACTACGTCATCCGTCGGATCCTTCGCCGCGGGATTTTGTATGGGAAGAAACTCGGTCTCCAAACCGGTTTCTTCGAGCAACTGGTTGCGCCCGTCGTCGAATCGCTCGGCGGCGTCTTCCCCGAACTAAAGCAGCAGCAGGAAATTATTCGCCGGGTGATTCGCGGCGAAGAAGAATCATTCGGACGCACGCTCGACAAGGGTCTGGCTCAATTTCAGTCCGCGGTCGACGTTAACAAAGGAAAGCCCATTTTCTCGGGGGCCCAAGCGTTCCTCCTCTACGATACTTACGGCTTCCCGTTGGACATGACCCAGCTTCTCGCGAGCGAGCGTGGACTAACCGTCGACGCAGCCGGTTTCGAAGCCGAGATGGGGAAACAACGCGAGCGGGGCCGCGCGGCGCAGAAAAAAGAAATCCTCGTAGCCGCCACCGAGGGCGATGCGGCCGTTGATCTCAAGCCGACGAAATTTCTCGGCTACGAGCAAACCCACGCTCACGCGCAACTCATCGAGATCATCAAGTCCGACAAGGATAAGTTTCTCGTATTCGATCAGACTCCTTTCTACGCCGAAATGGGCGGCCAGGCCGGCGACGCCGGCACCGCTCTCATCAACGGGCAACTCTTCCATCTCACCGACTGCGTGAAGGACAAGGCCGGCCGCCACCTGCATAAACTCGCCGGCGGAGAGGATCCGTTTCCGCACGCGAAGGCCGAACTTTCCGTCGATCTCGTCCGCCGCCGCGCCATCAACCGCCACCACTCCGCTGCTCACTTGATTCACTGGGCGTTGCGCAAGACGCTCGGCACGCATGTCCGTCAGGCCGGCACCTCGAAGACGCCCGACCGGATGCGCTTCGATTTCTCGCACTTCGAGGCCGTCACCCACGCGCAGCTCCTCGAGGTCGAGCAGCTCGTCAACGCCAAGGTCATCGACAACACCAAAGTCGAAACCTACGAGACCGAATTCGACAAAAAGCCCGAGGGCACCCTCGCCTTCTTCGGCGACAAATACGGCAAGATCGTCCGAGTCGTCGACATCGGCGGCTACAGCCGCGAACTCTGCGGCGGCACGCACGTCAGCACCACGGGCGAGATCGGCGTCATCAAAATCGTCGCCGAGATGGCCATCGCCGCCGGCACCCGCCGCATCGAGGCCGTCGCCGGCCAGGCTGCCTACGATTTCGTCGCCCACCGCGAAGCCGCGCTCGCCGCCGTCAATGCCAAGCTCAACGCCGGTCCCCACGACGTCGCTCAAAAACTCGACGCCCTTCTCGCCCACCAAAAGGAACTCGAGAAGCAGCTCAAGGGTTTCCAGCAAAAAGCCCTCGCCGGCCTCGCCGACGAGCTCGCCGCCAAGGCGACCACCCGCGACGGGCTAAAATTCGTCTCCGCCGTCGTCAGCGTGGACGAGACCGAATCGCTCCGCAGCCTCGGCTCGCAGGTCCTCGCAAAAATCGGCGAAGGCGTCGTGCAACTCGGCACCGCATTGGGCGAGAAGGCGAGTCTCGTGGCGTTCTGCTCACCCGCTGCGATCAAAGCCGGCCACCAAGCCGGCAAGATCATCCAGGCACTGAGCACCCAGCTCGGTGGCAAGGGCGGCGGCAAGCCCGACTTCGCGATGGGCGGCGGCAAGGACGCCACCAAGCTGGTCGAAGTGATGCGCTAGGCTCTGCGGCATTTGGCATATACGATACTGCCATTTGGCGTTTTTGCTTGCGGGCGACCATTGGGGTTGGCATAGTCTGCCCATGAAAAAGAAGACCCCCAAGGCACCCGCGCCGCCCCTCCACGACAACCACCGCAGCGCCCTGCGCGTCGAAGAAGGGCTGCCCGTCGCCGATCTCGTGGATTTCGGTCGCGAGGCAGGTTTCACGATCGATGAGCTCGCCAAGCTCGTGCATATTCCGCCGCGCACCTATGCGCGGAGAGTGGCCAGCCGCGCCCGCCTGAGCCTGCCGGAAGGCGAGCGCGCGGTCCGCGTCATGCGCCTCTACGACCTCGCGAAGCAGCTGTTCGTCACCCACGAGAACACGCGCCAATGGCTGAACACCCGACTCCCGGCCTTCGGCGACCGCACGGCCCTTGATATTGCCCGCACCGAACCCGGCGCGCGCGCAGTCGAGGATCTGATCGGCCGGATCGAGCACGGCATCCCCTGGTGAACGCCCTCCGGCTTTGGCGGCTTTGCCGCGCCGTGCATGCCGCCGACACCTTTGCGGGTGAAGGACCGTTTCGCTACGGTGGACGCTGGAGTCCGCCCAGAGTGGCCGTGGTGTATTGCGCGGAATCGCGGTCGCTCGCCGCGATGGAGGTTTTGGTGCATCACATCGGGTCGGACACTTTCAGACTGAGCAGCTGGGTGGTGATTCCTGCCGAAGTGCCGGAAGCGATGATTGAACAACCTGCGCGCGTGCCGGATAGCTGGCGGGCGTTGCCGCCAGTTTGGCCGGTGCAAGACTTCGGTGCCGCCTGGGCCCGTGAACGACGCAGCGTTGCCCTGCGCGTGCCCAGTGCGGTCGTGCTGGGCGAATTCAACTATCTGCTCAACCCGGCGCACCCCGATTTCAAGCGCGTGAAGCTCGGGAAGCCTGAGTCGTTTTCGTTTGAACCGCGACTCGGTGCCTAGCTTCGGACGGGTTTCCCGATGGAGCCGAAGCGCCAGATGCATGGGATTGCAAACCTCCGCCCCCGGCTCGACCATCCGGCCTATCTCGTTTCCATGGATTTGCCTCATCTCACTGCCGACATTGCTGGTCGGGCCGACGATTTTCTCGCGGGCACGACTGACCGTGCGCAAGCCCGTGCCGGCATCGCGGAACTGATCGAGTTGGACTACTTTCACCTCAGTCCCAACGAGCGCGCCGTCGTGATCAACGGCGTAATGATCGCGCTCGAGACCGGGGAGTTTTTTGGCACGGAGTTCGTCGGTGATCCGTTTGCGGAGGAGCCAGCGAAGGAGGACGACGAGTGAATTCTGCGCCCGCTCCGTCATTCCCGACTGTCGCCGCCCTACCCGGCCTCGTCGCGATTCTCGCGTTCAACGCGAGCAACCAGCTCGCCGTGCGCCGGCTCGGCTCAAAGGCCGGACTGGCCTTCACCGGCAGCGACCTCGCGATGGCGACCGCCCGGCTGGAAACATCTTTCCGCGAACACACGCCGGCGGCCGAGTTCTATTCCTGCGCCGTGGCCGGCCGGGTTTACCGCGTGCACCTGGTTCAAGTCGCCGGCCAGCCGGCCGACGTCGAAATCGCCTTTCACGCCCTCGACGAACTCGCGGCCCAGCCCGCCGCCCTCGCGCCTTCGCTCGTCACCATTCTCGAAAAACTCGACCCGCACCTCGTTGAAATTCCCTACCTCCACCTCGGCGAGAATGATTTCATCTACAAGTTCCGCCCCGCGCAGGAGCGCAACACCGCGATCTACGCGCAGGATGCCGCGGCAAATTCACTCTACCAATCGCAGCTGTGCGCTGCCATCAAGACCCTCGCCCGCCAGCATGAACGCACGGCCACCGCGCCCGTCACGCTCGACTTCGGCGCCGTGCGTTATGTGATTCCGAGCCACTTTGGCTTTTGCCTCGGCGTGAAAAACGCGATCGAACGCGCCTATGAGACGCTCGCCGAAAACCCCCGCCAGCGCGTCTTCATGCTCTCGGAGCTGATCCACAATCCGTTCGTCAACGAGGATCTCCTCCACCGCGGCCTGCGTTATCTGCAAACCGACAAGGGCGCGCCCTATACGACCGACGGCGCTCCGACCTCGCCGTTGCTCTGGGATACGCTCACGCCGGACGACATCGTCATCATCCCCGCGTTTGGCGCGACCGACGAGGACAAACGGCGGCTCGTCCGCAAGGGCATCGCGGTTCGCCAATACGATGCGACCTGCATGCTCGTGGAGAAAGTCTGGAAGGCGGCGCGCGCTTACGGCTGCGAGGGCTACACGGTCGTCATCCACGGCAAACATGAGCACGAGGAGACCAAGGCGACATTTTCCAACACGCGCCGCCACGCCCATGCGGTCATCGTCCGCAACCTCGACGAGACGCGTCGCCTCGGCGAACTCATTGCCAGCGACGATGCGACCACTCGCGCGAAGTTCTACGACCTCTTCGCCGGCCGGCACACGCCCGGCTTCGATGTCGCCCGTCATCTCGACCGCGTCGCCGTCGTTAACCAGACGACGCTCCTCATGAACGAGACGCTGGGCATCATCGAGCATCTGCGCGCGGTGTATCGCACGAAGTTCGGCGACGACGGTCGCGTCGGCGGCAGCGGCCGGCGCGACACGCTGTGCTACGCGACGCAGGTCAACCAGGATGCCCTCAGCCGCGCGCTCGGCGAGCCGCTGGACGCGGCGTTCGTCATCGGCGGCAAAAATTCCTCGAACACCTACCAGCTCTTCCGGCTCTGCGAGCAGCAACTCGGGGCGAAGGCGTTTTTAATTCAGTCCGAAGCGAGCATTCGATCCCGCGATACGGTCGAGCATTATCTCTACGTCGGCGGGGGCACGGGCCGCACCGAGCCGCGCCCGCTCTGGCCAGGAGAACTGGCCCCGAAGCGCGTGCTGATCACCGGGGGCGCGAGTTGTCCGGATGGAATCATCCAGCAGGCGATCACGCGGATTAATTCATTCTTTCCGTCGGAACAGTTGCGCCGGGTCGCGGACGTGTTGCGCGATTTGGAGCCCGCTTGAGCGTCAGGCCGTCACCGGGTATTGGCGCTTGGTGCGCAGCGCGAGCCACACCCAGAGCACCGTCGCGACCGCGAGCGCAAGGGGCAGGATCATGACGGCGCGCCGCAGGCTGTGCATCCCGTCGGCGAGATGGCCGACGATTTCCGGCGACCAAAAATCGCCGAGGAGATGGATGCAAAAAATCGAACCAGCCATCGCGCAGGCCCGCATGTTGACCGGCACAGTTTCGAGAATGAGCGTGTTAACCGGACCCGTGGAGAGGAAGAGCAGCAACATCGCCCCGGCGAGACACGTCATGGCCAGCGGCGTGCTATGGGTGAGAAACGCCACGGCCGCCACGGGCGCTGCGGCGCAGACACTCAACCCGAGGATCCACGCGTAGCCCGCCGGGTTGCGGCGCTGCCAGGCGGTGGCCGCAAATCCCCCGATGAACGTCCCGAACAACCCAGCCACCGCGAGCGTCCCTCCGAAAAACAACGCGGCCTTTTCGTTGCCCATGCCATGCACGACGACGAGATATCGCGGGCCCCAATAGCCAAAGGCCCCGAGCGCGAACGTGTAGGCCGTGTAGCCGCCGACCACGAGCAGGTAGTCCGGCAGGTGGAGCAGCTGGAGATAATCGCGCGCCGCCGGCTTCGCGGCCACGGGCTCCGAATCGGAGGCGCCGCGCGGCGGCTCGCGCAGCAGCAGCGTGAGCAGGGCGAGGAGCAGTCCCGGTCCGCCGGCCCAAAAGAACGCCGTGCGCCAGCCCTGATGCTCCGCCACGACGCCACCGAGGCCGACCCCGAGCGCTGCGCCCACCGGGATCGCGACGTAGAAGATCGTGAGCGCGTTATTGCGTTTGGCTTTCGGAAACAAATCCGCGATCCACGCCGGGCTCACCGTCGCGTAGCTCGCCTCGCCGAGGCCGACGAAGGCGCGGGCCACCAGCATCCCACCCAACGTGAGCGCCAGGCCGGTGGACACCGTGCCCAGGCTCCAGACGATGATGCCCGCCACGACGAGCCAGCGGCGCGGGGCGCGGTCGCCGAGATAACCGAAAAACGGCGACGTCACAAAATACCCGAGCATGAACGCGGTGTTAAGCCGGCCGAGCTGCCCCTCACTGAGGCCGAACTCCTGCTGAATCGGCGAAGTCACCGCCGAAAGCACGAACCGGTCGAGGTAGTTGAACAGATTGAGCCCGGTGAGCGCCGCCAGGGTGGCCCGGGGCCAGAGGGGTTTTTGCGATTCGCCGTTCAAGGACGGTCAGTCAGCCGCAGGCGGCACCGCGTGGAAAGGCCAAAAGAAAAAGCCGGGACGAAGTCCCGGCTCTGGTGAAACGAACTGCTGGGCCGCTCAGAAGCGGATCGTCATGCCAGCGCGGAGGCCCTGCTGGTTGGCGAGATTGATCTTCGTCGAATAGCGCGCCGTATCCGTGCTGAGGGTCTGCGTGTAGCTGCCCGCGGTCTGAAACACAGCGCCAGCGAAAAAGCCCGCGCGCTCCGTGAGATCGAATTGCAGGGAAGCATCCGCGAAATAGCCGGGCAGCAAGTGCTTCGCCGTCTCGGTCGTGGTGGTGGTGATTTCCGTGCCCGTTTCCGGCTGAAACGATTGCGTGACGGTGTAGCTATTACCGGCGTAGACGACGGCCGCGCCAATCCCGACAGTAGCGCGGAGCCGCGTGGAGATCGGCAACCACACGGCGGGACCGCTGCGGAAGGTAAAATAGGAACCCTTGATTTTCCAGTGGTTGGTGACGCTCGTGGAGTCGGTCGCAATCTTGGTGTTGCGGTCCACCGGCTGGCTGCCGAGCAACGTCGTGGTGTCGATTGTCACGGTCTGGGTCGTGCCGTCGTTGGTCAAAACCGCATTCCCGGCGGAATCGACCACGGTGATGGTGGTGGAACTCGGCGCGCTGTAAGGTGCGGTCGGCAGAGCCTGACCGTCGAGCGAATAAAGGTCGGTGATCGTGGTCAGCGCCGCCTGCACCCGATCGCTGGTGGCCGCCTTGAGATCGTTCACGCTCACACCGGAAACGATGCTCCACGTGGCGCGGGTGCCAAAGAGTTTGCCCATGTCGCGCGACACGGAGATATCCAAGCCATTGGTGGTCGAAGTGGTATTCTGGCGACGGAGAGTGCGGTCCGTGATCTCGGCCGAATAGGTGCGAAATGCCACGAAACCGTCCAGCGCCGCCTGCTTGGCATCGAGATAGGCCCAAGTGCTGGTCTTCCCGTCGGGTGCGATCGGATCGAAAATCTGCGTGCCACTGCTGGGATCGATAATGGGGTTGCCATCGCTGTCGAGGCGGCCCGCGACGCGGGCGTCGGCGCCGACGTTGCCGTCATGGTAGGCCCGCGCGACCTTGGTGCCCGTGAGCGGCCCGAGTGCCTCGGGCGAGAGGAGTTTGCCGGTGCCAAAAAACGTGGTCTTGGCCCCGCTCAGGTGACGCAGGCCAATGATCAGGGTGCTCTTCGGCACATAGAAATAGTCGTCGAGATTGCTGAAGTCGGGGATCTCCGTCGGGGGCGCTCCGCGCTGTTCGTCTTGGGCACGCCCGAGACTGGCGGTGGCGGCGAGGGCAAGCAGGGCGAGACGGAGGTGTTTCATGCAGTGAATGGTGGGGCCTTGGACGGCCGAAAGGAGGAAATGTTGCAAAAGAATCAGGGGACGCCCGGGCCGGCGTCAACGAGAGAGTGCACGCCCCTCAGGCGTTGAACTCTGCGAGTTTTTTTGCCGCGGCATCCTCGGTTTTCAGGATGGCGGCGGCCGACGGATCGGCGGCGGCCTCGGCCTCGCGGAACCGCCGCTCGCGGGCGCGGAGATCCTCTTCGCGCTGCTCGAGTTGAATCTCCTTCTCCTGTTGCGCCTGTGAGCGGGTCCCGAAAACTGGGCCAGGTGGAATGTTAGTTTGCAGCGTTGGTTGATGTGATGACTGCGGTGGTGGTTGGCAATCCCAAGCGGAGGGACGGACCGGCTTGGCGGTCCGGCCCGGAGCTTGGGCTTGGTGAGGATTTTCCCGCGACGAAGCGTTGCGGAGCGAGATAGCCGAGCGAGCTGTGCGGCCGCTCGGCGTTGTATTCGAGCCGGAAGTCCTCGATGAC
>SIBG01000102.1 GCA_009695305.1 Opitutus sp. | reverse complement strand
GGCGGCGGCGATCACATCGTCATCGACCACTGCTCGGCGAGCTGGGGCGTCGATGAGACATTTTCGATCAACAAGGCGTCGAATCTCACCGTGCAGTGGTGCATGATCACGGAAAGTCTCTACCACTCGCTGCACAAAAAAGGGAATCACGGTTACGGCGGACTCTGGGGCGGACCCGGCGGCTCGTGGCACCACAACATCCTCGCGCATCACACGAGCCGCAATCCGCGCGCCTCCGGCAACGCCGACTCGGGGCTCATGGACTACCGCAATAACGTGATTTACAACTGGGGCTTCAACAGCGCCTACGGCGGCGAGCTCTGGCCGCGCAACTGGATCAACAATTACTACAAGTCCGGGCCCGCGACCGATGCCAAGGTGCGCTCCCGGATTTTCCTGCAGAAGGACCCGCGGGGAAAAATGTTCGCCGCCGGCAACTACGTCCACGGCTTCCCCGCGATCTCCGCCGACAACTGGAAGGGCGGCATCGATTTCTCACCCGACGGCGAGGCGACCGAGGCCACGCTGCGCGTCCACACCCCCTTTGTCGTCGCGCCAGTGACGACTCAGTCCGCGGAGATCGCCTACGAACTGACGCTCGCCGGAGCGGGCTGCTCCTTGCGCCGGGACGCGGTTGACGCCCGCATCATCGAGGAGATCCGCACGGGCACCGCGAAATTTGGTGCCTCGTATAAGGGCGGCGGCAAGGGCATCATCGACTCACAACAGGACGTCGGCGGTTGGCCGGAATTGCATTCGCTTCCCGCGCCTGCCGACTCCGACCACGACGGCATCCCCGACGAATGGGAACGCGCCCACGGCCTCAAGCCCGACGATCCCGCCGATGGCGCGCTCGCGGCGAAAGCGGGCGGCTATACCAACCTCGAGATTTACCTAAACTCACTCGCCACCTCCAAATTCTGACCTCAGCTTCGGTCGCAGCCCGTTTCGTCGCTCGTCCGCACCATTCGGTTTCCACCCCCTGATCACACCACGCCGGAGCCCCCCCTTTCACCTCTGCTCATGATTCCAACCTTCCTCTCCCGGATTTTTTTCCGACCCGCACTCGCGGGCGTCGCATTCGCTCTGCTCGCCGCCCCGCTTTCCGCCGCCGACGCCCGCCGGCCGAACATCGTCATCATTTTGGCTGACGACGAGGGCTGGGGTGACCTCGGCGCGACGGGCAACACGCAGGTCCACACGCCAGCGATCGATTCGCTCGCGCGCGACGGCGCGACGCTGGATCGTTTTTACGTCTGCTCAGTTTGTGCACCCACGCGCGCCGAGATGCTCACCGGCCGCTACCATCCGCGCGGCGGAGTGCGCGGTGTTTCGACCGGGCAGGAGCGGCTCAATCCCGACGAGAAAACGCTGGCCGATGCCTTCAAGGCGGCCGGCTACGCGACCGGGGCCTTTGGCAAATGGCACAACGGCAGCCAGTGGCCCTACCACCCGAACGCGCGCGGGTTTCAGGAATACTACGGTTTCACCTCCGGCCACTGGGGCGAATATTTCAACTCACCGCTCGAGCACAACGGCCAGCGCGTGCGCGGCACGGGCTATATCGCCGACGATTTGACCAGCCACGCGATCGAGTTCATCGAAAAAAATCAGCAACGGCCGTTCCTCTGTTACCTGCCCTTCAATACCCCGCACTCGCCCTTCGCCGTGCCGGACGCGGATTGGCAGCGCTTCAAAAACAAGCCCATCACGCAGCGCGGCATCGAAGGCGACCAGGAGGACCTCGCCGTCACCCGCTGCGTCCTCGCGATGACCGAGAACCTTGACCAAAATGTCGCCCGCGTCCTGCGCCGCCTCGACGAGCTAAAACTCGCCGATCACACCATCGTCATCTATTTTTCCGACAACGGCCCGAACAGTTTCCGGTGGAACGGCGGCATGAAGGGCAAGAAAGGCACCACCGACGAGGGCGGCGTGCGGGCGCCGTTTTTCATCCGCTGGCCCGGAAAAATAAAACCCGCGACCACCGTGCGCGAAATCGCCGGCGCCATCGACCTGTTGCCCACCCTCACGAAATTCGCCGGCATCCCGCTCCCGGGCACCAAGCCGCTCGACGGCCGGGATCTTTCGCCGCTCCTGCTCGGCGGCCATGGCGGCTGGCCCGAGCGCATGATCTTTTCCCACCAAAACGGCAACGTCAGCGTGCGCACCCAAGGTTACCGCTTCGACAATCGCGGCGCGCTCTACGACATGGTGGCCGATCCCGGCCAGCAGCGGGATATCGCCGGGGAAAAACCCGACGTGGCGAAGCGCCTGGCCGACGCCGTCGCCACTTGGCGCCAGGACGTGCTCGGCTCTGCCGCCTCGGACGCCGCGGCCGACGCGCCCGTGGCAAAAAACGCCAAGGGAAAAAACCGGGCCAAGGCCGGCGGCGGCGCGGGCCTGCCGCCCGACAACCGCCCGTTCACCGTCGGCTACGCGGAGTTTCCGTGGACGCCGTTGCCCGCGCGCGACGGCGTGCCACACGGCGGTGTGAAACGCAGCGCGAGCGCGCCGAACAGTTCCTATTTCGTGAACTGGTCGAGCGCCGACGATTCGATGACGTGGGACATCGCGGTCAACACCACCGGGAGCTATGGAGTCACCATCGAATATACCTGCCCCCTCCCCGACGCCGGCTCGATGATCGAGCTGAGTTTTAATGGCGCCAGCCTCACCGGGAAAGTCACGCCCGGCTGGGATCCGCCGCTCTACACCAACCAGGACACGATTACGCGGCCCGCGGGCGAGTCGCGGATGAAGGAGTTTCGGTCGCTGAATCTCACTCCGATCCGCTTGGAAAAAGGCCGCGGCCTCCTCACCCTGCGCGCGCCACAGATTGTCGGTAAGACGGTCATGGACGTCCGCCAGATCAACCTGACCCTGCTCAATCCCGCCCCTTGATTCCCCCGGTTTCTCCAGAAATTTTTCGGCACGCAGCAAACTCAACCAAATCCTGACATGAAATTCACTCGCAGACAGTTTCTCGGCAGCACCGCGGCAGCCGTCATCGTCGCCGGCATGAAGGCCCAGGGCACCGTCATCGGCGCCAACAACCGCATCCGGATCTGCACCATCGGCTTCAACGGACAGGGTGGCTCGCATATCAAGGACATCCTCGCGCTGCCGAAGGACGCCGAATACGTGGCGTTGTGCGATGTCGATGCGAACGTCCGGGAGAAGGGCCGCAAGCTGGTCGAAGCGGCGCAGGGCAAGGCGCCTCGACTCTACCAGGACCTCCGCGACGCGATGCAGGACAAGGAAATCGACGCCATCACCATCGCGATGCCGAATCACTGGCACTCGCTCGCGGCGATCTGGGGCTGTCAGGCGGGTAAGGATGTCTACGTCGAAAAACCATTTTCGCACAACATCTACGAGGGCCGCCAGCTCGTCGCCGCCGCGCAGCAGCACAACCGCATCGTGCAGCACGGCACCCAGAGCCGCTGCAACGCCACGCTGATTCGCGACATGAAACTGATGCACGACGGCTTCATCGGCAAGATCGTCGAGTCGCGCGGCTACGTTTACAAGAACGGCAACCGCGGCCCGATCGGCCACGGCCAGCCCGGCCCGGTGCCGGAAAATCTCGACTGGAATCTCTGGCAAGGCCCGGCGAAGGAGCGCGCGTTCCTGCTCAACGCCGACCGGAAAAAACCCGGGCTCTTCGTGCACTACGACTGGCACTACTTCTGGGAATACGGCAACGGCGAGATCGGTAATCAGGGCGTGCATGAGATGGACATCGCCTGCTGGGGCCACAACCGCGGGCTGCCGTTGCGCGTGCATAGCGCGGGGGGACGCTTCGGCTTGGACGACGATGGCGTGACGCCGAACAGCCAGGCGACGACGTTCTCCTACGCCGACGGCTCGATCATGACTTTCCAAGTGCGAAACCTCGGCTCGTTCGAAGAGGCCGACGGCGGCAATTGCGGCAACAGTTTCTTCGGCACGAAGGGCTACTATGTTCGCAGCAAAGGTTTTTTCTCCTACAAGGAAAACAAGGGCGGCGGGCGCGAACAAATTCCGATTCCGGCCGACACGCCACCGGCCAGCAAAGCCGACAAGTGGCACCGCTGGTTCGCGGCGATCCGCTCGCGCCGGCCCGCCGACCTCCCGATGCAGCCCGTCGAGGCGCATCAGTCCGCCGCGCACATCCACATCGCCAACGCCGCGTTTCGCGAAGGCCGCTCGCTCGAATTCGACCCGCGGACCGAGCAGTTCAAGGACGCCGCGGTAAACCGCTACCTCACGCGCGAGTATCGCAAGGGCTTCGAAGTGCCAAAGCTCGCATAAACGAACGTCCCGGGAGGGGGAAGGGGGGGACGCGGCGCCCTCGCCGCGGCTCCCTCCCGTTTCCGGGCCAACCTTCAAAGCACTCCGATGAGACGCCTCAGCCTTTTCCCCCTCCTGCTTACACTCCCGCTCGCCTCCGCACAAA
This sequence comes from Opitutus sp., assembly GCA_009695305.1. Taxonomy (GTDB): domain Bacteria; phylum Verrucomicrobiota; class Verrucomicrobiia; order Opitutales; family Opitutaceae; genus SIBG01. The sequence goes on along the minus strand of SIBG01000102.1, from coordinate 12,354 downwards.
CCGCGCCGCGCCCGTCCGCCACCCCCTCCATCGCGGACGAAGGTGCGCCCGTGCAACTGAGCCCGTTTGAAGTCGTGGCCGACACGAAAGGCTATTTCTCCGGCAACACGATGTCCGGCACGCGCCTGAACTCGAAGCTTGAGGACCTCGGCGCCGCCATCACGGTGGTGACGAAGGAACAGATGGCGGACTTCGCGATGCTCGATATCAACGACATCTTTCTCTACTCCGTCGGCACCGAGGGCACGGGCGACTACACGGACTTCGCGGTCAACAACTCCGGCAGCGTGGCCGACAACGTGCAGAACAATCCCCGCGGCGCGAATCGCGTGCGCGGCATCGGCTCCGCCAATCTCTCCTTCGGCAATATCGGCCTCTCCGGCCTCACGCCGGTCGATCCACTCAACATCGAGGGCGTCGAGCTCAGCCGCGGGCCGAACGCGAACGTCTTCGGCCTCGGCAGCCCCGGCGGCACCCTCAACATGATTCCGGCCAACGCCAACGTCACAAAGGACCGCACCCAGACCGGCGCGCGGGCAGACAGCCTTGGCGGCTATCGCTTCGACTTCGATGCGAACCGCGTGCTGATGAAAAATCACCTGGCGTTTCGCGTGAGCGGCGCCGTGCAGCACGACGGCTACGTGCGCCGGCCCTCGGGCACCGACTCCGTCCGCTACAACGGCATGGTGCGGTTCCAGCCCTTCAAATGGACGACCGTCAATGCGTCCTACTCCTATTATCGAATGAACGGCAACCGACCCAACACGCTTATGCCGCGCGACGGGATTTCCTACTGGATGCAGCAGGGAAAACCCGCGTGGGACCCCGTGAGTTCGACCTACACCGTCAATGGTGTCACCACCGGCCTGAACGGCCCCGGTCCCGCCGCCACGCGCACGGCCATCACGAGCGACAACAACATTCCGGATTTTTTCCAGCGCACCTTTTCTGGCGCCGACAAAAGCTACCTCTTCATCGATCAGGGCGCGGTCGCCTACTGGACGACGCCCACGGGCAACACCAACACCTCGCTCTCGCCGCTGCTGAACAACTCGAGCAACCGCTACATGGCCGCGAGTCCCGCGACCGGCGTCGCGTCAGGCCGCATCACGAGCCAACCGCTGTTCACGACGACGCCCTCGCTCAGTGACAAGACCTACTACGACTGGTCGAGCGTGAACCTCGGCGCGATGAACCGCCTGACGGACCGCACGCTGGTCGCCCGGGTGCAACTCCAGCAGGTGTTTTTTAACACGGCGCGGCAGACGCTCGTCGGCTCGGGCGACTGGGCGCGCGAGGATTCGATGCGTTACCAGCGGAATATCTTCGGCACCGCCGCGACGAACCAACTCCTCGTCGACGTAAACTCGCGCCTGCTCGACGGCTCACCCAACCCATTTTTCGGCCGGCCTTACATCGGACTGGACCAACCGCTCACCCAGTGGATTCCAGGGCGCGGCGAGACGTTTCGCGCGCAGCTCGCCTACAAACTTGATCTGACACAGGAGAAATCCTGGCTCAAGTGGCTCGGCTTGCACAACCTGACTGGCTACGACGAATACGGCTACACCTGGACCCGCCGTTACAGTTACCGCGACGTGCTCGCGTCGAATCACTCCTGGGTGCCCACGGGAACTCTCCCCGCCCTCAACGGCAGCATCACCGGAGGTCAAACGTCGGCGGCCGCGCGCTTTCGCGGCTATTTCCGCTACTACATCGGCGATGCGGCCGGCACGAACGTCGACTACGCTCCAAGCACCTTCAAATACGGCCCGGCGACCTACGTGTGGGGCAACGCGGCGACGGGCGTCTTCCAACGCGAGCCGGCGCTCCTCGACCAGCGGCCGACCCTCGACAGCGCGGGCGGTGGGAGCAACTCCCAGACCGTCAGCAAAACCACGGGCGGCGTGATTCAGAGCATGTTTCTCAGCGGCCGCCTCGTGACGACGTTCGGCACCCGCGATGACAAGGTCTATGACAAGCGCGGCACCGAGCCGCGTCGGCTGCTGGTCGATGGCAGCGATTTCGACTATCAAGTGATGAACGGCTGGGCCGGTGGGGACTACGCGAAGAATGGTGGCCCGACGAGGACCGCAGGCGCGGTGCTGCGGCCGTTTCGCGACGTGGGTTTCATCAACCGCGCCGGACACCAGGGCGGCGTCACCGGCTTCGGCGCCCGCGTGCTCGACGGGCTCACGTTCACCTACAATCAGAGCGACAGCTTCAACCCGCAGGGTCCGCAGCAGGACCAATTTCGCCGCCAGCTCCCCAACTCCACCGGCGAAGGCAAAGACGGGGGATTTTGGCTGAACTTGAATGAGGGCAAATTCGTGCTGCGCTTCAACCGTTTCGAGACGAAGCGGATCAAGACCCGCGGCAGCGATGCCGCGACGATCGCCCAGCGCAGCCTGCGCATCGATGTGTTTCAGAGCGACGCGCACCAGCTGGTGAACAACGCGCGCGCCTGGATCACGCAGTTCAATCCGGCCTTCACGCCCGCGCAGGTGCAGGCCGAGATCGCGCGCCAAACCGGCCTCTCCATCGAGGAGCAAGACGAACTCCAGCTGCCCGATCCGGGCATCTCCTCAACGCAGGACGTGGAATCGCGCGGCACGGAGATCGAGTTGAACTTCAATCCAACGAAATACTGGACCGTGCAGTCGTCCTTCAGCGAGACCGAGACGACCAACACCAACGTCAACACCGCGACGACCGAGTGGATTGCGCGGCGCATGCCGTTTTGGACCAAGATCGTCGACCCACGCACCAACACGCTGTGGTGGGACACGCCCTATGGCGGCAATACGGCGCACAGTTATTTTACCAACAGCGTCGACCTTCCCCTCAAGATTCTCCTCCAGCAGCAGGGCAAGGCGAATCCGCAGATCCGCAAGTATCGCGTCAAGGCCTCGACGAGCCTCCAACTGGCCGGACTCACGCAGCATCGCATCCTCCGGAATTTCAATGTCGGCGGCGCGGTGCGGTGGGAGGACAGGGGCGGCATCGGCTACTACGGTGTGCAAAAATTCCCGGCCTCGATCACCGAGCTCGATCCGAACCACCCGATCTACGACAAGTCGCACTATTACGTGGACGCGTTTGCCAGCTACCGCCTCAAGCTTTTTTCCAACAAGGTCGGCGCCAGCATCCAACTCAATGCCCGCAACCTTGGAGAAACCGGCCGGCTGCAACCCGTGGGGGCCTTCCCCGACGGCACGCCGCTCGCCTACCGCATCGTCGATCCCGCGCTCTATATCCTGCAGGTGAAGTTCGATCTGTAGGGGCCCGTCGGGCGGTTACTCATGTTGGCCAAAATATTCGGCGTCGTGGCGCTCGCGGCCGGGTTGACCGCGAGCGGGGCGGATTTTTACGTCGCGCCAAACGGCGACGACGCCAATCCCGGCACCGAGCGGAAACCCTTTGCGACACTCGTCCGGGCCCGCAACGCCGTGCGCGACCAAAAAGCCCGGGCGCCGAATCGTGACTACGAGGTGGCGCTGCGCGGAGGCGTTTATCAGCTGCGCGAAACGGCGGTTTTCACCCTCGCGGACTCCGCGGCTGACGGACGGACCATCACCTACGCCGCCTATCCGAACGAAACGCCCGTGCTCAGTTCCGGCGTGCCCATCCGCACCTGGCGCCGGCTCCGCGAGGACCCCGCCGGCCTGCCGGCGGTGGCCCGCGGAAAATTGTGGGTCGCCGACGTGCCGGCGGAGTTGGAACGAATTCTAACATTGTATGACGGCGCCGAGCGCCTCCCGCGCGCCCGGAGTGATGGCTTCACGCCACGGACCGTGCCCGGCCAGAGGACTGTGGCCGATCAAATCTCCTTCCCACCGGGCGCGCTGAAATCCTGGCCTGATGTCACCGAGGGCGAATTACTCGTCATCCCCACCGCCGATTACGAAATGTGCATCCTGCCGCTCGCCACGGTCGACGAGCGCACCAGCCTCGCCACGACCGCGTTTCCCGCCTCGCGCCCGATCGGTGCCGTGAAATTCATGGACCGGACCGCGTGGGTCGAAAACGTCCTCGCCGTCCTCGACGAACCCGGCGAATGGGTGCTGCATGCCGCCGAGCGAAAAATCTATTTCTGGCCACGCGGCGAAAATCCCGGCGACGGGATCGTCGCGCCCCAGTTGACGGAATTGATCCGCGTGGCGGGGGCCATCGACTACGATGGCCCGCGGGACACGCCCGTGCGTGGCCTGCGGTTTCGCGGGTTGACGTTCCGCCATGCCGAGCGATTCCCGTGGCGCGGCCAGACGGGCTGGAGCCTGCAGCACCACTGGGAAATGTTTGATCGCCCGACCGCGGCGGTGCGCTTTCGCGGTGCCGAGGATTGCGCGGTGGAGGCCTGCCGCTTCGTCGGGCTGGGCGGGACGGCGGTGCGCCTCGATCTGCACTGCCGCCAAATTCGCATCGCGCACAATGAGATCGGGCAGGTCGGCGGGGTCGGCGTGCTGCTGGCCGGCTACGGCCCGGGCACGAAGGACGTGAATCGCGAAAACGAAATTGTGGACAACTGGATTCACCACACCGGCGAGATTTACTGGGCGACCCCGGCGGTGATGGTCTGGCAGAGCAGTGCGAATCGCGTGGCAAACAATTTGATTCACCACACGCCCTACAGCGCCATCACGGTCAGCACGCGCGCCGCGTGGGCGCCCGCGAACGTGACCTCCGACGGTTCGCGCACCGTGCGGTGGTCGGAGGTCGGGGACCCCCAGGCGTCGCTCACCTGGTCCGCGCGGGAGCGTTTTCTTCATGCGCGCGGCAATCTCGTCGAGCGCAACGACATTCACCATATCATGGAGCGCCTGGGCGACGGCAACGGCGTCTATGTGTCCGGCACCGGCGGCCAGAATCTGATCCGCCAAAACTACATTCACGACATCGACAGCGACGGGCTCTCCGACGGCATCCGCTGCGACGATTTCCAGGACGACACGACCATCGAGGGCAATCTCATCGTGCGCATTCGCCGGATTGGTCAGGGCATTTGCAGCAAGGGCGTGAACCACATCCTCAACAACATCGTGGCCGACCTGCTGCCCAGCCGTCGCACGATCCGCCCGGAGCGCGTCGTGCGCGCGTCTCTGGGCCTCGAGGTAAGTTCCGTCACCGGATCGCGCATCGAGCGCAACATCGTCTTCGCGCCCCGCGCGGATTTTCCGGTTTACACGCAAGACCGGCGTTACGGCACCGGCCGCGAGCCGCGGCTCCGCGACTGTCAGGCCGACTACAATTTGTATTTCTGCGCGGAAGATCCGGCGTGGGGCCGCCGGCACCTGGCCACGGAGCAGCCCTTGGGTGTCGAGACGCACAGCCTGGCGGTGGACCCGCTTTTTGTCTCGCGCGAGACGGGCGACTACCGGCTGCAACCGGATTCGCCCGCGCTGAAACTGGGCTTCCGGCCCATCGACCTGTCACAAATCGGCCTCTGGCCCAATCACCCCTATCACCGCCCGTAACCGCCGCCGCCCCGCGTTTTCTCCTCGCGGGGGCGCGCATTGTCGGCGGTTGCTGCGGCAGCACCCCGGCCCACATCGCGGCGATCATGAAATCGTGAGGGTGAGACAAAAAAGCGAGGGGCCCGCGACGGTTCTCAACGACCATCCGATCCCCCGTTCGTTCGGGCCCGTGCCCCGGCCATCCGGCACCTATGAGTTCGCGGGCGCCACGTCCCCGAAACAGATGCCCAACGCATGCCCAGTGCGGATGATGTCGCTGTTCAGCGGCACCGTGCGCAGGCGGCCGATGGCCTCCGTGATGAGGATCGCGTCGGTGTCGGGCGGGCGGTGCGCGACCATGTATCCGTATTTTTCCTCGCCAATCAGTCGCACGGCACTCGCGCCAAACCGCGTGCACAGCAGCCGGTCGAACGTCGTCGGCGCCCCGCCGCGTTGCAGGTGCCCAAGCACGCAGACGCGCGTCTCCTTGCCCGTGCGCCGGCCGATCTCTTCGGCCACGACGGCGCCAATCCCTCCGAGCCGCGCTTCGCGAATGGCGCCGGTGGCACCCAAGGTGACGAAGTCGCGCCCGGCCTCCCGCGCCCCCTCGGCGGCGACCACCAGCGTAAACCGTTTGCCCTGCGCCTCCCGGTCCGTGACGACGCGGCAAATGGCATCCATCTGAAAGGGAATCTCGGGAATCAAAATCACATCGGCGCCGCCCGCGATGCCCGCATGCGCCGCGATCCAGCCCGCGTAGCGACCCATGACTTCGCCAACCATGACGCGGTCATGGCTCTGCGCCGTCGACCGCAGCCGGTCGAGGGCATCGGTCGCAAACGAGACGGCACTGTCGAATCCAAACGTGACGACCGTCCCCCCAATATCGTTGTCGATGGTCTTGGGCACACCCACGACGGGGATGCCGGCCTCGAAACATTGTTGGGCGATGGTCAACGAGCCGTCACCGCCCACGACCACGAGCGCGCGCAAGCCCAGCGCCTCAAACCCGGCGCGGGCATTGGCGAGCACCGCCGGATCGACCTGCCGCGTCTCGCCGTGACCGGCCTTGCCGGAAAACGGCCCCTTGTTCGCCGCGCCCAAAATCGTGCCGCCCAAATAGAGCAGCCCGTCCATCTCGTGGTAGTCGAGGGCGCGGGTGTTCGTCGGCGGCAGCAGTCCCTCGAAGCCACCGAGGATCCCCAACGTTTCCCAACCGCGTTTAGTGGCCGACTTGACGACGGCGCGAATCACTGCGTTCAAACCCGGGCAGTCTCCGCCGCCCGTGAGAATCCCAATGCGGGTTTTCATGCGGCGACCTTGACTAGGCCGACGGCCGCTGTCGACACCCCTCGCCACCTTTGTGACCGCCGGCTGCCCGGTCTTCGTCGCCCTGCGCGTGAGCGCAGGGACGGCTTGCCGCGCAGCCACGCCCCCGGTTAGCTCCGCAAAATGAGCTCCCCCTCTCCCCCGCCCTCCCGCGATGTCATCCGCTGGGGCATCATCGGCTGCGGCGATGTCACTGAGGTAAAGAGCGGCTCGGGCTTCCAAAAAGCCCGCGGCTCGCAACTCGTCGCCGTCATGCGGCGCAACGGCACGCTCGCCGCCGATTACGCGAAACGTCACGGCGTGCCCCGCTGGTATGACGACGCCCGCGCGCTCGTGAGCGATCCCGAAGTCGACGCCGTTTATGTGGCCACGCCGCCCGGCGCCCACCTCGACGGCGCGCTGCTCGCGGCCGCCGTGGGCAAGCCGTGCTACATGGAGAAACCGATGGCGCGCCACACGCCCGAGTGCGACGCGATGATTGCCGCCTTCGCCACGGCGAAACAGAAAATATTCGTCGCCTACTACCGCCGCTCGATGCCGCGGTTTTTGAAGGTGAAAGAACTGATCGACGGGGGCGCGATTGGTCAGCTCACCGGCATTACCTACCGGCTCGCGTGGTCGACGCCGGCCAATGCCGACCCCGCGAAAAATGCCTGGCGCGTGTCCGCCGAAAACGTCGGCGGCGGCCTGCTCCTCGACGTGGGGTCCCACCTGCTCGACTTCTTGGATTTCTGCGTCGGTCCACTGGAGGAGATCCACGGGCGGGCCGCCCGGCTCGCGACCGCCGCGGACGTCGAGGATTCGGTCGCGATGACGTTTCGCACGGCGCGCGGCGTGCCGGGCGCGGCGACCTGGAATTTCTCCAGTCACGCGAAAGATGACACGCTCGAATTCCTCGGAACGAAGGGCCGGGCCTCGCTGCTGGTATTCAGCGACACGCCGGTGCGCCTCGAAACCGGCCGCGGCACCGAGGAGTTCGCGATCGCCAATCCCCCGCACGTCGCGCAACCGCTGATCCAAACGATCGTCGACGAACTGCTCGGCCGCGGCACGTGCCCGAGCACGGGCGAGTCCGCCCGCCGCACGCAGCTCGTGATGGATCGCGTGCTCGCCGACTACTATGGCGGCCGCGACGATAAATTTTGGACGCGTCCGACGACGTGGCCGGGCCGTCGCGGTTAGTTCGCCGCGGCCGCGGGCAGGACGGCTGCAATCACCGCAAAGAAATGGCACGCGCTGCCGCCGAGCACGAAAAGATGCCACACCGCGTGGTGATACGGGAGGCGTTTCCAGAGATAGAACACTGTGCCGACCGTGTAGAAAAGCCCCCCGACCAGCAGCAGCCATAACGCCGTGGCCGGCACGGCCCGCAGCATCGGACGCAGCGCGACCACCACCAACCAGCCCATCCCGATGTAGAGCAAAGTCGACGCCACCCGGAACCGCCCTGTGAACCAAAACTTCAGCGCGACCCCCGCCACGGCCAGCGTCCAGATGATACCGAAGAGACTCCACCCCCACGGCCCGCGCAAATTAACGAGCAGGAACGGCGTATAGGTGCCGGCGATGAGCAGGAAAATTCCCGCGTGGTCGAACTTCCGCAGAATTTTTTTCAGCCGCTCGTCCCGAAAGCTATGGTAAAGCGTCGACGCCGTGTAGAGCAGCACGAGTGTCGCCCCGAAGATGGCCGTCGCGGTCACCCGCCACGCGTCGCCGCTCCGGCTCGCCAGCGTGACGAGCACCACGAGCCCCGCCACGCTCAGCGCGGCGCCGAGGCCGTGAGTCAGCGCGTTGGCGCGCTCTTCACCCGGGGTGTAGGCCTTTGCATTGGTCGGGCTCATCGCGGCCACGCTGGTCGGCAGCAGAGATGGGAGCCGAGGAACCCGGCGCCGCCGGTAAAAAAATGACGCATAGGTAAAAGGCGGAAATGAGAGGCAAAGAGAGCAGCTTGGCGAGCGGCAGATTTGGAGCGCGACGGTGAGACGGCGATCCGCCCGGCCGGCTGGCGCGAGTTGATTAAGCAGGTCTGGGGCACGGACCCGCTAAAATGCCCGCTTTGCGCCGGGCTGCTCCGGCCCATCGCCGTCGTGACAACCGCAGCCGAGATTCACGCCGTGCTGGCCCCGCTCGGGCTCTCGCGATCCCATGACCGCCCGTTTGCCCACGGCCCGCCCGTCCCTGAAGTCGCCGTGCTGGTGGCCGCCGACTCCGGTGCCGCCTATCCGGTCGACCCTCCGCCGTTCGAATCGCGGCTGCCATATCCACGACCTCGCGCCGAACCGCTGCGCTACCGGACGGAGATGATGACCGCCGGCGACGACTTCGACCAGACGGGCTTCGAGCTGCCACCCGCGCCCGAAGCATCGCCCGAAGCCGCCGGGCAGAGCCAGTTGTTCGCCGACGACTGCACCCAGCCCGACGCCGCCGACGACGAACCCATCTTCTGGTCCGAATGCTCCTCGGAGAGTTTAGGGTTTTGCGCCGCGCAAAAACCTGACGACTACGTCCAGGCCGACGCGCCGGAGTCAGTCTAAAAACAAGACTGGCCGGTTGACAGCGGGCGGGCGGAGCTTTGACTTCTCGCTTTGTGATCGCCGCGAACGAGGCCCGAATCCCCGCCAACCCGCCTGAAAAACTGCAGGGGCGACTGATTTTCGACCGCGCAATTTCCGAGGCCGGAAGTGCGGGGAGGTAGCACGAGGGCTACAGGGGCCTGCTTCCGTTTTTTCAGTCACCCTCCCCGTAAACCCCTCCCCCGGAAAATCCAGTTTCCTATCAGTAAATCCAGTTTCCTATCAGTAATTCCGCCGCGCCGTGCTCTCCTCACGCCGGCAATGAGATTTAAAGAATTCTGCCCAAACTTGGCCACGCCACCCTTTCCCCTTTCCCATGAAAATCACCCCGCCCCACATCCTCGTCACCCTACTCACGCTCTGCGCCGCGCCCTTCATCCTCGCCGCCGACACCCAGTCCGTCGCGTCCTTCGAGAAGACCATCACCAAGAAAGTTGGCTACCAGTATCTGCTTTCGCTTCCGACCGGCTACGATGCCGCCTCCGACAAAAAGTGGCCCGTGATTCTTTTTCTCCACGGCTCCGGCGAGCGCGGCAGCGATGTGTGGAAGGTCGCCATCCACGGTCCACCCAAACTCATCCGCGGCCCCATTGCGACCCCGCCTCCCGCTCCCGAACCAAGCACCAAGGCCCCGCCTGCGCCCGAGACCGTCGAGGCCCGGGCGCTCCGCGAACAATCCGCCGCATTCCTGAAAGCGAATTTCATCGTCGTCTCGCCGCAGTGCCCGGCCGGCAAATCGTGGGACGACGACGGTGTGCTCGCGCTCCTCGACGAAATCACCGTGAATCACAAAACTGACCCAACCCGCCACTACCTCACCGGTCTCAGCATGGGCGGATTCGGCACGTGGAGCGTTGCCATGAAATTCCCCGAACGCTTCGCGGCCATCGTCCCCATCTGTGGCGGCGGCAACCCCACCGATGTGCGCCGCTCCTCTCGCGAAAAGAAAGTCCCCCTCACCAGTCTCGGCGTCTGGGTCTTCCACGGTGCGAAGGACCCGACCGTCGCCCTCGCGGAATCCGAGACCATGGTCGCCGCCCTGAAAAAGGCCGGTGTCACCGACCTCCAACTCACCGTCTACCCCGAAGCCAAACACGACTCATGGACCGAGACCTACAACAACCCCGAGCTCTACGCGTGGCTGCTGAAGCATCAGCGATAGCATTCCGCACGGCACCACGCCGTCGCACGATCACGCGGCCGCTAGCGCCCGATGAACATCGCCCGTTGGTCGCCGATTTGAAAACCCCTCCCGGATCCGATCCCCCTCAAGATCCAGTTTCCTTCCAATTGGAGTTCGCGCCGGGCAAGGTGACGTTCGTCCCGACCACGGGCCAACGCGTCACCGCTGCGGTGCGCCATGAGTTTCTCAGAACGGGCAAACTCTGATCTGAAAATTACCTAATCCCTTCCTCGACCAATCATGAAAAAACACCTGCTCCCTCTCTGCGCACTCACGCTCGCCTTCCTCGCGGGCTGCGGCAAACCGGCAAACACGGCGAATACACCGTCCGCCCCCGACAAGTCGAAGGGCACGATCGGCGTCTCGCTGCTCACGCTCGACAATCCGTTCTTCAAAGTCATCGGCGACAACATCACTGCCGAAGGCAAGAGGCGCGGTTATGAAACCATCGTGGTCAGCGGCGACAAGGACGTCGCCAAGCAGGGCAACCAGATCAAGGACTTCATCGTGAAAAAGGTCAGCGCGATCGTGCTGAGCCCGTGCGATTCGAAGTCGATCATCCCGGTGATCCAAGAGGCCAACGCCGCCGGCATTCCGGTCTTCACGGTGGACATCCCGTGCAACGAACCCGGCGTTAAGATCGTGACGCAGATCGCCACCGACAACTACGGCGGCGGCAAGGAGGCCGGCCAGGCGATGATCGAGGCACTCGGCGAGGCCGGCGGCAAAATCGCCGTGCTCCACTTCAAACAGGCCGAGTCGTGCCTTCTACGCGTAAATGGATTTCGCGAGGTGATCGACGCCCACAACGCGAGCGGCAAGGCGAAGATCACCATCGCGACCGAACTGGAGAGCGGCGGGGCCAAGGATGTGGGCTACAAGGCCGCCGAGGATGCTTTGCAGGCGCACCCCGATCTGCGCGGCATCTTTGCGATCAACGATCCCGCCGCGCTCGGGGCCCGCGGCGCGCTCGAAAAGGCGGGCAAGACCCAGGTGTTGATCGTAGGCTTCGACGGCCAGCCCGAGGGCAAACAGGCGATCAAGGACGGCAAGATCTACGCCGACCCGATTCAGTTCCCCGACAAAATGGGCGTTCGCATCGTCGATGCGATCGTCCGCCATTCCAAGGGCGAGACGCTGCCGCCGCAGATGCTCATCCCCACGAGCCTCTATCGAAAAGCGGACGCGATGAAAGACCCCGAGCTGAAGTAAACATGAGCGAAGGCAAATTCCTCCAGGAACTCGTCGGCTCGATGTCGCAGGGCGCGGCGGGCAACCCCACCGTGGCCATGATCGAGGCCGCGTTCGCGCACCATGGGCTGCCCTGGCGCTACGTAAACATGGAGGTCACGCCTGAAAACCTCGGCACCGCTGTGCGCGGAGCGAAGGCGATGGGTTTCCGGGGGTTCAATTGCAGCCTGCCGCACAAGGTCACGGTGATTCCGCATCTCGACGGACTGGGCGAATCAGCGGCGGTGATGGGTGCGGTGAATTGCGTGGTGCGCCGTGGGGAAAAATTCATCGGCGAGAACACCGACGGGAAGGGGTTTCTGAAATCGCTCGAGACCGCCATCGATCCAACGGGGAAGTCCGTCGTGCTCTTCGGCGCGGGGGGCGCCGCGCGGGCCATTGCGGTGGAACTCGGGCTAGCGGGAACGAAACGCATCACGGTCGTGAACCGTTCCGAGCCGCGCGGCACGGAACTCGTCGCACTCCTGCGCAACACGCTGAAACTCGACGCGGATCTCGTGGTGTGGCGCGGCGACTATGCGGTCCCCGCCGGCACCGACATCGTCATCAATGGCACCTCGATCGG
>SIBG01000101.1 GCA_009695305.1 Opitutus sp. | reverse complement strand
ACTTCCACGATGCTCTTGCCGCCATCGGCTTCCCGCAAAATGCGGATCTTTTGTTCTGTCGCGTGGTGTTTTCCTTTCATGGTCTGGGCTCCTTTTAGGGCCGCAGACTAACCTTACAAGTGGCCCGGATTTCGGGGGATCACCGCAGGCGATTTTATGTCCTGCTGAGCCTGGTGCTCTTCGGCATCGTGCTAAAGGGATTTTGGCCCAGCTATTTCGGCCCCATGCTGGGCGGACCGAGCGCGCCGCGCGCGTGGGTGATGCACCTGCACGGTGCCATCTTCACCGGCTGGATGTTGCTGCTGCTCCTGCAGGTCGGGCTCGCGGCCACCGGCCGGCTGGCCGCGCACCGACGCGTGGGCACGTTCGGGATCGGCTACGGCGTCGTCCTGTGGGTGGTCGGCCTCGTGGTCAGTTGGGCTGCGCCGTTGATGCACATCCGAGCGGGAGACTGGACGATGGACCGCGCGGCGGGTTTCATGATTTTGCCGCTGGTCGACATGGTGCTGTGGGCGAGGTTTTTTGGCGGAGCGATCGCGTATCGCCAGCGACCGGAGATCCACAAGCGGTTGATGCCAGCGGCCACGGTGTCGCTGGCGTTTGCCGCGGTCGCCCGCATGCAGATCAAGCCGCCGCCGCTTTTCTATCTGACGTGGGTGTCGCCAATGCTGATCGGCATGGCCTTCGACCTGTGGGCCCGCAAACGCGTGCACCCCGCCTATTGGATCAGCATGGCCGCGATGACCCTGGCCTTCGTCCGCATCTTTTTCATGGAGTCCGAGGGCTGGTTGAAGATCGGCCGCGCGCTCCTGAAGCCGTTGCTCTGAAGAATCCGGCCTCGCGCCGCGCACGGCGCCCGACCGCGATACGGCTGCGGCGCGATCGGTGACGCGCGCTGGTCAGGTCGTCAGCCCGAGCAGGCCGCGCGTGAGCTGAAAGTCGACGAAGCCGTTGGCCATCGCGACGGGCGTGCGCTCGTGCTGCGCGACGGCGACGATCCAGCGGATCAGTTCGGCTTCGTCGGCGGGGACGTCGCCGGAGAGAAATAGATCGATGTCGTCGGCGGCGACGCGCCCGCGTTCGGTGGACTCGGCGGCTTGAATGACGGGGAGCAACGGGTGGCCTTGTTGGTCGTGTCCGCTGACAACGGTGACCGCGAGGTGAGCACCGCAGCCGGCGAGGCCGGTGAGGTTTTCGACCCAGTGCTCCGATTCGCTGGCGACGACGTGCAGGCCGGGAACGCGGAGCGGTTCGCCGTAGGAAAGCGTGGCGTGCGGAGCGTTGGCGCCGAGGAGCGCACTGCGGAAGGCGATGCTCGCGAGCAGCGGGTCGCTTTCGACGAGGAGAATGGAGCCGCCCGCGTCGAGCACGGCGCGCGCGATCGCGGCGAGCGCGGTGGCAGTCGGCACGCTCACGGGAGCGGCGGTGAGTAGCGCGAGCGAGAGGGCGCCGAGGTCGGTGGTCGCGGTGGTGGCGGGTGGGAGGGTGGCGAGTTTTTCGGTGAACCACGCCTCGACCTTGGCGAGGACTTTTTCGATGCCGCCGTCGAGTTGGACGCTGGCAAAGCCGAACTGCGCGGTGGGCACACCGGCCGTGGTGAAGTGATGGCGCAGGACGTCGTTCGGAACTTTTTCACAACCGTGCTCGAGGAGCAGCGCAGCGGTGACATTCGGGTGCGTGAGATAGCCGCGGTAGGTGCGGTGGAGCAATTGATACATCGTGTCGCCGCCGAAGCCGCAGCCTTCGGTGTGCGTGAAGGCGACGAAGCGCGAGATGCCTTGCGCGCGGCCGAGTTGTTTTTCGTTGAGGCGATCGGCGGCGAGGCGGGCGATTTGCGTCGAGCAGAGGCTCGTCGGGAGGACGAGCGCGACGCGTTCGGTGGCGAAGCGGGTGTCGGTTTTGAAAAGATTGAGCGCGTTGGCTCCAACGCGCTGCGTAGGCGGCGTTCGCGGAGAAAGCGCGTTGGGGACAACGCGCTCCACCTTCAGCGGTTTTCCATCCGGTGCGATGCGCGCGCGGAGTTCGGCGAGGCGCGAGGTGTCGGTCTGCGCCCAGTTGCGCCAGAGGGAGACTTGCGAGTGGCCGGCGTGCTCGCCTTTGGATTTTTTTCCGGAGGCGGTGGCGACGAGCAGTTCGAAGGCGTCGGCGGTCACGGCCTCCATCGCCTCGCCGTCGAGGTAGCGACCCGCGTTGATGTCCATTTCGTGAATGAGCAGTTCGTGCCGGCGCGTGGTCGTCGTGATTTTCAGCGTGGGGACAAACGGGAAATTCGTGATCGAGCCGTTGCCGGTCACGAAGAGGATCAGGTTGCAGCCGCAACCGACCTGGCCGGCGATGCCCTCGAGGTCGTTGCCGGGGCCGTTCATCAACGCGAAGCCGGGCTCGGTCAGCGGCTCCGCATAGTCGATGACGCGTTCGAACCGCGTGCGCGGATCTTTTTTGTGCACGGCGCCGAGCGATTTCAGCGCGATGTTGTAGAGGCCGCGGAATTTGTTGCCGGCGGAGGGATTGCTCTCAGGCGTGAGGCCGTGCCAGGTGAGTTTTTCGCGAAAGGCCGCGAGTTTACCCATGAACGCGCGCGCGGTGGCAAGGTCGCGGATGTTCTTTAGCAGGTAACCCTCGGCGCCCATCGTCTCGTCGATTTCGGTGAGCACACCGGCGGCGCCGTGGCGGATTGCCTCGTGCACGATCGCGCCGGCGAGGGGATTGCCGCTGACGCCGGAAAACGCATCGGAGCCGCCGCACTGAAGGGCGATGCGCAGCGCGGCGAGCGGCTCCTCGGTGCGCCGGAGCGCGCTCACGGCGGGCAGCCAGCCGCGCACGAGGCGCTCGCCCTCGGCGAGGCCGGCGGCGAGACCGTGATTCAACGTGAGGAAATGATTTGGGACGGCGTCGAGCGGGTAGCCGCGAGTGCGCATGAATTCCTGCAGGCGTGTGTTGGTGATGGGTTCAACGCCATAGTCGACTGCGAGCACAGCGCCGACGTTGGGGTGGACGATGAAGCCGGCGAGAGCGCGGAGGATTTCGAGCGTGTTGTTCGGCTCGCTGGTGCCGCCGCCCTCGGTGTGCGCAATGGCGACGATCCCGTCGAGGGCCGGATGGACCCGGGCGAGTGCCTGAAGGCGCGCGGCGAGTTGCCGGGCGAAACTCGCGGTGCGCGAGGTCGTGCCGAGGATGACGATGAAGTTGCGGGTGCCGACGCCGCGGGTGCCGGGCCGGCGGTAGCCGGAAAAGGTCCGGGCAGGGTGAGCGAGTTCGACCGCCGGGGCGGAGCGAATGAGGCGCTCATCGAGTTGGAACGGTTCATCGACGTCGCGGAAATTGGCGTGCGCGGGCAGGCTCGCGGGGCCGAGCTGCCGGACGGCGAGCGCGGCGAGCATCGACTGGTTGCAGACGTAGTCGCCCGGCGCGATGGCGGCGAGCGCGGTGCCGAACGGCAGGCCCCAGGAGAGCAGCGGCTCGTCGATCGCGATTTTTTTAACGGCGAAGCGATGACCTTCGAGCACGGTGTGAGCGAGCACACACGGGCCAGCGGGAAACGCGAGCGGTGTGCCCGCCTCGAGCCGGCGAATCGCGATGGCGACGTTGTCGCCCGGGGCGGGGAGACGGCTGACGGTGCTGGGGTCGAGCGGATGAGAGGGCATGGGCAGAGCGAGCGCGGCGACGACGGGGAGATCGGCGGCGGCGAGATCGAGGGTGGTAAGTTCCGCGCGCGAGACCCAGCGCAAAGCGATGTGTTCGTGCGGATGCGGCGCGGGGCTGCCGGGTGCGAGGCGGCAGATGAAAGGAAACATCGCGATGACGACGTCGCCATAGTCGTGGGTAAAGCTGGGGAGGGCGCGGATGATGGCGGCGTCGCAGCCGAGTTCCTCGCGGAGTTCGCGGATAAGCGCGGACTCGGGCGTTTCGCCGGGCTCAATTTTTCCGCCAGGAAATTCCCACTTGAGCGCGAGGTGTTTGTGCGCAGGGCGCTGGGCGACAAGCACGCGGTGGTGGCCGTCCTCGATGACAGCGGCGACGACGGAGATCGGGGAGGACGGAGGCATGGGGGAACGGGAAACAGAAGACAAAGGGCAGAGGTCGACGTGGCCTGCAACTTTTCGTGCGGGGCGGTGTTCTTGGGGCATGAACACCTTTCTGAAAGTCTTGCTGATTCTGGTCGCGGTAGTCGTGGCGATTAAACTGCTGCCGGTGGCACTGGCATTGATTTGCGTGCTCGGGGCGGGGGTGGGGCTGCTGGCGTTGATTGGGGTTTCACTGGCGGCGGGTCTGCTGTGCGCGGGACTGCTGCTCGCGGTGGTGCTGGCGCCGATCTGGCTGCCGGTGCTGGCGCTGGTCGGGCTGATCGCGCTGATCAAACGGGGTGGCGCGAAGACGGCCTGAGGGATTGATTTCGGGTTGGCGGCGCGGGGCGAGGTCGGTTTGCTCGGTGGCGCATGACGAGCGAATTACCTTCCAGCATCATTGCGGAGATTTGTTTCATTGGCCGCGGCGGCGGGGCGGTGAAGTCGCTAAGTGGGTTTCGCAAGAGCCACCACACGGTGCCCGATGCGGCCAACGCAGTGACGAATGCGTTTTTGGGGAAAATCTGCGCGGGCGAGCTGGCGGCCGAGGCGGAGAAACTTTTCCAGGAGGTGCGCGCGCGGCTGGGCTATAAGCGGAAAGAGGTGTCGTTGAGCGTGACGGGACCGGTCGCGGCGTTGGCGGCGAAGGATTTTTCCGTGGAGATAGCCTATGCCCTAGAGGAGCGAGACGCGGCGCGGTATGCAGTGACGACGACCCTGCGTGGGGTGCGGAGCACAGAGCTGGCGCGCACGGCGGAATTTTCGGAAATTTTCGCGGGTCGGTTCCGGGAGATTTCATTTGCGCTGAAAAAAGGCGCGCGCGTCGAGGCGGTGATCGATGCGATCGAGGGGCTCGATGGCGAGGGCGGGCTGGCGGTGAGCTATCCGTCGGACTACGCCGCGTGCGAGATTCGCGTCGAGGGCGTGGAGGCGCGCGTGCGTTGCACGGGTGCGGCGCTGGAGGTGATTTTTCCTCGGGCGGGCGCGCCGGCAGAGTTGATGGACGCGTTTGCCGAAGTGCGCCGGGCGTTTGCGGTGAGCCAGGTGCTCGG
Source organism: Opitutus sp. (assembly GCA_009695305.1). Classification (GTDB taxonomy): domain Bacteria; phylum Verrucomicrobiota; class Verrucomicrobiia; order Opitutales; family Opitutaceae; genus SIBG01. The sequence goes on along the minus strand of SIBG01000101.1, from coordinate 11,810 downwards.
TGGGCTGGTCAAATAAAAAGCGGCGCCGGTGAAGGCGCCGCGTAAATGAAAGAACGATGCGCCCGCGGCGCATGGGGAACGATTCTTCGTCAGGCGATCATCTCGGCGACGAAGGCCCGCTCTTCGGCGAGTTCCTTGTTCGTCGCGGCGATTTTGGATTTGGCGAAGTCGTCCATGACATAGCGGGTGATGACCTCGTAGCTGCCGGGGGTCGTGGTGCGCACGGGCATGCCGGCCCAGACGTTGGTGTCGAAGCCATAGCGGCCCTCGCTCTTCACGGCGATCGAATGAATCGCTCCGGGGGTGACGAGGCTGCGGACATGATCGACGAGGGCGTTGGCGGCGGAGGCGGCGGAAGAGAGGCCGCGGGCGGCGATGATGGCGGCGCCGCGTTTGCCGACGGTTTCACAGAAGGGGCCTTGGAGCCAAGCGCTGTCGGTGATGACGGACGTCGCGGGCTGGCCGTTGATCGTCGCGTGGCTGAACGACGGAAACATCGTTGGGCTGTGATTGCCGTAGATGAAGATGTCCTTGACGGCGGTGAGCTCGACGCCGGCTTTTTTCGCGAGCTGGGTCTGCGCGCGATTTTGGTCGAGGCGGACCATCGCGGTGAAGCGCTCGGCCGGGAGGCGTTTGGCCTGCGAGGCCGCGATCATGCAGTTGGTATTGGCGGGATTGCCGACGACGGCGATGCGGGCATCGGCGGCGGCGACCGCGTCGATTATCCGACCCTGGCCGATGAAGATCGTGCCGTTGTCCTTGAGCAGATCGGCGCGCTCCATGCCGGGGCCGCGCGGCTTGGCGCCGACGAGGAGGCACCAGTTGGCGTCCTTGAAGCCGACGGCGGGATCGGAGGTCTGGACGATGCCCTTGAGCAGCGGGAAGGCGCAGTCATCGAGCTCCATGGCGACGCCCTCGAGGGCTTTGAGGGCCTTCTCGATCGGGGCTTCGATCAGCTGGAGGATGACCGGCTGGTCGGGGCCGAACATCGCGCCGGACGCGATGCGGAAGAGGAGGGAGTAACCAATCTGGCCGGCGGCACCGGTGACCGCGACGCGGAGGGGAGTTTTCATAGGGGAAAGTTTTCTAACCGCGGAAGCGCGGAAGGCACGGAAGAAATGCGGCGGTGCGGTGGGTGTTAGCCGGAACCGCGCGGGAGATTAGCGGAACCGTGGGGCGAGCGCGGCGTGGAGCTCGCGGACAAGTTTTTCAGTGGTGGACCAGTCGATGCAGCCGTCGGTGATGGAGACGCCGTAGCGGAGTTTTTCGCGCGGTTGGGGGAACGGCTGGCTGCCGGAGGCGAGGTTGCTCTCGATCATCGCTCCCATGATGGAGGCGTTGCCGGCGGCGATTTGCGCGAGGAGGGCGCGCATGACTTCGGGCTGAAGCTCGGGTTTTTTGGCGGAGTTGTCGTGGGAGCAATCGACCAGAATGGATCTGGGCAGGCCGGCTTTCGCGAGGAGGGCCTCGGTCTGGGTAATGTGAGCGGGCGAATAATTGGGGCCGTTGCCGCCGCCGCGGAGGACGAGGTGGCAGTCAGGGTTGCCGCGTGTGACGATGGCGGCGGCGGAACCGTCAAGGTTGATGCCGAGAAAGGTCTGGGGCTGGGAGGCGGCCCGGATGGCGTTGATGGCGGACTGGAGCGAACCGTCGGTGCCGTTTTTGAAACCGAGGGGCATCGACAGGCCCGAGGCCATTTGCCGGTGAGTCTGCGACTCAGTGGTGCGTGCGCCGATGGCACCCCAGCATACGAGGTCGGCCACGTATTGCGGCGTGATCGGATCGAGAAACTCCGTCGCGGTCGGCAGGCCGAGATCGAGCACGTCGCGCAGGAAGGTGCGCCCGAGGCGCAGGCCGGCCGCGATGTCGTGCGAGCCGTCGAGGTGGGGGTCCATGACCAGACCTTTCCAGCCGACCGTCGTGCGGGGCTTTTCAAAATACACGCGCATCACGATCATCACGCGGTCGGCAACTTCGCGGGCGAGCGCGGCGAGCCGGCGGGCGTAGTCGCGGCCGGCATCGAGGTCGTGGATCGAACACGGACCGACGATGAGAAGAAACCGCTTGTCGTCGGTGAAGATGAGCCGGTGGATCTCGCGGCGGGTGCGCGTGACGAATTCGGCCTGAACGTCAGTCTTGGGCAGCTCCGCCAGCAACGCGGCGGGCGAGGGCAAGGCGCGGGTTTCGACGACATTAATGTCGGACGTTTTCTGCATGAAGGGCCAGATTGGCGGGCTTCGCGCTCGACGCGCAAGCCCGGCTTCGGTCATCTGTCGGCGTTCGGTTCGCCAAAAATGGGCAAAAAAGTGGCGCACCGTATACCCCTATACGGTGCGCCTTTGCTTTCTTAGTTACCCCAAAACTCCCCGCTAAGCGGGGAGAAGTGTTAAACTGTTGTTGAGAGATAGCCACCGTTTGGTCATCGTCAATAACAAGTTTGCACTATCTACCACTTTCTTTTTAAGAATCATTATACCAATAACTTAATGGCTATCAACTTTCCTACTTCCCCAGCATTTCACGTCTGGCAACCTGCCGCTTGGTTGCGGGTGGAGGGCGGCGATGCGGCGACGTTTCTCCAGGGCCAGTTTACGAACGAGCTGCGAGGCCTGCCGGTTCGCGGAGCGGTCTATGGTCTTTGGCTCAACCTCAAGGGCCGGGTGCTGGCAGATAGTTTCGTGCTGCGCGGATCCGGCGCGGACGAATTTTGGGTGGGCAGCTATTTTTCTTCGGCGGCCGTGATGGGCGAGCGGTTGGAGAGCTACGTGATTGCGGACGACGTGACGATCACGGACGCGACGCCGGAGTGGGCAGGCGTATCGCTGCTGGGCGCAGGCACGTGGGAGGCGCTGACCGCGAAGCCGGTCGCGGGCTTTGTTTTTCGCGGGCGGCGCGAACGGACTGAAAATGTGGAATGGATTTTTCCGGCGGCCGAAATCGCCGCCGTCCGGGCGCGGCTGCAAAGTGGGCGGGAGCTTGACGTCGGTGAGATGGAGCATCGGCGCATCACCGCAGGCATTCCCGCCGTGCCGGCGGATGTCGGCCTGGGCGATCTGCCCAATGAAGGCGGCCTCGAAGCGGACGCGATTTCCTACACGAAGGGCTGTTATCTCGGGCAAGAAGTCATGGCCCGGCTGAAGTCGATGGGTCGGGTGCGGCGCCGGTTGCTGCGCGTGGCGGCGGCGGAGGAAAATATTCCCGCGCGGCTCGCGGCGCTTTTTTCGGGTTCGCGGAAAATTGGCGAGCTGCGCTCGGCCGCGCGGGATCCCGCGGGCGGTTGGGTGGGGCTCGCGATGCTTTCGCTGCTGCCGCTGACGCCGGACTCCGTGCTCTCGCTGGCGGCCGATGGGCCGCCGGTGATAAAACTTCTCGACGCCCCGTGACCGAGCAGGACCAACTTGCGCAGCTCTGTGAACGGCTCGGTGCGCCACCCGCCCAGGCGGCGACGATGGCGGCGCAGTTGTTAAAGCGGGCGGCGCAGCTGGCGGTCGAGCGCGGCGGCACGCGCGAAGCTGCGCTCGCGCGCCTGCTCGAACTCGTGACCAAGGGCCGTGCCGGCGAAGTGCCGGCGGATTTTGCGCCGCCCCCGGCACGACCGCCCTCGGCCGGGTGAAGCGGATGGGGAAAGCCGCGGGGCCGACACCCCTGCCGCGGGATTGGGTTTGACCGCGTTGCGCGAGGTTCTTTCGCTGACGCGCTCTTTACTCCGATGAACAAAGCCGCCCTCGTCAATGAAGTGCAGAAATTGTTGGGCGACGGCACCTCGAAGGCCGCCGCGGAGCGAGTCACGGAAGCGGTGCTCACGGCCGTGAAGCGCGGGCTGCGTCGCGACAAAGAGGTCGCGCTGGTCGGGTTCGGCACATTTGCCGTCGCCCTGCGCCCGGCGCGCCGCGGCTTTAATCCCCACACCAAGCAGCCGATGAAAATCCGCGCGGTGAAAACCGTGCGCTTCCGCGCCGGCACCGAAATGCGCGCGCGCGCATGAGGAGCGACCGCGCGCGGCGTTGGCTTCCCGCTCGACCCGCTGGCGTCGAAGGGCTTTTTTATGCGTGGTCCGCATGAAATCCCGCCTCGTCGAAAAATTTCGCGTCAACTTTGGCCGCGCGCCCGAGTTTATCGCCCGCGCGCCCGGCCGGATCGAATTCATTGGCAATCACACCGACTACAACGGCGGCCCGGTGCTGGGGGCGGCGATTGACCGCCAGGTCTGGGTGGCGCTCGCGCGGCGGGCGGGGGGCGAGCGCCGATTCGGGAGCGATCAGCGCGGTGAGCTGGTCACCCGGCCGGCGGACCGGGTCGAAAAACTTTCCGGCGCCCAGAGCTGGGTGAATTATCCGCTCGGGGTGCTCGGGGCGCTGCCGGCGTTCGGGCTGCGCGCCCCGGCGGGCTTCGACTATTTTGCGCTGTCAGATCTTCCGCCGGGCGCGGGCCTCAGCAGCAGCGCGGCGATCGAGCTGGCCTCGGCGCTCGTCTTTCTGGCCGCGGCGGGAGAGAATCCGCCGCGCGAGACGCTCGTGAAGATTGGGCGGCAGGCGGAAAATGATTTTGTGGGCGTGCCCTGCGGAATTCTCGATCAAGGGGTGTCGGGCTTCGGGAAAAAAGATCATCTCGTCTTCATCGACTGCCGCGGACCGCACTTTGCGACGGTGCCACTGCCGGGCGACGCGCGATTTTGGATTTTTAACACGCACACCAAGCATGCGCTGGTCGATGGCCTCTATGCGGAGCGTCATCGCGAGTGCCTGGAGGCCGCGCAGGGGCTGGGGGTCGGGCTGCTGGCCGAGGTGTCGCCGGCCGCGGTGCTGGCGGCGGAGAAAAAACTTTCACCGCCGGTGTTCCGGCGGGCGCGGCACATCGTGGAGGAAATTGCGCGCGTCGATACGACGGTGAAGGCGCTGCGCGCCGGCGATCTCGCCGCCGTGGGCCAACTCCTCAACGCCTCGCATCGCAGTTCGCAAACCCTGTTCGAAAACAGCACCCCGGAACTCGACTTCCTGGCCGAAACGCTGGCCGCGACGCCGCACGTCTATGGCGCGCGATTGACCGGCGGTGGATTTGGCGGGGCGGTGATGGCGCTGACCGCCGAGAGCTTCGGCGCGTTTCAGGCGCGGGCGGTGGCGGCGGCCTACGCGAAAACTTTTGGCGCGGCGCCCGACATCCTGCAGGCGCAGACGGGCGACGGGGCCACCCTCGTGCCCGTTTAGAACAGCACCGCGACATCCGCGAACCAGGCGCTGACCCAGCCGCGGAAAAAGAGGAAATAGAGCGCGGCGGCGATCGCCAGCATCGGGCCGAAGGGGACGTGCGCTCCGAAGGCCAGCGCGGTGGGCTCACCTTCGGGCGTCTCGGCGGGCGGTGCGACGGGCGAGGATTTGCCGGAAATTTTCTGCCAGGTCCAGGCGACGGCGAACCACACCGTGCCGACCAGCGCGCCGCCGAAGACGGCGAACGCCGCGCCCTGCCAGCCGCAAAACGCCCCGATGGCGCCGACAAATTTCACGTCGCCTAATCCCATGGCTTCTTTTTTCAGGGCGGCTTCGGCGAGCAGCGCGATCCACAGCACGAGGCCGGAACCGACCAGCAAGCCCTGGAGCGACGTCAGGCCGGAGCGCAGGCTGTCCACCATGAAGTAGTCGCTGTGGTGCCCGTGCAACGCCGGCACGGCCAACGACAGGAGCACGCCGGCGACACCGAGCCCGAGGGTGAACACGTCAGGAATGATCATGTGGTCGAGATCGATGAACGTCGCGGCCACGAGGCAGCTCAGGAAAATCGCGCCGCACCCTGCGACTGCCGGCGGCAAGCGCAGCCAACACGCGACGAAAAGCAGCGCGGTGAGCAGCTCGACAAACGGATAACGAAACGAAAACGCCCGCCCGCAGCACCGCGCCCTGCCGCGCAGCGCAAGCCAGGAAAGGATCGGGATGTTATCGTGCCACTTGATCGGCGCGCCGCAGCCGCAGTGCGAACCGGGCGAGACGATCGATTCCTCCTTCGGCACGCGGTAGATGACGACGTTGAGAAAACTTCCGACGCATGCACCGACCGCAAACGCCACCGTGGGAAAAAACCACGGAAACGCGGCGGCGACTTCGGCGAGGGAGGCGGTGGACATCAGGGGTCAGGGATGAATGAGCGGGAGCGATTCGTTGCGGAAACGACGGTAGATGGTGAAGTCGCGCACGTCAGTCGTAATGATTTTAGCCTTGGGCAGTTTCTCCGAGAGCACGACAAGCGAAGCGTCGCCGGCATCCATCTGTGGGTATTTTTCGAGGAGTGCGCTGATGCGATCCGCCTGTTCCCAGACGGGCAGCAGCCGCAGACCTCCGGTTCTTACGGCATTGACGGCGGCGAGCAGGCAGGGGCGAGCGGTGCGGAGGAGATGACACACCTCGGCCCAGACAGTTTCGGTAGTAGCAAGAGGCTCTTCGAGCACGGTCAGGACCGACGCACTCCACGCATGCCACTGGTCTTGGCGGTTGAACAAGCCGACGACCGGGCCGGCATCCACGAGATAATTAATCGCCGAAACCTTCACGCATCGAAAGATCGGGCGGGCCATCCTTCATCATGCCAGAGACGCGACGCGCCCATTCGCCGAAGGAAGGGACGCGGTTGCGGCGACGCTTAGCAACCGATTTCACGCCGGAGGGACGGGTGCGTGACTTGGCTTTAGGGGTGCGGGTGGCGAGCGTGGGCACGAAGCGAGGTTCGCGGGCGCCGGCGCGGAGTCAAGCGGCGCCGAGCGCCGCGCGGGCGGCGGCGGCCATCGTGGGGGCGGTCGACGCGGCGGGGAGATCGCTCCAAATCTCGAGGGACTTCGCGCCTTGGTGCACGAGCATCGCGAGGCCGTTGGTGTGCGGCACGCCAAGCGCGGTGGCCGCGCGAAGCAGCGGAGTCTGCGGCGGATTGTAGATCATATCGAAAACCGCGGCAGGGCGGGGGAACGCGGCGAGAGCGATCGGCGCGGGATCAGAGGCGTGGAGCCCGGCGCTGGTGGCGTTGATGAGCAGGGCGGCGGCGGGCAGGTCGCGGGGTGGGGCGGCCGGACCGAAGCCGCGCAGCGAAATTTTCCCAGCCACGGGCGCGAGGACGGTGAGCAGCGTCGCGAGATTCTCGCGCGTGCGGTTGGCGATCCAGAGCGAGGCGCAGCCGCGCTGAAGACATTCGACTGCGGCGCCGCGGGCCGCGCCGCCGGCGCCGAGGAGAATCACGTGCGCGCCCGTGAGTTCGCGGCCGAGGGTTTCGCGGACGGCGGAGGCGAGGCCGTAGCCGTCGGTGTTGAAGCCGTGCCAGCCGGCGGCGGTCCGGCGGAGGGTGTTGACGGCGCCGACGGGACGCGCGGCGGGGTCGATGGTGGCGACGCAGTCGAAGGCGACGATCTTGTGCGGGACGGTGAGGTTGAGCCCGTGAAAATTTTTCGCGTGGAGCAGGACGAGGGCGCGCGGGAGATCGTCGGAGTGAATCTCGAAGCGGAAATACTTCCAACCGGCGAAGCGGGCGCCCGCCGCGGCGAGCGCGGCGTGGTGCATGGGCGGGCTGAGCGAGTGCCGGATTGGGTGACCGAGCACGGCGAGCGCGGTGCCGGGGAACGACCACGACTCCAAATCGCGCAGAGTGAGGACAGGATCGTGGTCGGTCATGGTTCTCGTTCTCTCAGCGCAAGGGAAATTTGGAGAACGAGAACGATGGTCACGGCTGCGCGTTTCGTTCGTAGGTCGCCGCGAACTCCTCGACGAAACTGGCGAAGAGCTTCGCGTGTTCGAGTTCGCCGGCGGCGGTGCAGTGGCTCACGAGGTTCCGGCAGCTCCGGCAAAGGACTGCGCGCACGGGCGTGGGCGCGAGGTCGGAGAGCTGCGGCACGAGGTGGTTGGCGCGCAGCATGGTGAAAATTTCGTCGGCGTCGCGGAAGACGCCGCGGTCGAAGGCATCGATGAAAAACGGCTGGGCGTCGAGGTAGCAGCCGACGATGAAGTGGCCGGGCAGGCCGACCGGCTCGAGTTCGAGCCCGACGCGGCCGGCGACCAGGAGGTAGACGACACTGAGCGAGAGCGGCAGGCCGGTGCGGCGCGCGAGCACCTGATCGAGGAAACTGTTGCGCGGGTCCGTGTAGTTTTCGACGTTGCCGTGGAAACCCCACTCGTGGAAGAGCACGCGATTGAGCACGCGGCATTTTTCGCGGGCGCTCGAGGGTTCGAGGATGAGTTCGCGGCAACGGGCGGCGATGGAGTCGAGCGCGGTGCAGCACGCGCCGGCATCGAGGCGCGGGGTGACGGTGCGGGCGAGCAGGAGCGCCCCCGTCTCGAGTTCGTAGCGGAGCGAGCGGATGAAGCCGAGGAACTCGGCGACGGGGTCCGCGATTTTCAGCTCCTCGAGATACCAGCGCGCGTGTTGGGCGAGCACCCGGTTCGAGCCGTGCGCGACGCCTTGGAGAAACGGGGCGGCCGCCGGGCCGAGTTGCGCGAAGTGGGCGAGGAGGCCGCGGCGCACGCCGGCGGTGGTATCGTCGAGCAGGCGGAGGAATACGGCTTGTTGCACCGGGTTGAGCAGGGCGGTTTCCACGCTCAGCACGGCAGTTTTATTTCGCGCGCGGTGCAATCTGGAAACATCCGGGCGCGGAAAATAAATTAATCGCGCCGGTCGGGGCCGGCGAGTCCTCCGCGCCGCTCCGGCCGCGCCCTGGCATTCCTGAGGCAGGTTCGGCGCTCCAGCGGCGGCCAAACCCAGAGGTCAGGCAACCGATCGGGTGGCAAATCCAGTTTCCGGTTTCGGCCCCCCTGGCGCTCGCTCGCACTCGGCTAAGCGATCAGCGCCGCGGAGGCGCGGTCGAGGAAGAGCGTAGCTTGGGCGTGCGTGCGGAGGATCGTCGCGGGACACGCCGTCGCGATCGGATCACCCAGCGTCGCCCGCACCGCGGCGGCTTTCCGCGGGCCGGGCACCACGACGCTCAGCGCCCGGGCGCGGCGAAAGACTGGAATCGTGAGGGAGAGCGCATGCGTCGGCACCGCGGTCAGGGCCGGGAAGCAGCCGTCGTTGACCTGCTGTTGGCGGCAGGTGTGATCAAGTTCGACAATTTTCACCGACACTGGGTCATCGAAGTTCGCGACGGGCGGATCGTTGAACGCGAGGTGACCGTTTTCGCCGATGCCGAGGCAGATGAGGTCAATCGGCGCGGCGTCGAGAAGCGCGGAATACCGGCGGCACTCGGCGGCAGCGTCGGGCGCATCGCCGCCGAGCGGGTGGAACTCGCGGGGCGTCACGAGCGCGAGCAGGTGCGTTTGCAGGTAGTGGCGGAAACTCGCCGGATGCGTGGCACTGATCCCGACATATTCGTCCATGTGGAAAACCGTGATGCGCGACCAGTCGAGGCGACCGCGCGACTGCGCCACGAAGTTTTCCAGAAATTCATCCTGCGACGGAGCACAGGCGAAGACGACGCGGGCGCGGGTCGGCCGGGCGAGAATTTTCTCCAGCTGGCCGACGACGTGCGTGGCCGCGGCCCGGCCCAGGGCTGGGCGGTCGGCCAGGATTTCCACGTGCGGCGCGCTCATGCGTCAGCGTTGTCCCGGGGAATTCTTGGCGATGACATCGTGGAGTGATGCGGGTGCGCCGCCCGCGCGTTTGCTTTCGTCGGCGGCTTCCATGAAAGCCATGAGCTCGACGGTTTCGGCGAGCGGCACGGGGGATTTCCCCGTTTGGAAGAAGGTCAGGATTTCCTTCATGAGGTAGGCGTAGTCGTAGCCTTCCTTGCCGTCGCGCACGGCGGTCGTGCCGAACGCGGTCACGCGATAGGCGGCTTTGCTGTTGCGCACGCCGTAGACGACTCCGGTGCGGCCGTCGCTCCACACGCCGGTGACGACGTCGGTGTCGGGCGTGGTGACGCGGCTCACTTTCTCGCAGCCCGGGCCCATGATGGTGTAGAGCGCCTCGGTCGCATGCACCCCATACCAGTAGAGATCCGTGTGGTGGGGCTCGAGGGCGCAGGGACCGTAGGAAATCGCGCCCAGCCGGCGGCCGAGGTCAGCGGACTTTAGTTCCTGGAGGCCGGGGCCGTAGCGGAGGGACGACGAGCTGAAGAGCGGCGTGTTGGTTTTTTCGGCGAGCGCGGCGATGGCGAGGACCTCGCGGAGATTTCCGCCGAGCGGCTTGTCGATAAAGACAGGCTTGCCTTGGCCGAACACCTCGCGGGCAAACGGCAGATGCGCGCGGCCGTCGACGCTCTCGATCATGATGGCGTCACAGTTCGCGACGACCTCGGCGACCGAATCGACGATGCGCACGCCATATTTGGTTTTGATTTCCTCAGTGTAGCCTTTCACGCGTGACCAGCTCGACTCGACGTCGGGGCTGCCGCCGGGAAACGCGACGACAACGCGCGCGCCGGGCAGGTGTTTCTTGTTGCTGGGGTCGTTCAACATGCCGGTGAACGCGGGCACGTGCGACGTATCGAGCCCGATCAGGCCGATCCTGATTTCGGTTTGTGCGCGGGCCGCGCCGGCGAGCAACAGGGCGCACGCGGTGAGACCGAGGAGACGTTTATTGGGTAGGGGTGACATAAGATGAGTCAGGCGGCGAAACCGAGCGCGCGCGCGGGAATGCTCGACGCCAGTTCGGCGGCGGCCGCGGGCGGGAGGCCGAGCCATTTTGCGGCGTTGGCGACGCCCGTGTCCAGCGTGAGCGCGCTCCCGGCGAAAGTCTTGGCGCCGGGCAGCCGCACGATGCGATCCGCCCCGACGTCCATTTCCAATGCGCCGATGCGGTAGCGCCCGGGCGGCGCACCGGCGGCGGCCATCGCGTCGGTCGTGAGCAGGACTTTGCCCGGCGGCTTGGCGCGGACGAGGTTGCGCAGCACGAAGGGCGGCAGGTGCACGCCGTCTGGGATGAAGCACGCGATCAACTCGTCCCGCGCGAGCAGGCGCTGGACGATGTTGTCGTGGCGCGGCAAATCCGCGGGGCAGCCGTTGCCGAGGTGCGTGCAAAGCGTCGCGCCGGCGCGGATCGCCTCGTCGATCTGGCGCTCGTCCGCGTTGGTGTGGCCGAGCGCGACGCGCACGCCCCGCGGGGTGATTTCGGCGATGAATTCGATCGCCCCGGCCCGCTCCGGCGCGATCGTTACGAGCCGGATGGCGCCGCCGGCGGCGTCCTGCCAGCGGGCGAATTCGGCGGCGGCGGGATCTTTCATCAACTCGCCGGGATGCGCGCCACGGTAGCCCGGTTCGGCGCTGAGGTAGGGTCCCTCGAGGTGATAGCCGGCGATGGTTGCGGCGATGAGCGGATCGGCGCGACGGTGCGCCTCGAACGCGGCGAATTTTTTCGCGAGGGCGTCGGGCGCGTCGGTGATGAACGTCGCGAGGATGCGCGTGGTGCCGTGCGCGTGGAGTTGTTCGCAGGCGTGCCGCACTTCGGCCCGCGCCGGCGAACCCTGGAAATCAACCCCGGCAAATCCGTTGACCTGGATGTCGAAAAGCGCGCTCACGTGCCATCTTTCGTGCCGCGCCGGGTAGGGGATTGGCAAATAGAAATGCCGCCGAGTTATACCAACGTCCCGTAATTTTTAGACCTTTGTCATGGCGAGGTGCGCGAAGCGCGCCGTGGCAATCCAGCTTTTTGGCGACCTGGTGCGTGCCCTGCAGGGAGGAGCTGCCGACCATCAAAGCCGTCTATCAGAAGTATCACGACCGGGGCTTCGAAATCATCGGCATCACCGACGATATCGTGCCCAAGGATCCGCGGAATCCGCGTGGCTCCGAAAAATCGCTCGCGCAGTTGCAGGCGTTTTTCGTGAAGGAAAACATGCCGTGGCCGCAGCT
>SIBG01000100.1 GCA_009695305.1 Opitutus sp. | reverse complement strand
TGCGCTTGGCCTCGTTGACGTCGAGTTGTCCGAACTGCCGCTTCCAACGGTGGTATGTGACCTCGGAGATATTATGCTCCTTGCACACTTCCACGATGCTCTTGCCGCCATCGGCTTCCCGCAAAATGCGGATCTTTTGTTCCGTCGCGGGTCGTTTTCCTTTCATGGTCTGGGCTCCTTCTAGGGCCGCAGACTAACATTACAAGTGGCCCGGATTTCGGGGGATCACCGCACCGCCCTCCGTGCGAAGCCGTCAGCGCGTGAAGAGGGCGGGTCCGAGACCCCGCCCTACCTCGGAGCGCAAGCCGTCGCCGTCTGCAAGTGCCTTGAGTGATCGCTGGTGCCCGCGGTAGCGCGAGGCTTCAGCTCCCGTCGGAGGCTTTCGAATGCGGGCTAAAGCAACGCACTACCCAAAGCCCCGCGTCAGCCAGATGCCCCCGCCGACCGGACGATTATTGAACGGCCGGCACCCACGCGCGTCTTTCTCCCCGTTAGTTACCCGTTCTTTTTAGATCAGTTCATAGTTTTGCAGTTTAAGTCGGCAAGGGCGCTGGATGAAAATCTGGCGCCCTTACTGTTTTATGGCCTGTCCTTGAGAGGAGTGGATCGCCGCGGCAATCCCACTGAATCGCCGTGACACACTCCTCCCTTGTCTCGCGCCACGCGGCACGCTCCACTTTTTTCCATGCCCGACTTCCGCGCCTTCTGCACGCCGGCCACGGCCGAGCCCGTCGAGATCACGCTCTCACCCGACGAGTCGCACCATCTCGTCACGGTCAACCGCGCGCAGGTCGACGACACGGTGGTCGCATTCGACGGCCGGGGCACCGAGTGGATCTGCCGGCTCGCCAGCGATCGGAAGAACGCCGCGGTCCTGCAGGTGCGTTTCAAACAGAAGATCACGCCGCTGCCCTACGAGATCACGCTCGGCCAGGCGCTGCCGAAGGGCCAGTTCATGGACGCCATCATCCGCAAGGCCACCGAGCTTGGCGCGGCGCGCATCGTGCCGCTCGAGAGCGAACGCACCCAGGTCCACCTCGAGGGCGATCGGTCCGACAAGAAAATTGAGAAGTGGCAGCACGCCGCGCTCGAGGCCGCCAAACAGTGCGGCAACGCGTTTGTGCCCGCGCTTCTCCCTCTGCAATCCGCCGGCGCCTTCATTGAAGGCGCGAAGGGCTATGATCTGAAACTCATCGCCAGTCTCCAGCCGGGCGCAAAATCGCTCAAGACCGTCCTCGCGAATTTTCAGGCCACCCAGAACCGCGCACCGAAAAAAGTGCTGTGGCTCGTCGGTCCCGAAGGTGATTTCACCCCGGCGGAGATGAGCCAGGCGAAGAGCGCCGGCTTCGAGCCGATCACACTCGGGCCGCTCGTGCTCCGCTGCGAAACCGCCGCCGCCTACGCCCTCAGCGTGCTGAGCTACGAATTGCAGAATTCTGTTTGAGGTCAGACGTGACCGGTGGGCGCACGGTTGAGCAGGCGGTGATCCAGAGCGAATCGCGGCGGGCCCAGCGGGCCCGCCCTACCACACCAGCAATCCACCCGCGAACGTCAGGCCCGCGCCGACGCTGCAGAAAATAATCTTATCGCCGGCGTTGAAGATGCCTTCTTCCGCCGCCCAGCCGAGGGCCATCGAGACGCTCGCCGCGCTCGTGTTGCCGTATTTTCCAATCGTCACGACGAATTTCTCGTAGGGGATGCCGACGCGCTTGCTGACCGCGGTCAGGATGCGGGCGTTGGCCTGGTGCGGCACGATCCACGCGATGTCCTCGGGCTTCAGGTTTTCGCGCACCAGCGTCTGCTCGATCTGCTCCGCGAAGCCGACGACGGCGTGCTTGAAGACCGAGGTGCCGTTCATCTGGAGATAGAAATGCTCGGCATGGTCCCCTTCCGCTTGCGGCCACGGCATCCTCGCGCCGCCGCCCGTGCGCTGGATGGACGTGAACTGATCAGCGTCGCCCGAGAGGCCCATGCGGTGCAACCGGTGGCCGCCGGTGCCGGCGGTGAGAATCGCCGCGCCGGCGCCGTCACCAAACAGAAACGCAGTCTCGTGATCCTGCGGGTTGGTGATGCGCGAGAGCAACTCGGCCGTGACCACAATGAGATTCTTCGCCGTGCCCACCAGGATGAGCGCGCGACCCACCTCGAGGGCGTAGAGCCAGCCGGAGCATGCAGCATTGAGATCGAACGCCAGCGCCCGCGGAATGCCGAGCCGCTGCGCCAGCGCGCTGGCCGCCGCGGGCACTGGTTGGTCGGGCAAAATCGTCGCCATGATCACGCCATCGATCTCGCTCGCCTTCATGCCGGCCTGCGCCAGCGCGTGCTGCACCGCGATCGCCGCCAGGTCCGTCGCGCTCTCGTCGTCCGCGGCGTGGCGGCGCTCCTTGATTCCCGTCAGGCGCACCATCTCGTCCTCGGTGCGGTGCGGAAACGCCTTCAGGATTTCGCTATTGGCGCGGATCGTGGTCGGGGCAGCGTGCCCCACTCCGGCGATGCAAACGGTGTGAGTCGAAGTTTTCAATCGATGGCCGCTACTCAATCGGCCGCGCCACGCCGCCGCCAGTGTTTATTTCTTCCCCAGCGCGGCGAGATACTGCGTCACGTCGTCACCCGACACGCGCCCGCCGGGGCCCGTGGCGACCAGGCCGGTGAGTTTCGCGGGATCGAGGCCGGCCTCCTGCGCGAGTTTGGTCGCACGCGGCGTCCAGATCAGGGCGGCGGCGGGCGACGCGGCGGCGGGCGCGGTCGTTGCCACCGCCCCGCCTTTCGATTCGAGATGTTTCAGCGAGGCATCGGCCGTCTCCAGCCGCAGGAACAACCCGCCCGCCTGCAAGACTTCGCCCGCCTTGACCGGCAACGCCACCACGGTGCCGTCCGCCGGCGCCTCGTAGTCGAACACCGATTTGTCACTCTCCAGCTCCGCGATTTTCTGGCCCTTGGTCACGCGATCGCCGGGTTTCGTTTTGAGTGAAACCACGGTGAGTTCGTTGACGGTGGCACCCATGGAAGGCACGGGCACGTCGATGATGAAATTTGCCATCGGGAGAATTTGTTGCCCGCGAGTGTGGGAGTGACGGCGCCGCGGTCAATGATCGAGAACTCCGTCACTCGCAGCGTCACAACAATCGTTCTCGTTCCTCGCTCTCGTAATCGTTCTCTCGTCCAGGTCGAGAACGAGGAACGATTGGCTACCCCCGCACCGTCTTCCATACCGCCAAACACGCCGCGAGCAGCGCGGGCAGTTCGTTGAGCGGGATCATGTTCGGACCATCGCTGATCGCCTTTGCCGGATCGGGGTGCGTTTCGATGAAGAGGCCATCCGCACCCGCCGCGAGCGCGGCCTTCGCGAGCGGCGGGACGAACTCGCGCTGCCCTCCGCTCTTGCCCCCGGCGGCACCGGGCAGTTGCACGCTGTGCGTGGCGTCGAAGATCGTCGGATAGCCGTTGCGCTGCATGATCGCAAACGAGCGCATGTCGACCACGAGGTTTTGGTAACCAAAGGTCGTGCCGCGCTCGGTCTGCCAGATTTCCTTCGCCTTCCCTTCGCGGAGCTTGCCGGTTACATAGACCATTTCCTGCGGCGAGAGAAACTGGCCCTTCTTGACGTTGACGACGCGGCCGGTTTTTGCCGCGGCGAGCAGCAAGTCGGTCTGGCGCGAGAGGAATGCGGGAATCTGAATCACGTCGCACACCGCGGCGACCGCGGGCACCTGCGCGGTTTCGTGCACATCGGTCAAAATCGGAAAACCGTAATCGCGCCGGATGAGGGCGAGGAGTTTCAAGCCGGCGTCGAGCCCGGTGCCCCGCGCGCCGGCGAGGGACGTGCGGTTGGCCTTGTCGAACGAGCCCTTGAAGATGAACTGAATCCCGCGATGCGCGCGGCCGATTTTCACCAACTGCTGTGCGACGGCCCGGCAGACGCGCTCGTTCTCCAGCGAGCACGGGCCGGCAATGATGAGGAGTTTCTTGGGATCGAAGAGCATAGGGAGATGGCGACTAGGCTGTAGCTTTATGCCGCGAAGGACGTGGTTGCGGCGCCCGGCTCGCCGCACGAAGCCGCTCCGACAGTTTAGGATTTCGCGCGTTTGTTTTTCTTCGCGGGTTTCGCCTTCGCCTTCGCCCGCCCGCCACTCTTTCGGTTTTTCAACGTCGCGGCGATGAAGGCCGCGAAGAGCGGGTGCGCCCGGTTCGGCTTCGACTGAAATTCGGGATGAAACTGCACCGCGAGAAACCACGGATGGCCCTTTAGCTCGACGATCTCGACGAGATTGCGCCGGGGGTTGATGCCACTGACGACCATCCCGGCGCGCTGGAGCTGGCCGACATAGGCGTTGTTGACCTCGTAACGGTGGCGGTGGCGCTCGCGGACGCTCTCCGCGCCATAAGCTTTCGCGGCGTGCGTGCCGGGCGTGAGCGCGCACTCGTAGCTGCCGAGCCGCATCGTCGCACCCTTATCGATGATTTTTTTCTGTTCCTCCATCATGTTGATGACCGGATGCGCCGGCCGCGGGTCGAACTCGGTGCTGTTGGCGCCCTTGAGCTTGAGGACGTTGCGCGCGAACTCGATGACCGCGATTTGCAGGCCCAGGCAGAGACCGTAATAGGGAATTTTGTTTTCCCGGGCATAGCGCGCGGCGGCGATCTTGCCCTCGGTGCCACGGTCGCCGAATCCGCCCGGCACGAGGATGCCGTCGAGCCCCCGGAGCAGCGCGAGGCCGTGCTTCTTCTCGATGTCCTCGGCGTCGATCCGGCGGATGTTGATCTGGCAGTGGTTCGCGATCCCGGCGTGCGTGATGGACTCGTAGACCGATTTGTAGGCGTCCTGGAGCTCGATGTATTTGCCGACGACGCCGATGGTGACCGCGTGTTTCGGCGTCAGCAGACGGCGGACGATTTCCTCCCAGATGTTTTTCGCGGGGGGCGGATTTTTCAGGCCCAGGAAATCGAGCACGAGCTGGTCGAGCCCCTCTTGCTGCAAGGCGAGCGGGAGCTGGTAGATCGAGTGATCCACGTCGCGACACTCGATCACGGCCTTCACGGGCACGTTGCAAAACATCGAAAGCTTGTCCCGCAGATCGCCATCGAGCGGATGGTCGGTGCGGCACACGAGCACATGCGGTTGAATGCCGATTTCGCGCAGCTTCGCGACCGACTGCTGCGTGGGCTTGGTCTTCAGCTCACCAGCCGCGGCGAGGAACGGCACGAGCGTCACGTGGATGAACATCACGTCCTTCAGCCCGACTTCGAGGGCGAACTGCCGCATCGCCTCGAGAAACGGCAGTCCCTCGATATCGCCCGTGGTGCCGCCGATTTCCGTGATGAGGATGTCGGCGTCCTTGCCGCCGGCGTAGATGCGCTCCTTGATTTCGTTCGTCACGTGCGGAATCACCTGCACCGTTTTACCGAGATAGTCGCCGCGGCGCTCCTTTTGGATGACGCTCTCGTAAACCTGGCCGGAGGAGAGACTGTTGAGTCGGGAAAGTTTTCCACTCGTGAACCGCTCGTAGTGGCCGAGATCGAGATCGGTTTCCGCGCCGTCCTCCAGCACGTAAACCTCGCCGTGCTGAAACGGGCTCATCGTGCCCGGATCGACATTGAGGTAGGGATCGAACTTCTGGATGCGGACCCTGAGCCCGCGCATCTCCAGCAATGCGCCCAGCGACGCCGCCGTGAGGCCCTTGCCCAAAGAGGATACCACCCCACCCGTGACGAAAATGTATTTCACGGAATGAAAACCTGACGGGCCGGGTGCAACCCGCGCAAGACAAAGTTAAGAAATCTCACGACGGTATTTTGTCGGAGCCTGCTGGCCGGCGATTCAAAACGCCCGCAGTCGGCGCAGGCAGGGCATCGCCTGCCAGGAGGCTCCTACCTCATGAGCAGCCACCCCGCCCACTCAAGCCCGCCGAGCAACACGAGGAACAGCAAAACCCATAGCGCCCATTTGAGGGCTTTGATAAGGAGCCACAGCGCCAGCGCGACGACCACGGTCCCGACCAAGACGACCAGCCAGTCCGGCCAGCCGTCGAGCGACACACCGAATGAAGAAGATTTGGTCGTGACCTGGGCGAAGAACACGCCCCACCAAGCCGCGCTCGACCCGCCGCTCCAAGCAAAAAACCAAAACGCGCGGCCTCTTCCATCAGCCGGAAGCTCACTTCCCGTCATTCTGAGCGGAGCGAAAAATCCATTTTGCCGCCCGCGCCACCGTGGAGTCCCGCCCGACCGGCGGGATGCTTCGCTCCACGCAGGGTGGCAAATCTGTTTCAGGGTTTCGCCGTAAAATGAATTGCCCCGCGCCGGCCCCGCCGCCCTGCTCGCGGCGTGCAATCCAAACCACAGCTTCTGGCCTGGCTCACGTGCGACGGCGTCCACATCGATCCTGGCTCAGGTAAACACACCATCCTCGGGATTTTCTCGAACATCCAGGCCCGCACCTTTCCGGTCACCCATCCGTTCATGATCTGGTTTCTCACGATCACCGACTGTGCGTCAGGCACGCATCAGCTAAAAATCTCGATGGGGCGCGACCCCGCGGAGCCCCAGCCACTCCTCGAGCGGCCGTTCGAATCGCAGAGCCCCCTCCACCGGATCAACCTGATCAACGAAATCCGCAACCTCACCTTTCCCACTGCCGGCGAATACTCCCTGCTCGTTGAGATCGACGACGAGCTCCTGCTCGCGACGAACCTCACCGTGACCGGTTGAGGTCGACCGTCAGCCGCGGCCTCCTCCGCAATTTCTCTCTCCGCATGCCGGCCTCCCCTCACCCGTTCGACCTTATCGGCGTCGGCGCCCCGATTATGGATCTCGTCGCCACCGTGCCCGAGAGTTTCCTCGCGCACGTGCGCGGGGACAAGGGCGGCATGGTAATCGTCGAAGCCGATGCGATGGCGCAAATGGTCGCCAAGCTCCCTTCGCCGCCCCGGCAGACGCCCGGCGGCTCAGCCGCCAACACCATTTTTAACGCCACGCGGCTCGGCCTGCGCACCGCCTTCGTCGGCAAACTCGGCGGCGATGACCTGGCGCGCACCTACCGCTCGCGTTTCGCCGCCGCCGGAGTGAACACCGATCGATTTAAACACGGCGACCTGCCCAACGCCCGCTGCCTGATCCTCACGACGCCCGACGCGCAGCGCACCATGCGAACATTGCTCGGCGCGGTGATGAGCTTCTCGCCGGCGGAGGTCACCGCCGCGGACTTCGCCGGGGCGCGCCACGTCCACATCGAGGGCTACGTCGTTTTCAACCAGGCCCTCGCCAACGCCATCGTCGACGCCGCCCGCGCCGCCGGCTGCACCGTGGGCCTCTCCCTCGCCTCCTTCGAGGTCGTCGGCGCCTCCCGCGCTTGGCTGCTCGACCAGCTCCGCCGCGGCCTCGAGCTCGTTTTCGGCAACGAGGATGAGGCGCGCGCCCTGTTTCCCGATCTCCCCGCCCGCACGCCAGACGATTATGCCGCCCACGCGCGCCGACTCGCCGAGTTCGGCGGCACGGCTGCCATCACGCTGGGCAAGGACGGCGCCTGGATCGCCCGCGGCCGTGAGCTCCACCGGATCGCGCCGCACCTGGTCGCCGACGCCATCGACAGCAACGGCGCGGGCGACGCCTGGGCCGCCGGTTTTCTCTCCGCCTATTTGCGCGGCCAGCCGCTCCCCGTCTGTGGCGCCATCGCCTCGCTCGTCGGCGCGGAAACGGTCCGCCATCACGGACCGATCATTCCGGACATGCACTGGGACGAGGTCGCCGCGCGGGCAAAAAAAATCGGCGGCGCAGTTTGAGGCCGGTCGCGGTATGCGCCCCGGCTGCCCAGCGGTTGCGATTTGATTCTGCGCGGAGCTATTCCCCTCACCCCGCCGCAACCCTCACGTGCGGCGCACCGGTCCGGTCGACTCGCGCACGACGAGCTGCGGCGCAATCATCCGGATAATCGGTTTCGCGCGAGGCGGATGATCCAGTTGCGCGAAGATAACCTCGCTCGCCGACGCGATCGTGTCGTCGATGCATTGATCGACCGTGGTGAGCGTCGGCGACGTCATCAGGCAGGCCGGCTGGTTGTTGAAGCCGACGACCGAGGCGTCGCGTGGCAGTTTTAACCCGGCTTCCTGTAAGGCGCGCATCGCCCCGATCGCGATCTCGTCGTTCAACGCCAGAAAAGCGGTGGGCGGGCGCGGTTGGAGGAGAAAACTCGTGGCGAGCTGGTGGCCGTAATCGAAGTCGTTCCGGCGTTCGTGCAAGTGGTCGAGCGTCAGCGTGCAGGCGTCGAAGTCCAGCCCGCGCGCCTGCAGCGCCGCGCGCAAGCCAGTGACGCGATCAAAGCGGCTGCTCGGCGACTGCGCCACGCCCAGCAAGCCGAACGTGCGGTGCCCAAAATCGAGCAGGTGGTTCACCACCGCCGCCATCCCCACCGCGCGGTCAAGGGAGATGGTGTTGGCGTGCTTCAAGCCAAAGTGATCGATCACGAGGTGCGGCGTGCCACGCGCGATGAGGCCGGCAATGCGCGCCTCGATTTCCTCACGGTGAAAATATCCGATGAACACCACTGCTTCCACGCGCATCGAGAGAAAATGCTGCACGACCTCCCGGCCCACGCCCGGCGAAAAAACCTCGATGAGCGAGGAAAAGCCGCGGACCCGCAGCAGCCGCTGGAGCGTGGCGAGTTTGCGGACCGCCGGCGGCATGAGCAGGTCGTCCATGCAGATGCCGATCATCGCGGTGCGCTTGCCTTTCAGATGCAGCGCATGGGCGTTGGGCGTGAACCCCGTCTCGGCCAGCGCCTGCTGCACGCGGTCGATGGTCTTCTGTTTCAGGCCGGGCTGCCGGTTGAGCACGCGCGACACCGTCGTGCGCGCCAGCCCCACGTGGCGGGCAAAGTCCGCCGTGGAGCGAATCTGTGAAGCGGGGCGGAGCGGCGATTTTTTCGGCACGGCGGAAATTAAGGACGACCGAGCATGCCGCGACCTGGTTCGCGCTGTCAACGGCCCGGCCAGCGGCCACCTGAGCCATCGATCGTCAATCGGCAGTCGGCGCTTGACGAGGACACGTGTCCTTTCAACTACACCGGCAACGTGCTGAAGGCCGCCAACCGCCTCACCGTCAAATACAGCGATGTGCCAGTCAATCGGTATGACTTCGAATACATTTACCAAGCTCCCCGTGAGCTCGTTGATTTTCGCATGGACTACAAATGGAGCCGCAAGTTCACGCCCTATTTTCAGGCGCGAAACGTCTTCGGCCGGCCCATCGTGACTTCGACCCAGGCCCGCCCCTCGAACCACGCCGAATACGGCGACCCGATCTACGAGCTCGGCGTCCGCGGCGCCTGGTAATCAATCCGGGCCGGGCCGTTCGGACACGATTCCCCGGCAATCACCCCGCGAAGTCGCTGCTCCAGCGGCGTCGCGGGGTTTTATTTTTCACTCCAACGCCGCGCACTTAACGCCATAAGCAACCAGGGTTTTGCTTTTTTGTCGTGTGCCTCCGGGCTCATCCATGATTAAAACTTAGAATCCTCGGCTCATGAAATTGATCCGCCCCCTCTCTCCACCATGAAACTCCACTACTTCCCGACTCCCGAAGCCACCAACACGCTTTCCACCGAAGAGCTCCGCACCCGTTTCTTGATTGGCGGACTCTTCCAACCCGGCGCCGTCATCGCGCACTACACCGATCTCGACCGCATGATCTGCGGCGCGGCCGTTCCGACCACCGCGCCCGTCGGCCTCCCCACCGACAAAGAACTCGGCACGTCGTTCTTCCTCGAACGCCGCGAAATCGGCATCCTCAACCTCGGCGCTCCCGGCACCGTCAAGGTCGGCGGCACCAGCTACTCCCTCGCCGCCCTCGACTGCCTTTACATCGGCCTCGGCGAGAAGGACGTCACCTTCGCCAACGGCCCGACGGGCCAGGCCCAGTTTTATTTCGTCAGCACGCCCGCGCACGCCAAGCACCCGACCACCCTCGCGCGCCGCGCCGACGTTTCCGCCGCTCCCATCGGCGACGTCACCAAGGCCAACCGCCGCACGATCCTGAAATACATCCACCTCGACGGCATCAAGAGCTGCCAGCTCGTGCTCGGCTTCACCGAGTTCGAACCGGGCAGCATCTGGAACACGATGCCCCCACACACGCACAGCCGCCGCACGGAAATTTATCTCTACTTCGATCTCGGCGACAACGCCGCCTTCCACTTCATGGGCGAGCCCGATAAGACCCGCCACCTCATCGTCCGCGATCGCGAGGCCGTGCTCTCGCCCGCGTGGTCCATCCATTGCGGCGTCGGCACTGGCGCGTATCGCTTCGTCTGGGCCATGGGCGGCGACAACCAGGTCTTCGCCGACATGGATGCCGCGCCGCTCGCCTCCCTTCGTTGAGCCCACTCTCCTTCAATTCCTCTCACCTCCAATCTCATGAGCTCCATCCTCGACAGTTTTAAACTCAACGGCAAAACCGCCATCGTCACCGGCGCCGCCCGCGGCCTCGGCCAGGGTATGTCGCTCGCGCTCGCCGAAGCCGGCGCCGACATCGTCGCCGTCGATATCCTTCCCGCCGAGGACACCAAAAAACAAGTCGAGGCGATGGGCCGCAAATGCACCACGATCGCCGGCAACCTCGGCGACCGCGCCCAGATTCCCGTGATCATCGAGCAGGCGAAGAAATTTTCCAGCCACCTCGACATTCTCGTGAACTGCGCCGGCATCATCCGCCGCGAGGACTTTGAGAAATTTTCCGAGAAGGACTGGGACGACGTGATGGGCATCAACATCGATGCCGTATTTTTCCTCAGCCAGCATTTCGTCCGCGAGGCGCTCGCACGCAAGGGCACCGCGAAGATCATCAACATCGCCTCGATGCTGTCGTTCCAAGGCGGAATCCGCGTGCCATCCTACACCGCGTCGAAAAGCGCCGTGCAAGGCCTCACCCGTCTCATCGCCAGCGAAATGGGCGGCAAGGGCATCAACTGCAACGCCATCGCGCCCGGCTACATGGCGACCGACAACACTGCCCCGCTCCGCGCCGACGCCGATCGCAGCGCCTCGATCCTCGCCCGCATCCCCGCCGGCCGCTGGGGCACGCCCGACGATTTGAAGGGCGCCGTCGTCTTCCTCGCCTCCTCCGCCTCCGACTACGTCAACGGCTACACCGTCGCCGTCGACGGCGGCTGGCTGGCGCGGTAAGTCGGACTTCAGCCTTGGTTCCGGTCTCGTAGGTCGGGCTTTACGCCCGACAGGTTTGCGTCCACGACACCCTGAATGTCGGGGATAAACCCCGATCTACGTTCTCAAATACCAGGGCCGGCCCCCGACAGGCGGTTCATCATTTTCCTTTCGTTCAATCATGTCGGACGCAAAATTCGTCCAACGTGGAACCGAAAATCTATCGCGGTTACCGGGCGCTTCGGGTGGGACGCTGGTCGCAATCCGGCTCGGATTATTTTCTCACCGGCTGTTTGCAACGTCCGCTGACCGGATTGGCAACGGCGCCGCTCGCCCAACTCGTGCGGGCCAAGCTTCACGAGCTCGACACCGCCGGGCATTGGCACCTGCGGACCTACGTGCTCATGCCCGACCACTTTCACCTGCTCGCCACTCTCGGGCCGCACGACGATTTGTCCGGGGCCGTTCGCCAGTTCAAAGGCTCCCTCACTCCCGCGCTCCGAACCCACGGTCTCCGGTGGCAGAAAAATTTCTACGATCATCGCCTGCGGTCCGTCGATGAACTCCTGCCGACGTTTCTCTACATTTTCCTCAACCCGTATCGAGCCGGCTTGACCGCGACCGGGGAAAAATGGCCGTGGTATTATTGCGCGCCCGAAGACTGGGAATGGTTCGGCGGAATGACCAACGAGTCGCTCCCATTCCCCGAGTGGCTGAAGTAACGGTTTCCTTCGCGTAGGTCGGGCTTTACGCCCCAGACACGTCTTGATTCCGGTCCCCGTAGGTCGGGCTTTACGCCCGACAAGTTTGCGCCCGGCACGCCGCATGTCGGGGATAAACCCCGACCTACATCCGACACCTCACCATTCCGGTTTGTGCGGTGATCCCCCGCCGGGCCGCATCCGCGCAACGCCAAAGGACTCGTGTCCGCACCTTGCGGGGTGCAAGATTTCCGGTAACGATTCGTTTCGAATCGAGTTTCCCCCTCTGTCCGACCACAACTGATTCCATGCTGCAACTCCGCTCCGTCACCAAGCGCTACGGCTCGCTCGTCGCACTCAACGACGTCTCGCTCACCATCGCCCGCGGCGAGTTCTTCGGCCTGCTCGGCCCCAATGGCGCGGGCAAGTCCACGCTCATGTCGCTCGTCGCCGGCCTGCGCGCGCCCGACACCGGTTCGCTCACGCTCGACGGTGTGCCCATCACCGCCGCCGATCCCTCGACGCGCGTCACCCTCGGCCTCGTCCCGCAGCACGTCGCGCTTTATCCCGAACTCACCGCCGACGAAAACCTCCGCATCTTCGGCGCGCTCTACGGACTCCGCGGCGCCGACCTTCGCGCGCGCATCGACGCTGCGCTGGAAGCCGTCCAGCTCACCGACCGCCGGCGCGATCCCGTCAAAGCCTATTCCGGCGGCATGCAGCGCCGCCTCAATCTCGTCGCCGCGCTCCTGCACCGCCCGAAACTCCTCCTCTGCGACGAGCCCACCGTCGGCATCGATCCCCAGTCGCGCAACGCCATCTTCGAGTATCTCGAGCGCCTCAACCGCGACGGCCTCACCATCATTTATTCGACGCACTACATGGAAGAGGCCACGCGGCTCTGCTCGCGCATCGGCATCATCGATCACGGTAAGCTCCCCGCCCTCGGCACCCTGGACGAACTCCTCGCGCAGCTCCCGTTCGAGGAGGAAATCCGTTTTCCCGCCACCGCCGCCACGGCGCCTCTCGCCGCCCAGCTCGCCTCCCGCGGCGAGTGCACCTCTGAAAACGACACGCACCGCTTCCGCCCGCACCCCGAGTTCAAACTCTCCGCCTTCTTCACCCTCGCCGAATCTCACGCGCTCCCCGGCCGCCTCTTCACGAGTCAGCGCCCCAGCCTCGAGGCCGTCTTCCTCCACCTCACCGGCCGCAATCTCCGCGAGTAATCCGGAAATCTTGAAATCGGGCATTGGTCATCGGTGATCTTGAAATTTCCGATCTCCCAACGACGCCCGGCCTAATTTCCGAAATCCCAGATTACAGGTTCCCGATTTTCAGTTTTCAAGATTCCCCTCTTCCCATGCATCCCATCCTCGTGCTCGTCCGTAAGGACTTCACCAACTTCCTGCGCAACAAGGCCGCCGTCTCGCTGACGTTCATCGTTCCCTTCGTGATGATCTGGCTCTTCGGTCTCGTCTTCGGCGTCAACCGCAAGGACTCCGGCCCTTCCGGCATTCCCCTCGCCGTCGTCAACGCCAGTGCGAACCCCGCCGCCGCCAAACTCGTCGACGCCCTGCGCGCCGAAAAAAGCTTCCGCGTCATCACCACCACCGGCGACGCCGCCAAACGCCCGCTCACCGAGGCCGATCTTCGTCCCGCCATGCAGGCCCCGGGCGCGAAATACCGCTTTGCCGTCGTCATTCCCGACGACCTCATCAGCGAAACCCACCTCGGCCTCCACCTGAAATTTTTCTCCAACCCGCGCAACGAAATCGAAACCCAAACGGTCAACGGCATCCTCCAGAAAACAATCTTCTCGAACGTCCCCGAACTCCTCGGCCAGTCCCTCCAGGCCCGCGCCAAAAAATTCATCGGCGACGCCAATCTCGACCGCTTCAACAGTGCCCTGTCCTCCGCCATCGGCACGACCTTCGGCGGCGACCCCGCCAAAATTAAAAGCACCCTCGCGAACGGGGATTTCGGCTTTGGCCAACTCGCGAATTCAACCACCGCCGCCAAACCCACTGACCCCGCCTCCTTCCGGTTCCACCCCTTCAACCTCAGCGCCCAATCCTTCAAAGAACCCCTCGTCTTCCGCCGATGTGTTCTCCCAAATCGTCCGCGTCGACGCCGAGCAGGTCGTCGGTGCCAACGTCAAGAATCCCGCCGCCACCAGTCTTGTCGGCGGCTGGGCCATCCAATTTCTCCTGTTCGCCGTCAGCGCCTCTGCGGCCAGCCTCTTCCGCGAGCGCGACGCCGGTCTCTTCCAACGCCTGCTCGCCGCCCCCGTCACCCGCGCCCACATCCTCTGGAGCAAGTTCCTCTACGGCGTCACGCTTGGCCTCGTGCAACTCGTCGTTTTGTTTCTCGCGTCGAGCTTGATCTACGGCACCGACGTTCTGCCCCACCTCGGCCTGCTCGCGCTCGTCAGCATCTTCGCCGCCGCCGCCTGCACCTCGTTCGGCATGCTGCTCGCCGCGGTCTCGTCGTCCCCGGAAGCCGCCAACGGCCTCGCCACCTTCCTCATCATGCTCATGAGCGCGATCGGCGGCGCGTGGTTCCCCGTCACGTTCATGCCCGAATTCATCCAGCATTTCAGCAAGCTCACGCTCGTCTATTGGTCGATGGAGGGCTTCAGCGCCGTCCTCTGGGCCGGCCAGTCCTTCGTCCAAATCCTCCCCATCCTCGGCATCCTCGGCGGCATCACCGCCCTCGTGATGAGCATCGCCGTCTGGGGCTTCAATCGGGGGAAAATCTTCGGGTAGGGCGCGACCGCTGGGCGCGCCGGATCGATTGGAGCGGCGCCGTCTTGCTGCGCTCATTTCGCCCCTCCCGCGCGGCGTCCTCCGCGTCCTTTGCGTGCGGCCAGATTTTTCCGGGTTTTTTGTGTGCTTGCTCGCCTCCGGCGCATTTCGTGGTTCCCTCTCCTTTCCATGTCCGCCGATCTCGCCCGTCTCGTCACGTCCCTCGCGCAGCGCGCCCGCGCCGCGTCGCTCGTGCTCGCGACCACGCCGACCGCCGCCAAGGACGCCGCCCTCGCCAAACTCGCCGACCTCATCGACGCCTCGCACGAGCCACTTCTCGCCGCCAACGCGAAGGATTTCCTGTCGCCTGACTCCAACCTCCTGCCTCCTGCCAGCCGCGAACGGCTGGCTCTCACGCCCGCAAAACTCACTCACCTCGCCCAATCCGTCCGCGAAGTAATCACCCTCCCCGACCCCGTCGGCACCGAGCTCGAGGCGTGGACGCGCCCCAACGGCCTCCACATCCGCAAAGTCCGCGTGCCCATCGGCGTCATCGGCATCATCTACGAGTCGCGCCCGAACGTCACCGTCGACTGCGCCATCCTTTGCCTAAAAAGCGGTAACGCCTCGATCCTCCGCGGCGGCAAGGAGAGTTTTCACACCAACACCGCCCTCGCCGCGCTCATTTCGCAGGCGCTCACTGCCGCCGACCTTCCCGCGGACGCCGTCCAACTCATCCCCACCACCGACCGCGCCGCGCTCACCACGCTGCTCAAGCTCGACACGCTCATCCACTGCATCATCCCGCGCGGCGGCGAGAGCCTCATCCGCTATGTGGCGGAAAACTCCACCATCCCCGTCATCAAGCACTACACCGGCGTGTGCTTCGTCTATGTCGATCGCGAGGCCGACGCCGATCTCGCGGAAAAGATTCTCGTCAACGCCAAGACCCAGCGCCCCGGCGTCTGCAACGCCGCCGAGCAACTCCTCGTCCACGCCGCCGTCGCCGAAAAACTATTGCCGCGCCTCGCCTCCGCGCTCCTCGCGAAAAACGTCCAGCTCCGCTGCGACGCCGCGAGCGCCGCGATTCTCGCGAAAGCGAAACTCGCCCACACCACCGCCGCGCCCGCCGACTTCACCGCCGAATTTCTCGATCTCATCCTCGCCGTGCGCGTCGTCGACTCGCTCGACACCGCCATCGCGACCATCAACCGCGACGGCTCTGCGCACAGCGACACCATCGTCACGCGCGACGAGGCCGCCGCGCGCCGCTTCCAAGCGAGCGTCGACAGCGCCGCCGTCTTCTGGAACGCGAGCACGCGCTTCAACGACGGCTTCGAATTCGGCTACGGCGCCGAGATCGGCATCAGCACCGACCGCCTCCACGCCCGCGGCCCGATGGGTTTGCGTGAACTCTGCACTTACAAGTTTGTGATCGACGGCACCGGGCAAGTCCGCGGCTAGCCGTCAGCCTCCTCCTCCGTCACGCTTCTTTCCATGCGACCCAAATCATGGTCCTTTGCGGCCACGCTCCTCCTCAGTGCCGGCGTCGCGGGCTACGCCGTTTGGATCTACGGAAGCGGCGACCCGCAGCGCGCCCCGGTGCACCCCGCCATGGTCGCCGTCTTCAACGCCCACCGCGCCCTCATCACCACCCACGCCGTCGCCGCCTCGCTCGCCCTCCTGCTCGGCCCATTTCAATTCCTTGACCGCCTGCGCGCCGCTCGCCCACGCCTCCACCGCACCCTCGGCTACCTCTACCTCGTCCCTGGCGTTGCCGTCGGTGGTATCACCGGCCTGCTCCTCTCCCGCTATTCGTTCGGCGGACTCGTCTCCCATCTCGGCTTCGGCCTCCTCGCCGTCCTCTGGCTGTTCACCGGCGTGATGGCCGTCGTCGCCGCGAAAGCCCGCCGCTTCGCCGATCACCGCGTGTGGATGATCCGCAACTTCGCCCTCACCTTCGCCGCCGTCACTTTGCGGGTTTACCTCCCGCTCGGCTTCGCCTCCGGCCTGCGCTTTGAAGACTTTTATCCGGCGGTGGCTTGGTTGTGCTGGGTGCCAAACTTAGTCTTCGCCGAATGGTGGATGCTTCGTCCCCGCGCCGCTTGACCGCCGCCGGACCAGATGCGCAAAAACTCCGCAGCTGGCTCAGTCACTCCCATCGCGATCCCAACTGCGAACATGGCACCTCGGAGATTCCATGTAGCGACACCGAATTTCTCGGGTAACATAGATTGAAACTGGCTCCGTCCTCTGTCTCCCATCTCCTGTCTCCTGTCTCCTGTCTCCTGTCTTTCGTCCTCCGGCCCCTGTCCTCCGTCTCCCATGCCATCCTCATCGCCGCCGACCAGCCGCCGAGGAAGATCGAGGAGTTCATCGGCCGCATGAACTCGCAGACCGACGCTCTCAGCGTCGCACGCATGACGAGTCCCGCCG
>SIBG01000099.1 GCA_009695305.1 Opitutus sp. | reverse complement strand
ATCTTCTTCAGCTCTGCGTTCTCGCGCTCCAATTCCTTCATGCGCTTGGCCTCGTTGACGTCGAGTTGTCCGAACTGCCGCTTCCAACGGTGGAATGTGACCTCGGAGATATTATGCTCCTTGCACACTTCCACGATGCTCTTGCCGCCGTCGGCTTCCCGCAAAATGCGGATCTTTTGTTCTGTCGTGGGTCTTTTTCCTTTCATGGTCTGGGCTCCTTTTAGGGCCGCAGACTAACCTTACAAGTGGCCCGGATTTCGGGGGATCACCGCAGCCGCCGGTGGCCGGGCCAAGAACCCCACGCAGATTCTCAACAGCAAGCGCTTCGAGTTGATGATCTCCGATCTCCGCAAGCGCTATGATCGAGTGTTTATCGACACGCCGCCGCTGGCCGCCGTCAGCGACGCGCTCATCATCCTCCCGCTCGTCGACGGCTCGATCTTTACCATCTACTTCAACAAGGTCCGCCGCAAGGCCGCGCAGTTCAGCGCCAAGAAGCTCCTCGAGGCCAACGTCCCCAACTTCGGCGCCGTGCTGAACGGCCTGAACCTCGCGGTCTCAGGCTACTACTACGCCCAATATTACGACAAATCCTACAAGGATTACTACGTCGTGATGGCCAAGGACGACGACGCTGGCCCGCCGTCGCGCTGACCGGTGGCTGGGCGGCTCAGCGGGCCGCGGCCCGCTGGAGCCGGTCGTTGATCGCGTCCGCCAGTCCGGCCCCGCGGGCAAGTTCCACATGGATTTTTTGGAATCGGCCGTCATCCAGCCGCCGCAAGGTGCTGAAGAGGCGCCGCGCGGCGCCGCGCAACCCGCCTTGGGGGTCGAGCCAGAAGACATTGCGGCCGCGGCGACCGGGTGGTTTCGCAAAAAACACCCAAGCCTCATTCGCTGGCTGGGTGTGAGCGGCCACGATTTTTTGGTGCAGCACCACGGGAGTTTTCGGGCTATAGTGCCGCGCGAGCAAACCGGGTGAGAGTTGCGCGGCGGAGGTCGCTTTCGTGACGGCCTGGCGCCGCCAGGCGACGACGCATCCCAGGGTGTGTTCCAGTTCAGCCCGCGTGATGGCTCCCGGCCGCAATAACCGTGGCCTCCGCGGATCGCGCAGATCCACGATGGTGGACTCAAGTCCGATGCGTGCGACGCCGCCATCGAGAATGTGCCGGATCTTCCGCCCGAGCCCCTGTTGCACGTGGGTCGCGGTCGTTGGGCTCACATAGCCGAACGGGTTGGCACTCGGTGCGGCGAGCGGCACACCGGCCAGCTTCAGTAGCCGCCGGAAAAGCGGATGCGCCGGCATCCGCACCGCCACGCTGCGCCGCCCGGCCGATACGACGGTGGGCACCACGGGTTTTTTCGGCAGCACGAGGGTGAGAGGTCCGGGCCAGAATTTTTTCGCGAGTTTGAGCGCCGCGGCGTTTGGCTCTGCGATCAAGGCCAGATCGCGCAGCGCGTGGATGTGCACGATGAGCGGGTCGTTGGCGGGTCGACCTTTGGCGGAAAAAATTTTCCGGCAGGCGCGGGCGTCGAGCGCGTTGGCGGCGAGCCCGTAAACCGTTTCGGTGGGCACGGCGACCAGTTCGCCGTCCCGCAGGCAACGCGCCAGGCAGGCGAGATTGCGCGGGGTGCCGCGATAACGGCGGGCGGCGGGCGGCGGTGGCATGACACGAAAAAGGCCGGAGTGGGGGACTCCGGCCTGAAAAATTGGGCAACCCAGCCGTTACTGCGTGAGCAGCAGATTGCGCGCGTGTTTGATGGTCTTGGTGACGGCGCGCTGATGCTTGGCGGAGAGGTGGGTGTATTTACGCGGCAAAATCTTGCCGGTGTCGGTGACGAAGTGGCGCATGACTTCCGGCGTCGTGAACGGAATCTCGGCGGGCGTGGGAGTCTGCTGCTTCTGCTCGGTGGTGCTCATGATTGAAAAGGAGGGGAGAAGGTGGAGTGGCGGGCGACCATGTCAAACCCGCATTTTTGAGTGGAAACCACCGCGTTTTGCCGGGAGCTTTCTGCCGACCCGGCGACCGTCCCCGTAGCTCAACTGGATAGAGCAGCGGTTTCCTAAACCGTAGATTCCGGTTCAAGTCCGGGCGGGGGCACCAGCTCGTTTCGGATCGGCATTGAGCCAATCGCCGCCTTGGCGGCGCAGGCTGGGGCGTATCGTCACCGGTATTTACTGCCGTTTTGTATTTAAAAGATGCTCGACATCGGGGGGCGCTGATACGAGGGTGCTCGCCGGAAACCCCGGTTGCCTATTTGATCGTTCGGCCGCCTCTCCACTCGCTCATGGTCGCCAGCCATCGCCCACCGATGAAAAACAAAATCCACTCCTTTTTGATGGTCGCTGGTGCGACGCTTTTGCTCGCGCCGGTATTCGCCGCGGAGTTTGATCAACGGCTCTCCAACCTTTCCACCCGGACGCAGGTCGGCTCCGGCGCCAACGTCGCCGTGGTGGGTTTCGTGATCGGGCCCGGCGGGTCGAAGAACATTCTCATTCGGGCCGCCGGCCCGACGCTCAGTGCGGCCCCGTTCAGTGTTCCCGGCGCCCTTAGCGATCCACAGATTGCACTCTTCAATTTCGCCGGCGTCCAGATTCTCGCCAACGATAACTGGTCGACCAATGCGGTCGCCGCCAATGCCG
This sequence comes from Opitutus sp., assembly GCA_009695305.1. Taxonomy (GTDB): domain Bacteria; phylum Verrucomicrobiota; class Verrucomicrobiia; order Opitutales; family Opitutaceae; genus SIBG01. The sequence goes on along the minus strand of SIBG01000099.1, from coordinate 14,624 downwards.
CGACCACGGCGACGTTCGACTCCGTGGGGGCTTTTCGCTTCGCCACGGGCAGCCGCGACGCCGCCCTCCTCGCCACCAATCTCGCGCCGGGCAACTATACCGCCCAAGTCAGCGGAGTCGGCACGGCCTCTGGCATCGCGTTGGTCGAGGTCTACGACGTCACCGGTTCAGCCCGCTTGATCAATCTCTCCACCCGGGCGCAGGTCGGCACCGGCGCGGGCATTCTCATTTCCGGCTTGGTGATCGCCCCCGGTGGCGGTGCGCGGAAGATTTTGGTCCGCGCCGCCGGCCCAACGCTCGCCAGCTCCTTTAATCTCACCGGCGCGCTCATTGATCCGGCGATTGCCGTGCTCAATAGCGCGAACGTGCAAATTGCTTCGAATGACAACTGGGGCTCGGGCAACAGCGCCTCCCTCTCTGCGGCCTTCACGGCGGCGGGCGCGTTTCCGTTTGCGGCTGGCTCCAAGGATGCCGCGCTCATCATGGATCTCGTCCCTAATAACTATACCATCCAAGTCAGCGGCGTCGGTGCGACGTCGGGCGTGGCGCTCATCGAAGTTTACGACCTCACTCCGTTAATCGGTGTTTCCGCGAACGTGGCAGCCACCACGAACTCGACCGATACGAATGGGGCTGCGCCGGGGGTTTACACCTTCACCCGCACCGGTAGCACCGCGGCGCCGCTCACCGTTTACTACACGCTCAGCGGCAGCGCGATCGCCGGCGTAGATTACGCGAGCCTGCCCGGCTTTGTGACGATTCCGGCGGGCGCGATCAGCACGACGGTCAGCCTCGCCGCCCTCGCGGGTAGTGCCAGCACCACGATCAACAAGGATGTCACCCTGGCGCTCACGACCGGCGCCGGCTACAGCGTGGGCGGGAATAGCTCCGCCGCCGTCACGATTTTCTACAACCCCGGCTCGCTCTACATCACCTCGCTCCGGGCATCCGGCACCGCCGCCGCGTCGACGGCCTTCGGGACCGCGACCGTGCAGTTGAGCTCCGACAATCGCTTCGCCAGTGTGAACGTGGGCTTCTCGAACCTGAGTTCGCCGGAGACCGTCGCTTATCTCCGGATCGGCAATCCCGGCGATGTCGGCATCGAGGTTCTCCGGCTCCCCAACGGCCAGGTCAGTGGCGCGATCTGGGTTTTCCAGCCGAGCGGTGCGCTTTCGGCGGCTGATCTCGTGCAAGCGCTCAAGGAGGGCCGTATTTTCCTTAGCATCGAATCCGCCAGCTATCCCGCGGGTGAATTGAAGGGCTCCTTCATCCAGTCGAGTGGTTCGCTCACGTTCAGCCCACCCGCGCCCGCGCCGGCCCTCGCCGACCTGCCGCTCACGGCGGCCGACGCCGCGCGCTTCCTCACGCAGGCGACCTTCGGTCCGGCCAAGTCCGACATCGACGCGCTCACGGGCAAGCGCCTCGCCGATCTTAACAACTGGATCACCGCGCAGCTGGCGCTCCCCGCTTCGGCCCACCGCACGGCCATGACCGAGGACTTTGCGAACTTCACCGCGAGCGGTGAGAACCCCCAGCTGGACTATCGCAATCGCCAGGCCGCTTGGTGGAAGCTCGCGGTCTCGGCCCCCGACCAGCTCCGCCAGCGCGTCGCTTTTGCCCTCAGCCAAATCCTCGTCGTGTCTGATGTGCCCACCCAGCTTTTTCAGAATGCCCTGGGAATGGCCAACTACTACGATCTCCTCGTCAACGGAGCCTTCGGTAATTTTCGCCAGGTCCTCGAAAACGTCACGCTCAGCCCCATCATGGGCGTCTACCTCAGTTCACTGCGCAACGCTAAGGCCACCTTTGATACGCGCACCGGCGCGGTGCTCACCTCGCCCGACGAAAACTATGCGCGTGAGGTCATGCAGCTCTTCACTATCGGCCTGAATCAGCTCCATCCCGACGGCACGCTAAAGCTTGACCCGACGGGAGTCCCGGTGCCGACCTACGACCAGAAGGTCATCACCGAAGTCTCCAAAATTTTCACCGGCTGGGCCTACAGCTCCGACGCAACCAACGCCAATAATTTTCGCGGGGCCGCCGCCAACTACGTCGCTCCGATGGTCCTCTTTCCGACGTTTCACGATGACGGCGTGAAAACCATCTTCAACGCGGTCCAAATTCCCGCAAACCAAGGAGGCGTGAAGGACCTCAAGGAGCTCCTGGATGCCTTGGTCAGCCACGCCAACACCGGCCCTTTCATTTCGCGCCAGCTCATCCAGCGTCTTGTCACCAGCAACCCGAGCCCCGGCTACGTTTACCGTGTCGCGCAAATTTTCGCCAACGACGGCACCGGAACCCGCGGCAACCTTGGCGCGGTGGTCCGCGCCATCTTGACCGATTACGAGGCCCGCTCCAGCGCTGTCGCCGCCACCGCGAGCTTTGGCAAACTCAAGGAGCCCGTCCTCCGGTCCACCGCCCTCCTTCGCGCTTTCAACGGCACGTCGAACCTCGGTCGTTACTCCAACGCCCCTTTCTTCATCGCGCAAAACACTGAGAGCAACCTCGGCCAGACCCCACTGCACGCGCCGACGGTCTTCAATTTCTTCGAGCCAAACTTCATCCAGCCCGGGGCGCTTGCCTCCGCCGGCCTATATGCGCCCGAATACCAGATCCTCACCGACACCTTCGCGATCAGTCTGCCGAACCAGCTTTGGACTTTCATTTACTCCAACCGCTCTGCCACTAATCCGCTCGACACCACCGTCGGCATCCAGCTCGATAGCCTCCTCCCGCTCGCACGCACGCCCCAGGCGCTCGTCGATCAAGCTAACTTGATCCTCGCCGCCGGCGCGGTGCCGAAGACGGTCACCGATCGCCTCGTCACCGCCATCGCCGCCATGCCGGTCGGCACCGGCACCACGCTTAATACCGCGAACGACATCGAGCGCGTTCGCTCCGCGATCTACCTCACCGTTTCCATTCCCCAGGGCGCCGTTCAGAAATGATGAGTCGCGAACGGCGCGGCCGGCTGAGCGCACCGAGCACCCCTCCTTCCTTCTGCCATGAATCCCAAAACCTCCGTCTCTGATCTGTCCCGTCGCAAGTTTCTCGGGGCGTGCTGCGCTTCAGTCGGCGCCACCGGCATGCTCTCCGCGATGGCGCAGCTCCGGCTCATCGGCGCTGTCGCCAATCCCGCCACCGCCGCTGCGCCGCAGACCGACGCCAAGGCGCTCGTGTGCCTCTTCCTCGCCGGCGGCAACGACGCCAACAACCTCATCGTCCCCACCGATGCCGCCACTTACGCGGCCTACGCCGCCGGCCGCGGGGCCATCGCGCTGCCGCAAGCTTCGCTCCTTCCGATCACGCCGAAGACCAGCGATGGTCGCACCTGGGGACTCCACCCCGTGATGCCCGAGCTCAAGGCGCTCTTTGATCAGGGCAAGTTCGCCGTTCTCGCGAATGTCGGCTCGCTCGCCTATCCGATGACGCAGGCGCAATACAACTCCGGCTCCGTGCCTCGCCCGTCGCAGCTCTTCTCGCATAACGACCAGCAGGTCGAGTGGCAGAGCAGCATCGCCGACAAGCCGTTCGCCACTGGCTGGGGCGGCCGCCTCGCGGATCTCACGAATGCGTTTAACTCGAACAACCGCATCTCGATGTCGCTCAGCCTGAATGGCCAGAACTCGTTCCAAGTCGGCAAGAACGTCGCGCAGTATTCCGTTGGCACGGCTGGAGCCATCGCCCTCACCGGCTCCGGGACCGGCACATCGGTCAATGGCATTCGCACCACCGCGATGAACGACATCCTCGCGGCGCAAAACGCCAACCTCTTCGAGACAGCCTACAGCGGCCTCACCAACGGGGCGATCAATAACAGCGCGCTCCTCTCCAGCATCGTGACCGGCGCGAGCCCCTTCACCGCGATCTTCAACGCCGTGCCCAACACCAGCCTGGCGCAGCAGCTCCACATGATCGCGCGCCTCGTCAACGCGCAGTCCCAACTCGGCCTTAAGCGCCAGGTCTTCTTCGCCCGCGTCGGCGGCTTCGATCTCCACGACAACCAGGTCACCGCGGGTAACACCGCCTCGGGCGCCCACGCCAATCTCTTCCGCGACATCAGCCAGTCGCTGAATGCGTTCAATAACGCCCTCACGTCCGTCGGCGCGCAGAACCAGGTCACCACCTTCACCGCCTCGGATTTCGGCCGCACCTATAATACCAATGGCGACGGCTCCGACCACGGGTGGGGCAGCCATCACGTCATCATGGGTGGCGCCGTCAACGGCGGCGACATCTACGGCAAGATGCCCAACTTCGCCGTCAACGGCCCCGACGATACCGGGCGCGGTCGTTGGATTCCCACAACCAGTGTCGACGAATACAGTGCCACCCTCGCGAAATGGTTTGGCGTCAGCGCGACCGACCTCCCCGTTGTGCTCCCCAACATCGGCCGCTTCGCCAAACCCGACCTCGGCTTTATGCTGTAGGGGAGGGTCTTCGAGCCGCCCTGTGGGCTTCTGTCACCGCGTCATGCGCCATGCGCCATCGCCTCGCCTTCGCCGCCGCGATCCTCCTCGGAATCGCGGCATATTATTTCCTGCGCCCGAAGGTCGGGCGCGTTATCCCTAACGCGCCGTTGTCACCTCTGTCGTCTGCGTCCGCTCCGCGCCCATTACTCGAAAATCAACCTCCGAAAACCGAAAAATCTTCCGCGCCGGCTTCGCCGATCGCCGACGAGCTTAACGCCCCCGCCGGCACCATCCGCGGCGACCTCGCGCTGCTCAACGAACTCTTCGTCACTTTTCAAACGAATTTTCCGCGCACCGGTAATCCTGTCGGCGAAAACGCCGAGATCACCGCTGCGCTCACGGGTGACAACCCCGTGAAGTTCAGCTTCCTCTCCCCGCGGCACCGCGCCATCAACGCCCGCGGCGAACTCTGCGATCGCTGGGGCACGCCGTTCCGCTTCCATCAGGTCAGCGGCACGCAGATGGAAATTCGCTCCGCCGGACCCGATAAGAAATTCGGCACCGGGGATGACGCATCGTGGCCGCCTGCGCCCTGAACTCCGCGCCGTCGATCAGATTGAAGAAACTTTGCTCGTGCGGGCTCGTCTCGACAAATGCGCCCTTCGCGCCAACTGTTCCCCCGCCATGACCCTGACTCATTCGTCCCTTCCTGCCACCGGCCGCCTCGTCGCTCCGCGCTCCGCCCGTCGCGGATTTACCATGATGGAGCTGCTGGTGGTGCTCGCGATCCTCGCGCTGCTCGCGGGCCTCGCGATTTCCAACGTTCAGGGAATTTTCGGCGGAGCGCAGGGCCAGACCGCCCAGCTATTTGTCAAAGATTCGCTGAAGGCTCCGCTTTTCACCTACAGTTTGAACATGGGCGGCTTTCCCTCGACCGCGGAGGGCCTGAATGCGCTCATCACTCCGCCCGGGGAAAAGGCGGATCGTTGGCACGGCCCCTACATCACCGAGAGCAAGATCCCCCTCGATCCATGGGGTGAGCCTTACCAATACGCCTGCCCCGGCACCCACAATAAGAACGGTTACGATCTTTGGTCCAAGGGCCCCGACAAGCAGGGCGGCACGGATGACGACATCGGCAACTGGGACTCGCCCGCTCCGGCTACGAACAAGTGACGGGGCCGCACGCCGGAGGCTCCATGAAAACCGCGGGCAGCGCGCGACGGCCCTCCGTCCCTTCGGTCGCCGTCGGCTCGGGTAAGTCGCCGGGCCGGGCGTGGGCCCGCGGCGGGTTCACTTTGCTGGAGATCCTGCTGTCGCTCGCGATCATCGCGCTCCTCGCGTCGGTGTTGATCGGCGGCTCCGCGCGGTTGCTCAACGACCGGCCCGCCTCGCCGGAAGAGGTCTTTTGGAAAGTCGTGCAGGAGGCCCGCAAGACCGCGCTGAAGTCCCGCAAAGATCTGCGCGTGACGTATCGGGCCGACCTCGACGGGAAAAGATTCCTCGTCGCTGAAGCCAGCGCAGCTGACGCCGTCCCGAAGGAGTTTCCCGTGCCATCGCCCGGCGATCTCGAGGTTACCTTCGTCGCCGCGCAGAAAGGCGGCAACGCCATGCTCATCGGCGGCCAACTCGTCGAGACGCAGACGCTGGCATTCGTCTCGTTCTATGCCGACGGCACCTGCTCGCCCTTTCGCGCGCAGTTTCAACGCGGCGGCAGTGTGCACGTCGTGGCCATCGATCCGTGGACGTGCGCGCAAGTTTTGACGCCGCCCGATCCCAATGCCCCGCCCGCACCCTGACATGCTGCCGCGCGCCAAACCGCCTGGATTCACCCTGGTCGAGGTGCTCGTCGCCCTCACGATCTTCGCGCTCTCGGCGATTATTTTGGGCGCCTCCTACGTAAACATCCTCAACGCCCGCGCGATCATTTCGCGCGGCGCTTTGACCGGGGCGGATGTGGCCTTCGCCCGCTCGCTGGTTCTCACCGAGCCCGACCGCACCAAACTCGAGCCGGGCGGCGAGTTCGACACTCCCGGCGGCCGGCGCGCGAAATGGAGCGTGGAAATCGCCTCCACGATTATGGCGGATCTTTTCACGGTGACGTTTACCTGCGAGATCACCGACCCCACGCAGCCCGAGCCGGACAAGACCGTGCAGACCTTCACCCTCTTGCGCCCGACCTGGTCGATCGATCCGGCCGAACGCGGCAAACTGCGCCAGGAGGCAAAGACGCGCATCTTGGAATTGCAGAAAAAAATCGCGCCATGAAGGTTCGATTTACGAATTTCCCGGTTCGATTCAACCGACCGCCGCGGCGCGCTCCCCGGGGTTCGCGGGCACCGTCGAACATTCGATCCGGGTTCACGCTGATCGAGATTTTGCTCTCGCTCGCTCTTGTCGCGATGATGCTCGTCGCGCTCAACACCTTTGTCTTTTCGATGGGCGAACTCTGGGGCCGCCACGCCGATGTCTACCTCTTCGAGCAGCACGTCCGCGCGGTGACCCGTTTTCTCGATTGCGAGCTGCGCAACGCGGCGCTGCCGCCCGCCGCGGTCGCCCGCTCCTCACCCATTGGGCTGCAGGAAATCAAACCGCAAAATGGCGTGACCGAACAACTGCTCACCTTTGAGTTGCCGGCGGGCTGCCGCCTCTTTACCTGGCCGGACCGGCCGTTGCCCGAGGTCGTGTGCTCGCTGCAGCTGCGCGACCGCGAGGGACTCATGCTCCTCTGGCATTCGCGCTTGGAGAAAAATTTCGACACGGAGGCGCCCCGCGAGACGATCATCACCCCGCTCGTCTCGGGGCTGAGTTATGATTATTACGATCCCGATTCCACCCGCTGGACGACCGAGACCGTGCTCAAGCTCGACGCCACCGGCGGCGCGCCGCTCGCGCCGCAGCGCCTGCGGCTCAAGTTCACCTATGGCAAGATGACCGCCGAAAGTGTCGTCACGCTGCCCGTGCCCACCGAGGCGCTGCCGCTCTTCTGAACCATGAATCGCACCCGTCATGGTCGCCTGCGCCCGCCCGAGTCCGGCTCCGTCCTCGTGATCGTGATGATCACCCTGCTCTTCACGGCGTTTGCGCTCGTCGCCTTCATCGAAAAATCCGGCAACGATCTCATCGTCGAGCAACACGCCGCCGAGGCGCGCCGTCTGCGCATGGAGGCCTACTCGGCGCTCGAGGTCACCCTCGCCGTGCTGGAGGATTTCCGGCAGGCGAGCAACGGCCTGCACAGTCCCGCGGAAGGGTGGGGCGACCCGCTCACGTTTGCCGGCTACACGCCGACCGAAGGCCGCACGGTTGATCTCGCGTTCGAGGACGAGAGCGGGAAAATCTCCCTCCCGCGGGCCGACGCCCAGACGCTTTCCCGACTCTTCCAAGGCTGGCAGGTCACCCAAACTGACGCTGACGGGCTCGCCGATGCGCTCATGGGCTGGATGAAGCGGGGCCACACTTATGCCACCGCGATCTCGCCCGATTACGATCAAGGCGCCACGCCCTACGAATCACCCGGTCGCTCGCTGCGCTCCTTCAGTGAACTCACCGCGATCGACAAGGTCCGCGAGTTTTTCTACGACGCGGACGGCCGCCCCAACGACTACTGGCGCCGCTTCGTCGGCGCGGTCTCCCTCCTCAATTTTCAGCACCCCAACCTCAACGGCGCCAGACCGGACGCCCTCTTCGCCCTCGGTCAGTTCGACCCATCCCAGCAGCAAAACCTCAGCGACTACCTTGCTGGCACCGGGAACTATCAGACTCAGGGTCCCGGTTTTTTCCAAAAAACCACCGATGCCCAGCTCATCGCCGGCCCCACCGGCAACGCGAACGCCTTCGTCACCACCATAAGCGCGCTGCGCATTCTGGTGACGGTGCATGACGGAAATTCGCAATTTCGCCTCGCCGCGGTCATCACGCCCCCGGGCGGCGCCACGACGGTCCAAACCACCGCAACTTCGCAACGCACGCCGGCGTCTGCCACTCCAGCGCGCCCGGCCGCGCCGCCGGCGAATCAGCCGAACGCCAATCAGCGCAGCAACCCCACCACCACCCGCAACGGCCAAGCCGCCCAGCGCAGCCTCAACTATCCATTTACTCTCTTGGAAATTAGTGAAAACGCTGAGATTCCTCCTCCCCCTCCGCCGCCTCCGCCCATCACTTGAAATGAATTTCCTCTCTAGCCATTCCCCGTCACTCCTGGGCTGATCCGTCGGATCCGTCCACCGCCCCTCGCATGAAACTCGCCCTCTTCGACGCTCTCCGCGCCGGCCCGCCGCCTCCCCGCGTCGCGCTGTTGCCCGATGCGCTCTTCTTCACGCGGGCGGTCCCAGTGGCCGCGGGTGCGTCGGCGGGCGAGGCCGCGGCCCAAGTCGAGCTCGCGCTGGAGGGCGTCTCCCCGTTTCCCCTCGCGCAACTTTTCTACGGTTGGTTTTGGGCGCCCGGCGCGGAGCACGCCTTCGTCTTCGCCTCCTACCGCCGCCGTTTCACGTCCGAGCAGACTGCTGCGTGGGACCGGGTCGAACTGGTGCTGCCGGCCTTCGCCGCTCTCGTGGGCGGTGACGTGCCACCGGCCACCACCGTCCTCCTCGCCTCACCCGAGGGCCTGACCGCCGTGCACTGGGCCACCGGTCCGGTCCCCTCGCACGTGCTTTTCCAGGCGCTGACGCCCGAGGCCACGGACGAAGACCGCGCCCGTGGGCGCGATGAACTCCTGCGCGCCGTTGGTGGCAGCATGACCGTGATCGATCTCTCCGCCCCGCCGGCGGCTGATCCGGCTCGCAGCGATCGCGAAATTATTTTCCGCTCCGGCGATTTTGTCTCGCGGCTGACGGCGGCGTCCGCCGCTGCGCTCGACGTCCGTGACAAGGAGAATCTCGCCGCGCTGCGCCGCGGACGCCGTCGCGATGTGATCCTGTGGCGGGTGACCTTGGGCTGCGCGGCGGCCCTCGGGCTGTTCGCGCTCGGCGAGATCGCGCTCATCGGCGGCAACGCCTGGCAGAAAGTCCGCCTCGCCCAGCTCAACGGCCAGCGGCCGGCGGTCGAAAAGATCATGAAGTCGCAGGACCTCGCGAATCGCATCGACGACCTGGCCACCAAGCGCCTGTTGCCGTGGGAGATGATCACCCTCCTCCTCAGTGCCGAGGGCAATCTGGTGCCGGACAAGATCAAGTTCACGCGAGTCTCTGCGACCACGAAGGAAGGCATCTACACCATGCGGATTGAAGCGCAGACGAACAACGTCGGCCTGATTCCCATCTACCGCTCGGCGCTCGAAAAACTGCCGGCCTGTGAACGCGTCGTCAGCGTCAGCGAAGGCACCCGCGGCGAGGTCGCCACGTTCACCTTCGCCGTCACCTTCAAACCCGGCGCGATCAAACCCGGGCTGCCCTCCACATGATTCGCACTCTCCGCGCTTTTTTCCTCGGCCGGCTCCTGCGCGAGAAACTCCTGCTGGTGGCCTTTATGGCGATCGCGGTGGTGTTGTGGCTGTCCAGCTTCAGCGCCCGGACCGGACAATTCTGGAAGGCGCAGCGGCGCGCGACGGCCGATCTGGCCGAGCAGACCCGGTGGCTGGCGAATGGCCCCGCGATTGAGGCCGCCGCCAAGAAAACCGCCAGCCGGCTCAATCCGGCGCTGACGCTCGATGGCCCGCGCCTCCTCGCCGCCATCGGCACGATGGCGGCCGAGGCCGGCCTGAAAAACACCACGAGTGGCGGCGGCACGCCCCCCCCGCAGACCAACGGTCAGTTTTCCATTCACACCCTGGACTATACGGTGAACCGGGCGTCCTTTGCGGCGTTGGGAAAATTCTACGAGGCGCTGCAGCAGCGTTCGCCCTACATTGGCATCGAACAGTTCGGCCTGCGGGCGGATGCGGCGAACAACGCGCAACTTAATCTGCAGTTGCGGGTCTCGTCCGTCGAAGTCCCCAAATAGGGCTTCCGCATGCTTTGCCTGCCCGCGCCTCGTAAAAATCTTTCCTGCCGCCGAAGGTAACAACGCTGTTACCGTCGATCGCTTTTCCCCGGCGCGACCTGGCGGGCATTCTTCCAGCCGCACTTCCTCTCCGCCCTGATGAACCCTCTCCCCCCCATTGCCCTGCCCCGGCCGTCCGCCATCTCGCCGCGGGCCCTGCTGCTGTCCGCGCTGCTCGTCTGGCTTCTCCCGCGCGGCGCGCGCGCCGAAAATTCCCTCACCTTTAAATACGAGGACTATCGTGAGGCCAACGGCCGCATCGCCGTCCAGACGCAGGGCGCCTATCTGGAGCAAAATCTCGGCACCGAGATGCACCTCAAGCTCGAGGGTTTGCTGGACTCCATCACCGGCGCCACGCCCACCGGCCAGCCCGCGCCGGCGGGCAGCGATCAAGTCGACACGAGTCTCCTGCATGCCGAACGCCGGAAAGCCTGGAGCGCCGACCTGTCCCGCCAATTCGGCTGTTTTAACCTCGCGCTCGGCGGCGCCAACAGCCGCGAGAACGACTACATTTCCAACGGGTGGTCGATCAACACGCTCACCGATTTCAACCAAAAGAACACCACCCTTCTCGCCGGCTACGCGGGCACCGACGACAAGATCAAGATCTTCTACAACTCCCGCGCCCGGCGGCAGCACAAGCACACCAACGATGCGATCCTCGGCGTCACGCAGTTGCTTGATCCGCGCACCTCCGTCTCGCTCAACCTTACTTGGGGCCGCGCGGATGGCTATCTCAGCGATCCCTACAAGCTCGTCCAGAAAAACACCCAGATTTTCCCCGGGGTTTTTCTGCCGCTCTCTTTCGGAGAGAACCGGCCCACTTATCGCGAAAAATGGCTCGTGTTCACGGGCATCAACCGGACGTTTACCGAGGCGCACGGTGCGTTGGAGGCCAGCTACCGGTATTATCACGACACGTTTGGCACCGCGGCGCACACGGTCGATGTCGCGTGGTTCCAACACGTCGGCGAGAAATTAATCCTCCGCCCGTGGGTGCGGTTCTACGACCAGAGCGCCGCGCGCTTCTACCTTTACAATCTCAACCAGTCGACCGTCGTGCCCGTTGGTGGCGGCCCGCGCCCCGCCGGCCCATTCTACTCGTCCGACTTTCGGCTCTCGCAACTCCGCTCCGTCACTTACGGCCTGAAAGTGATCTGGAACATCACCAGTTCCTTCGCCCTCGATGCCGCGCTTGAACAATACGACATGCACGGCCGCGATGGCATCACGCCGGCCAGCGCTTACTGCACCGCGCGGATTGTCACCAGCGGCGTGAAATACACCTGGTAGGATCAGCCCACCATCCGCATGGCCGTCATCGCCCAGTCCCACCGTCCACCACCGCCCGCCCCGGCTGGGACGGGCGCATTGCTGCCCCTGCGAAAATTTTCCTTTCCCGCGCTCGGCACCCGCTGCGAAGTGCAGTTCGCCGCGCCCGGCGGCGAGCCGCAGGCCGCCGGCTTCGAGCGGGCGGCGGTCGGCTGGGTCACCGCCTTCGAGGCGAAATACTCGCGCTTCAAACCCGCCAGCCTCGTCAGCCGCATCAACGCCGCCGCCGGCCGCAACTGGATCGAGGTCGATCCGGAGATGGAGGGCTTGCTGACGCTCTGCGATACGTTGCATTTCATGACGCAGGGCGTGCTCGATCCCACCACCCTCCCGCTCATCCGTCTCTGGAATTACCAGGCCGAGTCTCCGCGCGTCCCCGCGCCCGCCGAGATCGCCGCCGCCCTCGCGCTGGTCGGTTGGAAAAAAATCCAGCGGGCGCCGGGAAAAGTTTTTCTCCCCGTGGCCGGCATGGCGCTCGACTTTGGCGGCTTTGGCAAGGAATACGCCGTGGACCTCGTGGCGCAGCTCGCCGTTGACCATGGGATCGCAAACGTGCTCGTCGATTTCGGCCACGACCTGCGGGCGCTCGGCCCGCCGCCCGGCCGCCCCGCGTGGCACATCGGTCTCGAGGATCCCCAAAAACCCGGCTCCGCTGCGGGCAGCATTGGCGTCACCGGCAAAGGCGTCGCCTCCTCGGGCGACTATCTCCGCAGCTTCGTCGCTGACGGCAAACGATACGGCCACATCATTGACCCGCGCACCGGCTGGCCCGTCGCCAACGGCTGCTCCCAGGCCACCGTCATCGCCGGCACGTGCCTCCAGGCTGGCGTGCTCTCGACGACCGCGTTCGTGCTCGGGGTGTCGAAGGGTCTTGAGTTTATCCAGGCCTGCCCCGGCGCCGAGGGCCTGCTCCTCACCGGCCACACCCGCGCCCAAACCCGCGGATTTTTCAACTATGTCGCTACAAACTAAAATCCTCCTTCCGCGTGTAACCCGCCGCGGGAGCGGCGGGGCCGCTCCCGCCTCGCGACTTTGGAACGCCTCCGCCCTCCTGGGTTTCACCCTCGCGTTCACCGCCCTCGCCCGCGCCGACCTCAAGGTCGGCGACCCGTTCCCCGCCCTGGCCCCCGCGGGCGTCGTTAACCTCGCCAGCGGAGCCGCGGTGCCGGCCCTCGCCGGACAAGTCGTGCTCGTCGATTTCTGGGCGTCGTGGTGTGCGCCGTGCAAGGCCTCGTTCCCTGCCATGACGAAACTCCACGCCGATTTTGCGCCGCGCGGCCTCGTGATTGCCGCCGTGAGCATCGACGAAAAACCCGCCGCCGCCGCCGCGTTTTCGAAAAAAATGGCCCCGCCGTTCGCCACGCTGCACGACCGCGAGCTAAAGCTCGTGCAGCAAGTCGTCGTGCCCGCCATGCCGACGAGCTACCTCGTCGGCCGCGATGGCCGGGTGCGTTTTATCCATGAAGGCTTCCACGGCGATGCGACCGACAAGATCGTCCGCCAGCAAATCGAACAGCTCCTCGCCGAAAAAATCTAACGATCATGAAACTCCGTCGAATTTCCCTCCTGGCACTGGTGCTCACCGGCACGGCGCTTTTTTCCGGCTGCACCAGCACCAATCTGGTCCGCGTGAAACCGTGGGAACGCGCCGCCCTCGCCGACTATAAGATGAATCCCGCCCGCGATCCACTCCACACGGCGATGGCCGAGCACGTGTTTTTCTCGCGGGAGACCGCCGCGGGCGGCCGCGGCGTCGGCGGCAGCGGCTGCGGCTGCAATTGACCGGCCGGAATCCGGTCGGTCACCCTGAGCCACGCGCCGGGGCCACGATTGGCCCACGCCCCGGGGTCCGCTGTCTCGGCGCGCCGCACTTGACCCGCCGGCCCCGCCGGCGAGAATTTCGAGTGAGCGGTGCCGCGTCCGCGGCGCCTCGCCTGCTTTCCCCAACCTCCATGCGCATCCTCGTGATCGAAGACGAACCCCAGCTTGCGGGCCATGTGACCCGTGCGCTGGCGCGTCACGGTCATTCCGTCCGCGCGCAGCACGATGGCGTCATGGGTCTGCAAGCCGCGCTGGAAGATCCTCCCGACCTGATCGTGCTTGATTTGAATTTGCCCGGCCTCGGCGTGCTGGCCCGACTCCGGCAGGAGAATTCACCGTCCCGGGTCCTCATCCTGACGGCGCGCGCGGAAGTGGGGCACCGCGTCAAAGGCCTCCACGCCGGGGCGGACGATTATCTGGCGAAACCGTTTGCGATGGACGAGCTGGTGGCGCACGTCGAGGCGCTCGGTCGGCGCGGTGCCACGCCGACCGCGGCGGACTTGCTCAAAGTCGGCGACCTGCACCTCGACGTGCGGCACCGGCGCGTCACGCGCGCGGGCAAAACCATTGCGCTGTCCCCGCGCGAGTTCGACGTGCTGCACATGCTCATGCAGGAGCCGGGCCGCCCATTTTCCCGCACGGAGCTCTGCGAGCGCGTCTGGCAGCGCGACTGAGCGGGTCCCGAAAACTGGGCCAGGTGGAATGTTAGTCCGCAGCGTTGGTTGATGTGATGACTGCGGTGGTGGTTGGCAAGCCCAAGCGGAGGGACGGACCGGCTTGGCGGTCCGGCCCGGAGCTTGGGATGGGTAAAGATTTTCCCGCGACGAAGCGTTGCGGAGAGAGATAGCCGAGCGAGCTGTGCGGCCGCTCGGCGTTATAATCGAGGCGGAAGTCCTCGATGACGACGCGGGCTTCGGTCAGGGTCCAGAGTTGCTCGCGGTTGAGGCATTCGCCGCGAAACCGGGAGTGAAACGATTCGACGAAGCCGTTCTCCCACGGGCTCGCCGGCGTGATGGAGATGGTTTTGATTTTGTGCTCTGCCAGCCAGCGCTGGAGTTCCTTGGCGATGAACTCGGGGCC
>SIBG01000012.1 GCA_009695305.1 Opitutus sp. | reverse complement strand
TTTTTGCGTCCTCGGCTGCGCACAGACGCAACGCACGTTCATCCAACTTCGACGCGAGCATCTTATATTTCGTGCGCAGGGCAGCCACTGTAACTTCCATTCAGCTACAATAGCCAACGCCGATACTTGTTCAAGTTAATATGCATAGCCTTCTTAGTCGAAACGGACTCCCCATGCCGAGCGCCTGGGCGAGCCAAGGATTTGAGGCCGTGGTGGTCGTTTTCATGCTCGTCGCGATGGCCACTTTCCAAGCCGCGCCTTTGGGGCCACCAGCGAGTCTCCACCACGAATCGAGGTATCGGCCAGTTTCCGCTCGGCAGTTCGGATCTGGCTCACATATTAACACCACTAACGTTCGCTGTTTAACCCGCCCGCCCCGAGCATTTAATATTCACGATTTTGGATCCCCGATTCCCACATGAACCCGGCCCGGGGAGGGTGTTTTGGCCGCTGGCGATTGCCGGGCTGATTTTTTGGGCGTCGAGCCGGTCCATCGTGGCTTCACCGCTCCATTTCACGCATTTCGACAAGGTGGTGCACTTTTCCATCTACGGTCTGCTGGCGACGCTCACCGTGCGGGCCGTCGGCGGTCGCCGGGCCGCGTGGCTGGCGTTGGCGGTGGTGTCGCTGTTTGGGGCGAGCGACGAGTGGCATCAGAGCTTTGTGCCGGGGCGCGCGTGTGAAGTCGCTGACTGGGTGGCGGACACGCTCGGCGCGGCGCTGGCGATCGCGCTTTATGGGCGCTGGCCACGGTATCGGGCCCGGCTCGAAACGCGCGTTTTCGGAAAAGCGCGGATTGAAACCCCGCCGGCGGTGGCCTCAGTCTCATCGGCATGACTCCGGCCGAGGCCAAAGTGAAAATCGCCGAACTGCGCTCGCAGGTCGCGCGGCATGATGAGCTTTACTACCGGCGCGCGAAGCCGGAGATCACGGATTTCGACTACGACCGGCTGAAGTTCGAACTGGCTGGCCGCGAGGAAGAGTTTCCCCAGTTCGCGAGCGTGGATTCGCCGACGCAGCGCGTGGGTGACGACCGCGCCCAGGGGTTCAAGGAAGTCGCCCACCGGCAGAAGATGCTCAGCCTCGACAACACCTACAACGAGGCGGAGGTGCGCGCGTTTCACGCGCGGCTTGTGAAGCTGCTCGAAACCGACGACCTCCGTTACACGGTCGAGCCGAAAATCGACGGCCTCGCCGTCAGCCTCACTTACGAGGAAGGCGAACTCGTGCGCGCCGTCACGCGCGGCAAGGGCGACCGTGGCGACGATGTGACGGCCAATGTCCTCACCATCGCCACCCTGCCGCGCCAGCTCGCGGCGAAGGGCGGGGCCGTGCCGCGCGTGGTCGAGATTCGCGGGGAGATTTATCTGACGCAGGCGGAGTTCGACCGGATCAACGCCGAGCGCGCGGCCGCGGGCGAAGAGCTTTACGCCAACCCACGCAACGTCGCCGCTGGCAGCATCAAGCTGCTCGATTCGGCCGAGGTCGCGCGCCGCCAGCTGGCCATCGTCCTTTACAGCCTCGGCCACTGTGAGCCGGAGGTCGTGCGTTCGCAGGACGAGTTGCACGAGAGACTCCGCGCGTGGCGGCTGCCCGTCGTCGAGCGGATCTGGCGCGTGCGTGGCATCGACGAGGCGTGGGCGGCCATCGGTGAACTCGACGCGCTTCGCCGCACCTTCGCCTACGGCACCGACGGCGCGGTGGTGAAGCTCGACGACTTCGCGCAGCAACGCGACGCCGGCGCGACGGACAAGGCTCCGCGCTGGGCCATCGCCTACAAATACAAGCCCGACACCGCACGCACGCGGCTCAAGTCGATCACGATTCAAGTTGGCAAGACCGGCATCCTCAGTCCCGTGGCTGAGCTGGAGCCGGTGTTTCTTTCGCTCAGCACCATCAGCCGCGCGACGCTGCACAACGAGGACGAGATTCGCCGCAAGGACATCCGTGTGGGCGATCTCGTCGAGATCGAGCGGGCGGGCGAGGTGATTCCCGCGGTGCTGCGGTCGTTTCCCGAGGAACGGCCGAAGGGCGCGAAAGAGTTCGATTTATCCGCCGCGGTTGAGGGCAAGTGTCCGGTGTGCGGTGGAAAAATCGCGCGGGTCGAGGTCGATACCGAGAGCGGACTGGGCGCAGCGTGGAAGTGTCAGAACTACGACTGCCGGGCGCAGCGCGCCGGGCGGCTCGGATTTTTTTGCAGCCGCCGGGCGCTGGCGATCGATGGCGTCGGCGAGATCGTCGCCGCCAAGCTTGTCGAACTCGACCTCGTCCGCGATCCGCCCGACCTCTACGATGTGCCGCGGGAGGCGCTGGCGACACTCAACCTCGGCACGACCGAGGAGCCGCGAATCTTCGGCGAAAAGAACGCGACGAAGATGGTCGCGGCGCGCGAGGCCGCGCGCTCGCTGCCGCTGGAAAAGTGGCTCTACGCGCTGAGCGTGCCCGAGGTGGGGGAGAGCACCGCGCGGGAGCTGGGGCGGCGGCACCGCAGCTTCGCCGAGCTGGTGGATTCGAAGCTGCTGCGCTTCGTCTTAAAGAAAGCCGAGCTCGTCGAACGCCGCGAACTTGAGGCGCCGGCCTCACGGAAGAACCCCGCGAAGAACGACGAGGAAAGAACCCGGCGCAAGGACCTGTGTGCGCAACTCGACCGCGAGGTCGCCGCGCTCGATACCGGCCCACTCGCCGGCGTGCCGTCGGAGATCGGGCCGGCGGTGGCGGCGAGCGCGCTGGAGTTTTTCGCCGGCAAGCCGGGCCGGCGGTTGCTCGCGAAGCTGAACACGCTCGGGATCGACCCTCAGGGCACCGTGATGGAAACCGGGGTGTTTACCGGGAAGACGTTGGTGCTCACCGGAACGCTGCCGACGATGAAGCGCGAAGAGGCGGAGCAGAAAATCCTCGCGGCGGGTGGCAAGGTGAGCGGCAGCGTGAGCAAGAAGACTTCGTTCGTCCTAGCGGGTGCGGAGGCGGGGTCGAAACTCGACAAGGCGCGCGAGTTGGGAGTGGCGGTGATCGACGAGGCGGAGTTGCGGCGGTTGTTGGGGTGATGTGCGAAACGCGAAAGAAACCCGGATCTTCACAGAAGGTAACGGAGGAAACGAAGAAACCGAGTGGGTCGGGGTAGCGCGGTGCTTCAGCCCGCGTTCCGAGGGGAAGAGTTGTGCTGCCCTGACGCGGGCTGAAGCACCGCGCTACCTCGGACGTCGGCGCCGGCTCAGAACCCGCGTTGCTGGAGGGCCCGGCTGAGTTCCTGCATGAAGGCTTGGGCGTCGGCGGGGGTGGGGCGGTAGCCGGGCTGGCTGACTTCGGTGAAGCCAGGGCGGCCTTGTTGATCAACGATCCATTTGCCCGTCACGCCATCGCTGAAGGTCACCGTGCCACCGGCGATCGCGCCGGGGATGACGGTGACCTTGTCCACGCTGACCGTAACGGCGCTGGCACCGGCGGGAAGGTCGTCGAGGCCGGCGTCTTCGGCGTCATCAAGTTCGGCGGCGGGTTCATCCTTGCCGAGGCCGAGCTTTTCCTTGGCCTTGTCGAGGAAGCCCTTTTTTTCTGCAGGTTTTCCCGCCGCGGGTTTCGCGGGCGGCGGAATCTTCGAGACATCGCTGGTGTCGACCTTGGGTGCAGGGTCCTTCAACTCGAGATTGAGATCATCGACGAGGAACCGGACGTCCCGGTAGGTGAGCGAAATCTTGAACTGCTCGGAGAGTTTCTTCTGGACGGCGGAGAGGCTGTCGCCGCCGGCGATCCAACCAGCGACGGCTTGCTTTTGCTCGGGAGTGAGAGGCATGGGAAAGAGGTTGAGGGATGAGTGTTGAGAATTGAGAGACTAAATCAAGCTGTGCGCGTGGGCCCGCGGCGGTTGGCTGGAATTTCCGATGGATCGCCCCGTCGCTTCGCTCCTCGCGAGGACAAATGGAGCAGCCGGCGAGCTGCATCGTAATGCACGCGGCGACGAACCGTTCTCAACTGCGGCGCACGGCGCGCCGCGTCACTTCGAGAGCTGCGTCTTCAGGAACTCGACGCTGCTGCGGGTCGAGGCGTCCTGCTCCATCATGTTATCGACGGCCTTGCAGGCGTGGATGACGGTGCCGTGATCGCGGCCGCCAAAGGCGTCGCCGATTTCCTGGAGGGAGTGCCGGGTGAGGGTCCGGGTGATATACATCGCGATCTGGCGGGGGATGGCGATGTTGTTGGGCCGGCGCTTGCTCGTCATGTCGCTGTGGCGGATCTGGAAGTGGTCGGCCACGCGTTTCTGAATCGTCTCGATGGTCAGAATGTGTTGCGCCTGCTCCATGAGCACGTCGTGCAAGAGGCGCTCGGCGGTCGCGAGATCGAGGGGCTTGCTGGTGAGCGCAGAGTAACTGGCGACCTTGATCAACGCGCCTTCGAGGCGGCGGATGTTCTTGGTGATGTTTTGCGCGATGAAATTAAGGATGTCCTCGGGCAGGTTGCATTTCAGCGTCGCGGCTTTTGAGCGGAGGATGGCCTGACGGGTCTCGAGATCGGGCGCCTGGATGTCGGCGGGCAGGCCCCACTCGAAGCGGGAGACCAGGCGGGATTCGAGTTTCTGGATTTCGCTGGCGCGGCGGTCGCTGGAAAGAACGACTTGTTTGCCGGATTCGAAGAGGTCGTTGAAGGTGTGGTAGAACTCCTCCTGGATGCGCTCCTTGCCGGCGAGGAACTGCACATCGTCGATGAGGAGCACGTCGACGTGGCGGTAGCGCTGACGGAATTTGGTGAGGCTGTTCTCCTGCAGGGCTTGGATAAACTCGTTGGTGAATTTTTCCGTGGAGAGGTAGGCGACGCGGGCGTCGGGGTTGGCGCGCAGGATGGCGTGCCCGATGGCGTGCATCAGATGGGTTTTGCCGAGGCCGGTTTCGCCGTAGAAAAAGAGGGGGTTGTAGGCTTGCGCCGGGGCTTGGGTGACGGCGAGGGCGGCGGCGTGGGCCATCTGGTTGTTGTTGCCGACGACGAAGGTTTCGAAGGTGTTGCGCGGGTTGAGCGAGCCGGTGGCCGGGCCGCGTTCGTCGTAGCGGGTGGTGCGGCGGGGCGTGGCAGCGCGGCCGCGGGGCGCGGCGGCTTCGGCGCTGGCGGTGCGGGCCGCGGTGGCCGTGCTGGAAACGCGGCTGGCGGAATCGGCCTTGCGCAGGGTGACGTTGACCATCCGGCCGGCGGTCAGGCGCAACCGCTGGGTGATGAGGTCGAGGTAGTTATCGTGAATCCAGATGGCGGCGAAGTCGTTCGGCACGCCCAAGGTCATGGAATCGCCCGTGGTCTCCAGGCACACCACCGGCTCAAACCACATTTGGAAAACATCCTCGGGAAAGAGCGACTTGAAGTCGCATTTGACGGTTTCCCAGAGGCTGGGTGGAAGAGACAAAGAGGGCATGGAAACTGGCGTTGGGGCGGATTTATTCACACTGCTTCGTGCTCGGCCTTCCAGCATGTCAGAAAACGCCTCATCCAGGTCTGATCGCCGCAGGAAAAGTTGAGTCCGGCCATCATTCGGGAAATAAAGAGAAACGAGATCTTATAAGACATTGATGACCAGTTAATACCGGTGGAAAGCACCGCGGGATTTTCTGGATAGGGCACAAACGACATGGGAAAGAACATCCGAGAACGAAAAACAACTGAACGAAGACGCAGTAACTGTGAACCAAAAAAGCATTTCAAGGCGAAGTTTCCGACAACTTATTCACAGTGAAGCTGAGCATAACTTTTTCGGTTTTTTCGTTGCCATGACGCGGCCGAGTTAGGTGCGCCAGAAATGGGGTGCAAAAACCGTAATTTGGGCGGTGTTACACGGCCGTGGAAGGGGCTTGGGAAGCCGACCCGCAGGTGGCGCGTGGGTGACGATTCGGTCACGGCGCCTGCGTTCCTGAATACGCGCGCGGGCTGCGCTCACGCGGGCGCGGGCTCCGGCTCGATCCATTTGCCGTGTTCTTTGATGAGCGAAATTAAACGTGCGTCGGCTTCGGCCTGCGGAAGGTTATATTGCACGCAATTTTTTCCGACGTAGAGATTGATTTTCCCCGGCGCGCCGCCGACGTAGCCGAAATCGGCGTCCGCCATTTCGCCGGGGCCATTCACGATGCAGCCCATGATCGCGAGCTTCACGCCCTTCAGGTGGCCCGTCTGCTGGCGGATGCGCTGCGTGGTGGTCTGCAAGTCGAAGAGAGTGCGGCCGCAGCTGGGGCAGGCCACGAATTCAGTCTTCGAGATGCGGGCCCCGGCGCCCTGGAGGACGTTATAGGTGAGCTTGGTCGCACGCCATGGATCGCTCTCGGTCTCGATGCTGACGAAATCCCCGAGGCCGTCGCACAGCAGGCCGCCCGTGAGGAAACTGGCCTCGAGGAGTTTGGAGAGGAAACTTTGGTCGCCTTGGACGGCGGTCGCCGGCGTATTGCGGATCCAGATGGGTGCGCGCAATCCGAGGCGCCCCAGCTCCTCCGCGAGCCGGCGATACGCGCCAAGGGCGTGGCGCGAGCCGGGAGTTGGGGTTTGGGCGCTGGCCGCGAACACGAGCCGGTTGTCGCCGAGCTGACGGAGAGTTTCGCCGAGCGCGGAGATTTCTTCGGGCGTGACATCGCAGGCGAGAAAGTGGCCGTGCTGCCGGACCACCGTGGCCCAGGCCGTGAGTTGATCGCGGTCGGCCCCACTGAAGCGGCGCACGAGCATCAGCCGCCCCGGGCTCATGGCGAGCAGGGGTTGCAGGATGTCCGGTGTGAGCGCGGGCGAGAGTTCCAGGGCGAGAAACGTCACCGGCAGCGGCGTGCGGGCCGCGATTTCGCACAGGACGGCGAGCTCGCCGGGGGTCGCGAGGGGCACGAGCAGGCCCTCGGCGGGGGTGTCTTTCAGTTTCGGCGAGGAAAGTTCGCGCGCGGCGGCGGGAAGGTCGGTGACGGACGACACGCGCACGATGACGCGGGGCGGCTGCCCGGGCCCGACGCTGCACTGCGCGCCAAGCGTGAGCGTGGCGGTTTCGCGTTTGGCAAAATGGTAAGGGTCGACCGAATCGGTCGCGCTCTCACCAGCCGCGTGGCCCCAGAGCGACATCGCCTTGTCGGCGATCGCGCGGGCGACGGGAATTTCATAAACGCTGTCCTCCGTGAGCGACACCCGGATGGTGTCGCCGAGGCCGTCGAGCAGGAGCGAGCCGATGCCGATGGCGCTCTTGATCCGGCCATCCTCGCCGTCGCCGGCCTCCGTCACGCCGAGGTGCAGCGGATAATGCATGTCCTCCCGTGCCATCCGCTCGACGAGCAGGCGGTAGGCCTGAATCATCACCTTCGGATTGGAGGACTTCATCGAAAGGATGACTTGATCGTAGCGGTGGCTGCGGGCGATGCGGAGAAATTCGAGCGCACTTTCGACCATGCCGAGCGGCGTGTCGCCATAGCGGTTCATGAGCCGGTCGGAGAGCGATCCGTGGTTGGTGCCGATGCGCATCGAGCGGCCGAGTTCCCGGCAACGCTGGACGAGCGGAGAAAACGTCTCGTGGAGCCGCTGCAGTTCGGACTCATAGGCGGCGTCGGAGTATTCGCGGACGGCGAATTTTTTCTTGTCGGCGTAATTACCGGGATTCACGCGGACTTTCTCGACGTGTTCGACCGCCTCCATCGCGGCGCTCGGGAGGAAATGGATGTCCGCGACCAGCGGCACATGCGCGAAGCCCGCGGCAGAGAATTGTGTGCGGATTTCCTTGAGGCATTTCGCGGCGGCGACGTTGGGCGCGGTGATGCGGACGATTTCGCAGCCGACCTCGGCGAGCGCGATCGATTGTTTCACGGTGGCGGCGACATCTTGCGTATCGCTCGTGGTCATCGACTGCAGGCGCACCGGATTGGCGCCGCCGACTCCGATGCCGCCGACGTTCACCTCGATGGTGGGGCGGCGAACCGTGTGAAAACGCGAGGAGCAGTAGGACATGGCTCGGAGGTAGGGCGTCAGTCTGGCTGACGCCGCGGCGGGTGCAAGACACCCGCCCGACGAAATCACTTCGTCGGCTGCACCGGCACGACTGGCGCCGGGACCGCCGGAGCGGCGGCTTCGCCGCGGTCGGCCTTCGCATCCCGGGCCCAGCGCTTGACGTCGAAGAAGCTCACGTAAAGGACCAGCGACAGAATCAGCACGAAGAACGCGCTTTGGGTCCCGATGATGATGTTGGCGGGTAATTCACGGCGGCGCAGGCGGGCGATGGTGGCGAAGACGACCTGCCCGCCATCGAGCACGGGGATGGGCAACAGGTTGAAGACGGCGAGGTTCACATTGACGAGGATCACGAACCACAGGGCCCGGCGAAAATCCCATTGGGCCTGCTGGTGGAGGGCTCGCGCGATGCCGATCGGGCCGCTTAGTTTTGACGGGCCGATGTCGGAACTCGGGCTCAGGAGAGCGCCTAGTGTCCGAAACGTCGAGACGACGTCATCGGCGATTTGCGACCACGGGGTTGGGTGCAGCACGATCACCGCGTCGCGATAACGCAGGCCGATCCGCGCGACAGGCTTGCCGCCAGCGGGATCGGGATCGAGGCGGGGTTGGATGAGCAGCGTGATTTGTTCGGAGCCGCGCTGAACGAGAAACGCGCTGGGGCGGTCGGGGTTCTTCGCCAGATGCTCACCCACGGCCGAGCGCTGAAACACCAGCTTGCCGTCGATCGCGACGAGTCGGTCGCCGGGTCGGAGGCCGGCGGCCTCCGCGGGTGAGCCGGGGATCACGGCTTCCGCGGTCAAGAAATCATCGGGTGGCTCAACTCCCGCCACGCGAATCTTTTCCTCCGAAAGCAGCAACGGATAAACGGTAATTTGCATGGTGGTCCCGGCGCGGTCGATTTCGAAAATCGACTGGCGGCGGCCGTCGCCGGAGCGGGCGGAGCCGAGGATCACGCCGCTGATGATGTCCTCGAAATTCGCGACGGCGTGGCCGTCGATGGAGCGCACGGTGTCGCCAGCCTTCAATCCGGCTTGGAAGGCGGGATTGGGGACGGCGGTGCCGTCGGCCAGTTTCACCGTGGGCGCGACCGTGCCGAGCTTGGTGGTCGCGAGATCGGCCAGCATCGGCTGTCCGACCCACCAGACCACGCAGGCGAGCGCGAACGCGAACAGCATGTTAAACGCAGCACCGGCCACGAGGATCAGCAGCTTGGTCACGTAGCTGATGGGTGGCAGCTTGGTGACGTCCGCCTTGCTTTCGCCTTCAATCGGGCCGAGGTCGGCGAGTTGGGGCAGGAGCACGTAACCGCCGAGTGGAATCCACGACACGCGATAATCGACGCCGTCCTTGCCTCGCCGCGACCAGATGGCCGGGCCAAAGCCGATGGAGAATCGCTCGACGTGCGCCCCGCGGCGGCGGGCGACGAGGAAATGGCCGAGTTCGTGGACGAAAATCGATCCGCCGAAGAAAAGAACGACGAGGAAGAACGACCAGAGGTTGGAGAAGACGGTTTGCAGCAGGTCGGAGGGCACGGGGGAAAGGGAAGTTAGGGAGCGAAATTACTCAGGCGGGCAGTGGCGACGCGCCGGGCGTCGGCCTCCACGGCCAGCACCGCGGCAAGGTTGGCGGGTTCGAAATTGGTGACAGTGGCCAAAGTGTGCTCAACCAGCCGCGGAATCGCAAGAAATGGAATATTACCATTTAGAAAGGCGGCGACGGCGACTTCGTTAGCCGCGTTATAGATCGCCGGGGCCACTCCGCCGGTCGCCATCGTTTGCTTGGCCAGCCGGAGCATGGGAAAACGTGTCTCGTCCACCGGGCGAAAATCGAAGCTGAGGGCTTTGGTCAAGTCGAGGGCCGGGTCGACCCCGGGCGGGCGGGCGGGGTGCAGCAGCGCATGCTGGATGGGAAACGTCATCGACGGCGGAGAGAGCTGCGCGAGCATCGCGCCATCGGTAAACTCAACGAGGCAGTGGACGATGCTCTGCGGATGAAGGACCGCCGTGCATTGCTCCGGACGCAGACCGAAGAGGCACTGCGCCTCGATGAGTTCGAGGCCCTTGTTGGCGAGCGTCGCGGAGTCGACGGTGATTTTCGGGCCCATCGCCCAGTTGGGGTGCTTGATGGCGTCGGCGGGCGTGACCTGCGCGAGGCGCTCGGCAGGCCAGTCGCGGAATGCGCCGCCGCTCGCGGTGAGCACGATGCGGCGCACGCCCGCCTGCGGGTGGCCTTCGAGACATTGGAAGACAGCGTTGTGCTCGCTGTCGACGGGGAGAAGTTTCGCGCCGTGCTTTTTGGCGGCGGCGACGACGAACTTGCCGGCGAGGACGAGGATTTCCTTCGACGCGAGAGCGAGGTCCTTGCCGGCGGCGAGCGCGGCGAGGGCGGGCTCGAGGCCGGTGGTGCCGACGACTGCCACGAGGACGATGTCGGCTTCGGGCAACTGGGCGAGGTCGACGAGGCCGGCGAGCCCGCCGGAGAGGCGCGTGCCGGGGGGGAAGGCAGCGGCATTGGCGCGGGCGGCCGCGAAAGCCGCATCGTCGAAGATGGCGGCATGGCGCACGTCGAACGAGCGGGCGATGCTGGCGAGTTTTTCCCAGTTGGCGCGCGCGGCGATGCCGACCAGTTCCAGTTTGTCACGATGCGCGGCGAGCACGCGGAGGGTGCTTTCACCGATGGAACCGGTGGCGCCGAGGAGAACGACGCGTTTTTTTGCGGGCGCGTTCATGGCGCGTCAGGGCAGGCCAAACAAAAAATAGCCGACGGGCGCGGCGAGAATCAGGCTGTCGCTCACGTCGAAGACGCCGCCCATCCCGGGCACGGTGGCGCCGGAGTCCTTCATGTTGGCGCGGCGCTTGAGCACGGATTCGACGAGGTCGGCGATGATGCCGACGATGGCGATGGGCGCAGCCATGAGGGCGGCCACGCCGGGCGTCATGTGCGCGGGCAGATGGCCGCGCGCGAGCCAGGCGAAGAGGGCGCCGATGCCCATGGACAAGAGCATGCCGCCGACGGCACCTTCCCAGGTTTTCTTCGGCGAGATTTGCGGGGCCATCTTGTGGCGGCCGATTGCGAGCCCCGTGAGCAAGGCGCCGACGTCGCAGAACTTCGTCGCGGCGATGAGCCACAGGGCGAGCAGCAGCCGGTCGTCGGGGGTGATGGTGTCCCCTGGCATCGGCGTGACGATGCGCACGAAGTATTGCAGCAGGAGCGGAACGTAAACGAGGCCGAAGAGGGTCGAGCTCAGGGCTTCGACGCGATTTTCCGGAGTGCGTTCGCCCAACAGCCGCACCGCGAAGACGACGGTGGCCAGCGGCAGCAGCAGGTGCACGGGTTTGCCGAATTGCGCCCCGACCCACCACGGCGCGAGGGTGATGAGGGCGCCGAAGACCATGCCGAACTTGTCGAACGGATCATAGCCCGACGCGTGCATCATCTGATAAAACTCGCGCAGGGTCAGCACCGAAATTATCGTGATGAGCACCAGCGCGCCCGTGGTGCGGAAAAACCATAGTGCCCCGCCGACGAGGGCCCACAGG
Organism: Opitutus sp.; assembly: GCA_009695305.1. Lineage (GTDB taxonomy): Bacteria > Verrucomicrobiota > Verrucomicrobiia > Opitutales > Opitutaceae > SIBG01. Next base: position 53,082 of record SIBG01000012.1, on the reverse strand, counting down.
ACGATGGTGCTGAGCATGCGTTTAGCCACAGGTGCGGAAATTATTTCGCGACCGCCGCGGGTTTCGCGAGCTGCTCGCTGGTCAGGCCGAAGCGCCGCTCACGTTTGTTGAATTCGGCGATGGCGGCGGCGAGGTCGGCTTTCGTGAAGTCGGGCCAGAGCACCGGCGTGAAGACGAACTCGGCATAGGCGGCCTGCAGAAGGAGAAAGTTGCTGATGCGCGTCTCACCCGAGGTGCGGATGACGAGGTCGGGCTCCGGCATGTCGGCCGTATAAAGGTAACGGCTGAACGTGGCCCACGAGCCGTCGTTGAGTTTTTCCTGGCCGGCGGCGACGGCGGCGGCGTAGGCGCGCGCGGCGTCGACGACCTCGGAGCGCGACCCGTAGTTGAGCGCGAGGACGAGCGTGTAGTCCGCAAAGTGCTTCGTTTCCTCCATCGTCGTGCGGAGAACTTGCTGGACGCCAGCGGGCAGTTCGTCCGTGCGACCGATGGTGCGCAGGCGCACCCGGTCGCGGACGAAAGTTGTGAGTTCCTGCTTCAGGTAGTATTCAAGCAGCCCCATGAGCGCGCCGACCTCGTCCGGCGGGCGTTTCCAATTCTCGATCGAGAACGCGTAAAGCGTGAGCATCCGCACGCCGAGATCCCGGGCGGCGAAGGTGGTGGTGCGCACCGTCTCGACGCCGCGGCGGTGGCCCTCGATGCGGGGCAGGCCGTGCGATTTCGCCCAGCGACCGTTGCCGTCCATGATGATGGCGACGTGGTGGGGAACGGGGCTGGGCGCTTGGCTCATGCTGGAATGCGAGAGTTAGGGCGGCGGCGCGGGCGTTGACAAGCCGCCTTCGCGCGAATCGCTACCGGGCGCCGACGAGGAGGAATTGACGCAGGGCGCTCATTCGGGCCACGCTGGCGGCTTGAGCACCCCACTGACGGCAACGGAGATAACGGCGGCGCTGGCGGCGCTGCCGGGTTGGAGTTTCGAGCGCGAGGCGCTGGCAAAAACGTTCACGTTTGAGAACTTTCGTGAAGCGCTCAGTTTCATGGTGCGGGCGAGCTTCGAGGCGGAGGCGATGAACCATCATCCGGAATGGACGAACGTCTACAACCGCGTCGCGATCCGGCTCAACACGCATGACGCCGGCGGCCGGGTGACGGCCAAGGACGTGGAGTTGGCGAAGAAATTTCAGGCGATTTCGTGGGTGGGGTAGGACGGGGTCTTTGACCCGCCCCCGGTGCGAACACTCAGCGCGCGCGAAGGGGCAAGTCAGAGACCGTGCCCGACCTCAGAGCCCAAGCATGAAGTTGAACGTGCGATCGCTTTGTCCGGGGAGCGTCTCGTGCGTGAAATCAGGATAGATCACCACGTCTTTCTTCGAGGTGATCTTGTTGTAGGCGGCGAATTGGGAGCTGGGCGGACAGATCGGGTCCATCAGGCCGGTAAACATCAGCACCTCGGCCTGGATGCGCGGCGCGAGATGCTGGCAGTCGACGTAGCCGAGCTTGGTGAAAATCTCTTTCTCGCGCTCGTGGCGCGGATCGAACGCCCGGAAAAACAGGCGTAGCTCCTCATAGGCTTCCTTCGCCTGATCCATCTCCCACACGCGCTGGTAATCGCAGAGAAACGGGTAGACGGGCGCGGCGCGCTTAACGCGGGGCTCGAGCGCGGCGCACGCGAGCGCGAGCGCGCCGCCCTGCGAGGCGCCGAAGCAGCCGAGGCGGTCCGCATCGACCTCGGCGAAACTCAGCACCACGCGGGCGAGTTGCGCGGTGTCGAGGAAGATTTGGCGGAACGCGAGTTTGCGCGGGTCGGGGTCTTCGAGTCCCCGGATGATATGGCCGCGCAACGTGGGGCCTTTTACCTGCCCGCTGTCCTCCGAGCGCCCGCCTTGGCCGCGGCAATCCATGGCGGCGTAGCAGAAACCTTCGGCGGCCCAGCCGAGTTTGTCGAACCAGTCGCCGCTGTGGCCCGAGTAGCCGTGGAATTGGAGGACGGCGGGAAGTTTTCTCGGGGCGGCCCCCGGGTGCGAATTTCTCGGCCGGAGATATTTGGCGTAGACGCGGGCGCCGCCGACGCCCGTAAACCAGAGATCGAAACATTCGACGTGGCGCGTCGCCGCGGTCGGGTTCGGACGCAGCTCGGGGCGCGGATCCGTGGCGGCCAGGTCGCGCAGAGCCTCGGCCCAGTAGGCGTCGTGGTCGGCGGGGCGGGGATTGAGCCCGCGATACTTGAGGAGCTCGGGGAGCGGCTGGTCGATGAGCGGCATGAGGGGAAGTGATGCGGGGCGGGTGCAGGGTGACGAGCGGAAATTTAGAACCGGTCGAAATTCAGAACAGGCGCAAAAACGAACGCGGGCCGACGTCGACGAACCTGGCAGGCCGCGCCAGGGTGCGGAGGAGTTGGCCGTTTTCGTCGAACACGCCGACGGCCTGCCCGGTGGCCAGTGGGACATAGAGTTCGCGCGTAGCGGAATCGAATCCGAGCGAGCGGGGAGACGCTGGTTCGGACAGCGCCACCTCGCGAATGAGCCGGCCATCAATCTCGTGCGTGGAGAGCCAGGCCGCGTGCTGCTTGATCCGTAAAATGAAAAGCCGGTTGCCTTGGGGATCGTAAGCGATGGCCAGCGGCGGCGCGCCGAAACCGGCGAGCGGAATCGTGCGCACGATGTTTCCAAAACGAGTGAGTTCAATCAGCGCCGACGCCGTGGGATGGAGGGCAAAGAGATGTCCGTCGCGCGGCCGGACCGCGAGGTCGCCGGCGGCGTCGGTCGTTTGCAGCTCGGCCACGACGAACTCCCGCTTCACCGCGCGGGCCGGCCGGTCAACCACGCGAATGCGATCGCCCGGCGCGAGCCGCAGAAAAAAATGATCGGTGAACAGATCATAGGCGAAGCCGATGATGACCTCACCGGGAGCAAGAAAACTTGGCGTGTCGGCGGTGTGATCGGCGCCGGTGTCCGCGATCGCGTTCGCGGAAGCGGTGGGCAGCGAGTAGAGGTGGAGTGGGCCGGGTGTCGCGCAGTCGGCGAGCGCGAGGCCTAGGACCCCGGCCAAAGAGCGCGCGTTCCACAGTTGGGCGGATCGCCGCCTCGTCCGTCGACGCGGGCGCCTGAAAGCGGGCGGGTCGAAGATCGGCCCTACCGTCGAGCGCGATGTTACGAGGTGCTTTCGCGTTGTCATTGGGGCAGCGTAGCGCGTGATTCGGCAGATGAAAGTCGCATTCATCAGTGGCACCAGCATTGTGAACTCCACGCTGTTCGCCTCGTGGGCGGTGAAGACGGTCGAGACGGCGCATGGACCGGTCACCTACAAGACGCAGGGCGAACACGCGCTCATCAACCGTCATGGCTACGCGTTTCCGCTCCCGCCGCACTCGATCAATTACCGCGCCAACATCCGCGCGCTCGCCAATCTCGGGTTCGAGGACGTCGTGTCGCTCAACTCCGTCGGGTCGCTGAAGAAAGAGCTGCCGCCGGGGACGTTTGTCTCGTGCAGCGACTACGTGGGGCTGCAGCAGGGGCCGGCGACGTTTTTCGATCAGGAGCTGAAGGGTGGTGCGCCGGGGATCGCCAACAACCTCATCCCGCGGCTCGTCGCGGAGCTGGCGCCAGAATTCAAAATCCACACCGGCAAGACCTACGTGCAGATGCGCGGTCCGCGATTCGAGACGAAGGCGGAGATCAAGATTGTGCAGCGCTGGGGCGATGTCATCGGCATGACCGCGGCGCATGAAGCTGACCTCTGCACCGAGGCCGGGCTGCGCTACAACAGCCTCGCGCTGATCGATAACTATGCCAACGGGCTCGAGGGCATGGAGATCGATTTCGGAAAATTCAAGGACCTCGTGAAGTCGAATCAGGAACGGGTGAACCGGCTGTTTGCGCGGATGCTGGAGATTTTGGCGTGACCTTGCTCGCGGAAAGGCGGATTGGCGGAGGGCGGAAACACTGCGGCGCTCGGTGGCGACCTCGTCGCGCCGGATTCAATCGTTGGTCCACTGGGGCAATTTGACGTATTGAGTTTTTTTGGGTCAGGCTTGCCGAGGCGGGGCGATTAGCAGCGCCCACAAGCAAAAGCGTTTGTGCGCGCCGCCGTCTTCGTTAGCGTTCGGCCCATGAGCGACTTCATGCAGGCGGGGCAGATCACTGAGGCGAAACAGGCGTTGGATCGGCTGCGCGCCAACATGCGCGTTACGATCCGCGGCAAGGACGATGTCATCGAACAGGTGCTCGTGTGCCTCGTCGCGGGCGGGCATTTGCTCATCGAGGATTTGCCGGGCGTCGGCAAGACCACGCTCGCCTACTCGCTCGCGCGTTCGATGGACTGCGCGTTTTCGCGCATCCAGTTCACGAGCGATTTGCTGCCGAGCGATGTAACGGGCGTCGCGATTTACGATGAGACGGTGAAGGAGTTTGTTTTCAAAAAAGGCCCGGTGTTTGCGAATGTCGTGCTCGCGGACGAAATCAACCGCGCGACGCCGAAGACGCAGTCGGCGCTGCTCGAGGTGATGGATCGCGCGCGCGTGACGATCGATGGCGAGGCCCACGCGGTGGGCACGCCATTCATGGTATTTGCGACGCAAAACCCGGTGGACTACGAGGGCACGTTTCCGCTGCCGGAGAGTCAGATGGACCGCTTCCTCATGCGGCTGCAGATGGGTTACCCGCAAGCGGTGGACGAACTCGAGATTCTGCGCACCCAGCGCGGTGGCTACGATGCGATCGCGCTCAATCCGGTCGTCACGCACAGCGAAGTGCTGAAATTGCAGTCGCTGGCGCAGCAGGTGTTCGTCGAAGAGAGTGTCCTGGAATTTGTTTTGAAGATCGTTGCCGCGACGCGCACCGAGGCGGAGTTTCGCGCGGGCGTGAGCGTGCGCGGCGGGCTCGCGCTGCGCACGGCGGCGCAGGCCCGGGCGCTGGTGCTCGGGCGCGATTTCGTGCTGCCGGACGACGTGACCGAACTCGTCGCTCCCATCTTCGCCCACCGGCTGGCGCTCGCGCGGCAGACGAGCGATGCGCTGGAGGAACGGCGGGCGGTGGCGGCCGCGTTGCGACGAATCGTGGCGTCGATTCCGGGGCCGATGTGACGGTCGGAAACGCTCAACCCTGAACTTTTACGCGCAACGCCCAATGGTCGGAGCCGATACTTCAGTGTTGGGCGTGGAGCGTTCCGCGTTGCACGTTCCGCGCGACAGTGCGGCGTGGTCCGGCCCGGGCACGCGCACGCGGCGGCGCTTTACCTGGAACGCGTTGTTGTGGTCACTGGTTTATCCGCAGCGAGGCCATCGGATCAGGCCGACGGTCTCGGGCGTGTTGCTGATCGGGCTGTCGATGGGGATTGGCACGGCGGCCTACAATTCTTCCAGCAATATTCTGTTCATCACCCTTTCGCTGCTGCTCGCGTGCCTGATCCTGAGCGGGGTGCTGTCGTGGCTGAATCTGCGCGGCGTGGAATGGCGCTTGCAGCTCGCCCCACCGCTGCGGGCGGGGCACGAGTCGGCTGTCGCGCTCGAGCTGCGCAACGGGAAATCTTTTTTGCCGACCTACGGGCTGTGGTTCGAGCTGGCGGCGCAGGCGACGCACGATGGGCCGCAGCAACGGGCGGAGTCCACGCTGACGGCGCGCGGCATCGACGTGCGCGCGGCGCTGGCGAAAGCGGACGAGCAGGAGGTGCGCGGGCGGCTGGCGTTGCGCACGCGGCTGGAGCCGGGCGGGGACGCGCGGCTCGACTGGGTGTTCAAGCCGGTCGCGCGCGGCGTGGTGCGCGTGGAGCTGGCGGGGGTGGGTTCGCTGTTTCCGTTTGGCTTCCTAAAAAAAGAAATTGGCACGGAGCTCCGGGCGGAGGCGGTGGTGTGGCCGGCCCCGGTCGAGTATCGCCGGCAGGCCGCGGCCGCGGCGCGCCGGCCGGCCGGCGGCGAACGCGTGGCGCGGGCGGGCAGCGGCGGCGACCTGCTGGCGCTGCGGCGCTACTCGGCGGGCGACTCGCACCGGCTGATTCACTGGAAGGCGAGCGCGCGGATGCAAACGCTGCTCGTGCGGCAGTTCGCGGCGGAACGCGCGGAGGGGTTTTCGATCTGGCTGCAGACGGAGGCCGCCGTGTGGACGCGGCCGGAGCAGTTCGAGTTGCTGGTGAGTTTTTGCGCCACGCTGGCGGAGGATCTGTTTCGGGCGGGCCGGCTGACAGGAGTGGCCCTCGATGCGGAGCCGCCGATCCCGGTGCGGCGGGGGCACGATCTGGATGCATTTTTGGACAAACTCGCGGTGGTGCAACCGACGGCGGAGGTCGGAGACGGCAGGGCGGAGGATGACCGGGAATCGCGCGGGCGGGAAAATGTGATGACCTTTGCGCCGGATGGAGCGCGGGGCGTGGTGGCATTGGTCGATGGGGAGCCAGCAGCTTCGGCATGAGTGCGAAAATCCAACGCGATGCGGCGGCCAGCGTGGGCGCCACCGGCCAGACCAAGCGGCCTCAACTCAGTCTCGATGAGTTGCATCAGCTCAAGTGGCTGCTCGGCGGCGTGCTCACGCTGCTGGCGGTGTGGACGGTGTTCTACATGGATGTGGGCGGATGGACGCTGATGGCGATCACGACGGTCGCGGCTGGCGCCTGCCTCGCAGAACCGGCGTTGCCGACTCGCGTGCCGGCGCTCGCGCACACGCTGGCGTTTCCCGTGATCGTGCTGATCTTCTGTGGCGACCTCTGGCTGACGGCCGAGTTGCTGCCTGCGATGGTGCGGCTCGACATCATGCTGCTGCTCTACCGGGGCATCAGCTATCGGCAGCGGCGCGACGATTTGCAGGTGATCGTGCTCGGACTTTTCCTGATTGTGGTCGCCGGCGTGCTGACGGTGTCGCTGCTGTTTGCGGCGCAGATTTTGATCTATACCGCCTGCGCGCTGGCGTTCCTGCTGACGATCACGCTGGTGGAGGCGGCGGATGGCGGGCAACGCGCGCCGTTTCAAAAAGGCGGTGCCGCACCAGTGTGGGCGGCGCACGCGAATTGGCCTCAACTTTTCCGTCGGTTGCGCGAGGTGGCGGACTGGCGCGTGGTCGCGCTCGGCGGCGGACTGTTTGCGGGGGTGGTCGTGGTGTCGGGGCTGCTGTTCCTCGCGATCCCGCGTTTTCAACTGGAGAACAGTTTGTTTCTCGAACGGTTCATTTCCAAAAAGGTGAAGACCGGTTTCAACGACACGATCAAGCTGGGGGACGTCACCGATATCCAGCGGGACGACGGGCTGGCGCTGAGCGTGGACCTGTCGGATCGCACGCAGGTGCCGGCCGCGCCTTACTGGCGGATGCTCGTGCTCGACCAATATGAAAACGGGACCTTCAAGCTTTCAGCGCAATTGCGGCAGAAGTTGGGCCGCGAGCGGACAGACTCGGTCGTGCATGGCGAGGCGCGGCCGCGCCGGGGGGTGGCGACTTACTGGACGTTTTATCTGGAGTCGGGCGTGAGCCGTTACCTGCCGTTGCTCGGTGAATTTGAGCTGCTGAAGTTTCGCGAGCCGCAGAATTTTCGGTTGGGCGCCGACCTGAGCGTGGTGGCGTTGCGGGACGAGCCGGTGACCATGACCGCCTATCGCGTGGAGGGCATCACCGCCGCGGCGGCGCTGCCGGATCCCAACTTCGCGAAGCTCTGGCAGGAGAACGACCGGGCGGGGCCGCAACGGGTGATCTTGCAAACCCGGCTGGGGGTGAGCGGGCCGGATCGCGTCAAGCTGGGGCGGATCGCGAGTGAAATTATTGGTGGTCCGGTGGCCGGCGCCGCGGCGGCGGGCAGGCTGTCGGCCCCGGAATTTGCGGAGCAGGTGTCGGCGTGGCTGAGGAAAAATCACGCCTATTCGCTGTCGCCCAGCGTGCCGGGCGGCGACGGCGACCCGCTGGTGCGGTGGCTGGACTCGCACGAGCCGGGGCACTGCGAGCTGTTCGCCGGCGCGATCGTGCTGCTGGCGCGGACGGCGGGATTTCCCGCGCGCGTGGTGACCGGGTTTCGCGGTGGTTCGTGGAACGGCTATTCGAACAACTTTACGATTCGAAATTCCGACGCGCATGCGTGGACGGAGATTTTCGATGCGGCGTCGGGCGCGTGGCTTCGCGCGGATGCGCTGGCGGCCACGGCGGCGGCGCAGGCGGCCGAGGCGAAGGGCGAGGCGGCGCTCGCGAGCCGGCTCGACCGGAGCTGGACCGCGCGGTTGGAGAGCCTGCGGGTGTTTTGGTATCGGCGGATCGTGAATTTCGATCAGCGCTCGCAGGCCGAGACGCTGAAGGCGGTGAAGGACGCGACGCAGCACACCGGCCGGCGGTTGCGTGAGGCGCTGGCGAGTGCGAGCCAATCGCTCCGGGCGTGGCTGGCGGGGCCGTGGGATGCGGGGCGCATGTTGCGCGTGCTCACGCTGGTGCTGGCGGCTGGTGGGGTGGTGTGGGCGGCGAAAAATTTTCGGCTATGGATCTACGATCTGGGATGGTGGCGCGGCCCACGGCGGGAGGATCCGGTGCGGCGCGAGGCGGGGCGATGGCTGGTGCGTTGCCGCGTCCCGGCGGAACGCGAGCGGGGGGAGGCCAGCGGCGTCGTGAGGGATTTGCAGCGGCTGCGCTTTGGCGCAGCGGGCTCGTGGCCGGAGCCGGCGAAAGTGTTCCGCCGGGCGCGGCAGGCGTGGCGGGAGGCCCGCCGGCGGGGGCGCGTCAGTTCATCCGGACTGGCGGAAGCAGTGGGGCGGGACGGTTTTTCTGGGCGAAATATTTCTTAAGCACGGCGCTCGCGACGGGACCGGCGTGGAATCCACCACCGAACTCCTCGCCAATCGTATCTCCCTCGATGGCGACGGCCATCGCGATCTGGGGGTTTTCCACGGGAGCAAAACAAATAAACCACGCGTAGTTGATGGTGCCGGTCTTGCCGTCTTTCGTGACCGTTTTCTGTGCGGTGCCGGTTTTGCCGGCGATGCGGATGCCGGGGACGCGGAGGCTTTCGACCATCGTAAGGTTGCGGGCCGTGCCTTTGGGCGGCAGGAGGCATCCCTCCATGCCTTCGATCAATGCGGCGCGTTGCGCGGTCGTGAGCCCGATGGCTTCCGTGTGTTGCGGCGGACGGTTCTCCTGATGGACCAGCGTGGGCTGGGTGAAGACTTCATTGCGGGCCACGGACGCGGCGAAGCAGGCCATTTGAAGCGGACTGACGACGACGAAGCCCTGCCCCATCGCCATGAGGGCACTGTCGCCGGGGAACCACGCTTCGCTCTTCACGCGTTTCTTCCATTCGGGATCGGGAATGAGCATGCGATTATTTTCACCGGGCAGCTCGATCCCGGTGCGCCGATCGAGGTGAAAGCGGCGGGCCTCGGCGGCCATGGCTTCGGCGGTGATCAAAATACCGGCGTAGTTGAAATAGATATCGCAGCTTTGGGCGATGGCGTCCCGGAGCAGCACGTCGCCATGGTGACCGAGGCCGTTGGAGCAGAAGAACGGATGGCCGGCGATGCGGGTGGTGCCGGTGCAGGTGGTGATGGCCTCGTCGGGCGCGAACGAGCCGCGGCGGAGGCCCGCGATGCTGGTGAGGATTTTAAAGGAAGAGCCCGGTGGCCAGAAACCGTTCACCGCGAGATTGTTCCAGGCGTGGCGAGCCTCGATATCGGCGATCGTGCCGGGCTTCCGGAACTCGGCGAGATTGTAGTCGGGCTTGCTTGCGAGCACGAGCACCTCGCCGGTGGCCACATCGAGCGCGACGGCGGCGCCGGTTTGATCGCCGATCGCCTCCTCGGCGGCGCGTTGAAGCGCGAGATCGAGTGAGGTTGTGAGGTTCTGGCCTTGCACCGGGAGGCGCTTCTCCAGCGGGGGATTCACTTTGTAGCCGTCTTTGTCGACGCGGTAAATGGTGCCCCCGGCCTCGCCTTGCAGGAGCGGATCAAACTGTTTTTCGAGGCCCGCCTCGCCGATGGTGCCGCGCATCGTGGTCGTTTTGAGATCTTCGCCGGGAAAATCCTCGGCGGAGACGTTGCTGTTCGTGCCGACGTAACCGAGGGTGTGCGCGGCGGCCGAGCCGTTGGGATAGTAGCGTGCGCTGGTGGTGTAAACCTGGAGGGGAGAGCGAATCGGAAGGCGCTCGATCAGGCGCGCGTATTCCTCGGGCGCGAGGTCGGCAATCAGCGAATAGGGCAGCAGTCGTCGGCTCAAGAAGTGGCTTTCGAGATCCTTGCCGTCGATGCGCTCCGCCCGTCGCGTGATCCGGTTCACCTGGTCGAGGTAGCGCTGCACCACGATGACGCGGGCGATCTGGCGCAACTGCGTGTCGGTCGGGAGATCCTTGTCGCCGGTGGCGCGGTAGGCTTTGCGCGAACGGAGATACTCCGAATAGATTTCACTGCGCAGTTCATCGAGGTAGAGCGTGACGGTGAAGCGCGGGCGGTTGCCGACGAGGAGCTGGCCGTGGCGGTCGTAGACGTTGCCGCGCGGGCCTGGCACCAGGACGCGGCGCTGGTTTTGCAAGCGTTCACGCTCGTGATAATCGCCGGTCTTGAAGAGCTGCTGGTAGGCGAGCCCGCCGGCGAGAGTCAGGAGCAGGGCGGCAAGAACGAAATAGAAAAAAATAATGCGCGGATCGTAGCCCTTGTGGGATTCGACGAGGCTGCCGGAGCGCTCCGCGAGATTGACGTCGTCGGTGGCCATGCGGCTGGCGCTCAGGCGAGCGGATCGCGCTCAACGCGGGTGAGCACGAGCACGCGGAATTGCAGCGCGAAAAACCACGGCGTGACGAGGGCGAGGAAGACTTGCGAACACAGGAGATCGGCGATGAGCCGCGGCCAGGCCGCGGCGGGAGCTGGCGCCCGGCCGATCTGGGAGAAGGAGAGGAGGAGGAAGAGTCCGAGATTGGCGAGCAGCACGACGACGAGGCGAGCGATGGTATCGTCCCGCGGGAGGCGGTCGCGCAGGTGGAAAATAACGGCGTGTGCGGCGGCGAACAGCAGCAGGTGCGTGCCGAAAGCGACGGGCGCGGTGGCATCGCAGAGCAACCCGCCGAGCAGCGAGGCCGCGAGGCCGTCGCGCAGTGGCAGCATAAGTGCCGCGTAGCCGACGAAGAGCGCGCCGACGAAAAGATAGAGGTGCAGCGCGCTGAGCACGTGGTTCACCTGGGCGACGAGCGCCCAGAGCAGCAGTAGCGTGAGAAAGGTGACGAGGGTGCGGCGCATGGACAACGGAGAGGCGCTTAGTTTGTCCTGCTGAACGCAGGGAAGAATCCAGCAGGAGCTTCGTGGCCGGAGAGCGCGGGGTGAGTCCAATTGGATTCCTCGCTGCCGCGCAGAATGACAAAATTCGGTTTCATTCCGGATTCAGTGGGACGAGGACCGTTACCTCCGTCAGCGAGCCGAGGCGCTCGTCAAGTTTGACTTCGCCGTTTTTGAACAAGCCGTCGGGGCCGAGGTCGGCCTTGGTGATTTCGCCGATGGTGAGGCCGGGCGGAAACACGCCGCCCAGGCCGGAGGTGACGAGGCGCTTGGTCGCGGTCGGGCTGGCGAAAACATCGAGCGGCACGAATTCGACGATCCCCCTGGGCGGGCCGAAGGTCGGATTGAGACCCCCTTGAAAGCTGATCGGGCGCGTGTCGCCCTCGACCACGCCGGCGAGGCGGAGGTTGGGGCTGGTAATAAGTTCGACCACCGCCGTCAGGGCGCCGACTTCGGTCACGCGCCCGACGACCCCGCCGCTGAAGACGACCGGAGCGCCGACGGGAATCTGAAAATTTCTCCCCTTGCGGATAACGATGCGCTGCCACCAGCCGGAGAACTCGCGACGCGCGACGCGCGCGTGTTCCAGCCGGTAGTCGCCAAACGGCGGCAGCCGCAGCAGGCCTTCGAGCCGCGCGATCTGGCCCTGTAGTTCGGTGTTCTGCTGGACGGAAAACTCGTAGGAGGAATTGAGGCGCGTGAGGTCGCGGCCGGCTTCAATGAGTTCGCCCTGGGAGTGGAGGCGGAGGGCCCAGACGTCCTGGGCGCCGCCCGCGTAGGAGGTGGCGATGGTGACGGGCGCAGTCAGCTCGAAAAAACTCGCGCGCAGAAACGTCTTAACCGCGATCGGCACGACGAGCCACCCGACGACGACGAGGCCGAGGGTGAAAAACGGGCGGGCGGTGGCGAGGCGGCGGAAGGGCACGGGTTGAGGGTAGGGCGCGTTATCCCTAACGCGCCGAAGCGGTCGCGTGAGCCGGCCAGACGCAGGACCAATTCACCGGATCATCCACGAGCCCTGAGCGCACAGGGTTGAGGCGAAGGTAATGGGCCTTGAGTTCGAAGTTCTCCTCGTCGCGGAGCCGGTGGTCAAAAAAACCATCCTGCCACACAACGCGGGTTTGCTTTGCAATAAATCGCTTCCAGTCGCGAATCACCTTGTCCATGTGCCCATTTGGCGGAAATGACACGAGTGCGTGCAAATGATCCGGCATCGCGAGGAAGAGATGCACCCAATATTTTCCGTTTTGAACATAGTGCTCCAAGGCATTCGTCATCACAGAGAACACGGCGGCGGTGGCAAGCTGGTTGGTTTCACGTGCGGCGCAGCAGCTGGTCAGGAAAAAGTCGGCGCCGTCTGACACCCAAGGTGGGGTGGAGTGGAAAAGGCGCTGACGCTGAGGGAGCGAAGCCATCGGTGCGGGGCTCCTGAGCGGCGCGTTAGGGATAACGCGCCCTACCTCCAATTCACTCACACGTTCTGCATCAGCCACGAGAGGTCGTTGAGGACGGCGCCGGTGCCGTTGGCGACGGCGGAGAGCGGGTCTTCGCTGACGATCACGGGCAGGCCGGTCTTCTCGCTAAGGAGGCGATCGATGCCGCGGATGAGCGCGCCGCCGCCGGCCATCACGAAGCCGCGGTCCACGAGGTCGGCGGAAAGTTCGGGTGGGCAGCGTTCGAGGGTGACGCGGACGGCGTCGACGATCGCGGAAATGGTGTCGGCCAGGGCCTCGCGGATTTCCTGCGAGGTGACATGAATTGTTTTCGGCAGGCCGGCCACGGAGTCGCGGCCCTTGACCTCCATGGTGAGTTCCTCGTCGAGGGGGTAGGCGGAGCCGACGCGCAACTTGATCTCCTCCGCGGTGCGTTCACCGATGAGGAGATTGTAGGCGCGCTTCATGTAGTTGATGATCGCGAGGTCGAGCTCGTCGCCGGCGACCCGGATCGATTTGGAAAACACGATGCCGTTCAGCGAAATGACGGCGATCTCCGTGGTGCCGCCGCCGATGTCGACGATCATGTTCGCGGCGGGTTCGTCGATGGGGAGGCCGACGCCGATCGCGGCGGCCATGGGCTCGGGAATCGTGATGACGTCGCGGGCGCCGGCGTGCATGGCGGATTCCTTGACGGCGCGTTTTTCGACCTCGGTGATGCCGGAAGGAATGGCGATGACGACACGGGGCGGGGCGCGGAAGGCGCTGCTGGAAACTTTGCGGATGAAATAGCGGAGCATGGCCTCAGTGACATCGAAGTCGGCGATAACGCCGTCCTTCATCGGGCGGATCGCGGTGATGTTGCCCGGCGTGCGGCCGAGCATTTTCTTGGCTTCGTCGCCGACGGCGCGGACTTTGCGGGAGACCGTGTCCAAGGCGACGACGGAGGGCTCGCGCAGGACGATGCCCTTGTCTTTCACGTAAACGAGCGTGTTGGCGGTGCCAAGGTCGATGCCGATGTCGTTGGAGAAGTAGCCGAAGATGTTGGCCATGATTGCGGGAGAGGCGGCGTTGCCGCCGACGGAAACGAATCGGCGCGCGTCGGGAGTGTCAACGAGGGAAATCCGGATGGCGTGGCCGGGCTGGGGCGGGCGGGCGGGCACGATTGGGTTGACGCGCTAGGCGGTTGGGCGCGTGTTCTTGGGCCGCGCGATCCAATGCACGAACTCCATTTCATTCAAGATTTCGCGGTGGTGCTCGTGGTGGCGGGTGGCGTGGGCTGGCTGTGCCAGCGGATCGGGCTGTCGGTGGTGGTTGGCTTTTTGCTGGCGGGCATTCTGGCGGGACCGAAGGCGCGACCGTTTTCGCTCGTGCATGACGCCGGCAGCATCGAGACGCTCGCGCAGGTCGGACTGGTGTTCCTGATGTTTTCCATCGGGCTCGGGCTGAGCCTGCGGAAGCTGCGCCGGCTGGGGCCGGCGCTGATGCTGGCGACATTTGGCGGGGCGATTGTGATGTATTACCTCACCCGGCTGCTGGGAGCGGCGCTCGGGTGGGGCGCGATGGAGAGCCTGTTTTTAGCGGGGATGCTGATGGTCTCGTCGTCGGCCATCATCAGTAAACTGCTCCATGAAGCCGGCACCAATCACGAGCGAGCGGGCCAGCTGGCGATGGGCGTGGCGGTGCTGGAGGACGTCGTGGCGGTGGTGGTGCTCACGTTGCTAAACTCGATCGTGCAACTTGGCACGGGCGGCGGCGCCCGGCTCGGCCCGACGCTGCTCCAGCTCGGCGCGTTCGTGGCGCTGGCGGGCGTGGGCGGGCTGCTGCTGGTGCCGTGGCTGCTCAAGCGCATGAGCATCGCGGCCGACGAGGAACTGCAAACGCTCGGGCTGGCGGCGATGCTGTTCGGGCTCGCGGTTGTGGCGCAGAGCGCGGGCTACTCGCTCGCGCTTGGGGCGTTTCTGCTCGGCACGATTGTGGCGGAGACGCCGCACCGGCACCAGGTGGAGCGCACGTTTGAGGGCATGCGCGACGTATTCAGCGCGGTGTTTTTCGTGGCGATTGGCATGCAGATCGACGTGCGGGAGTTGTGGGCCTCCGCGGGGCTGATCGCGGGCGTGGCGGCGTTCACGCTGCTGGCGCGACCGCTGGCGGTCACCAGCGGGCTCACGCTGATCGGCACGCCGGTAAAGGACGCGCTGCGCACGGGGCTGACCGCGACGCCGATCGGCGAATTTTCATTCATCATCGCGCAGCTCGGCGTGGGCGCGGCGGTGGTGCCGGGAAAATTTTATCCGCTGGCAGTCGGGGTGTCGCTGCTCACGACGCTGGTGGCGCCGGTGCTCATGCGCCGCTCGGGGAAAATTGCCGATGCGGCGCTCGCGCGGCAGCCGCGATGGCTCGGCGACTGGGTGAGCGCCTATCACGGCTGGCTGGGCGGGCTGCAGCTGCGGCGGTCGCGAAACCTGCTCTGGCAGCTCAGTCGGCGGCGCATCGCGCAGGTGGGGGTGGGCCTGCTGTTCGTGACGGGGGTGGTGGTGTTCGCGGAGCAGTTTTTCGTGCTAGCGGAGGGCTGGCTGGGGCGGGACTGGCTGTTTCCGGACGGGCTCAAGGTTATTTTTTGGACGGTGCTGGTGCTGGTGACGCTGGCTCCGCTGGTCGCGATCTGGCGCAACCTCTCGGCGATGTCCATGCTCTACGCCGAAGTCACGACGAAGGGTCGCGAGCATGCGAAGCGCCTGCGGCCGCTGGTTGAGGCGGGCTTGAAGATCATGGCGGGGGCGGGGCTGTTCATGTGGCTGGCGTCGATCCTGCCGGCCGAGGGCACGGCCCGATGGTTGCTGCGGCTGAGCGCGTTGGTCGTGGTCGTCGCGCTCTTCGTCTTGCGGCGGAAACTCATCTGCTGGCACAGTGAGTTGGAGGTCGAGTTGCTGAGCGTGATCGAGACCGGCGACAACAAGATGACGGCGACCACGGCGCCGTGGCTCCAACCGCACGGCGAGTGGAATCTGCATATGATCGACTGCACGCTGCCCGATTTGGCGGACTGCCAGGGCAAAAAAATCTCGGAGCTCCGGCTGCGGTCGCGATTCGGCTGCTCGGTGGTGGGCATTGAGCGCCAGGGTTTCATGATCCCGCTGCCGTCGCCAGAGGCGGTGCTCTATCCGCGCGACAAGGTGCTGCTGCTGGGCACGTCGGAGCAGGTCAGCGCGGGCAAGGCGTTTCTCGGCGCGGTGTCCGGCGCGCCGGCGGCGGACTCGCTGTTTGAGGAAGTGCGGATGGAGGCGATCTCGCTGCCGGGATGGAGCCGCGCGGCGGGGCGCACCCTCGGCGGGCTGTCGCCCGCGCAGAACCACGGCGTGCAGATTGCGGGCATCAACCGCGGCGGCGTGCGGATTCTCAATCCGGGCGCGGCGGAAACGTTGAAAGCCGGTGACCAAGTGCTGGTGCTGGGCACGCCGGAACAACTCACCGAGTTCAAAGGCTGGCTGCGCGAACGGCCGGGGGACACCGACGACGTGAAAGCGGATTGAAAACAAAAAAGCGCGCCGGGTTGGGCGCGCTGCAAGAACGGGAAACGACGGCGGGCTCAGTTCGAGCCGTGGGTCTTGGCGGGCTCGACTTTCTTGAGCTCGCTCGCGGCGGCGGACGATTTGGTCTCGTCGCCCTTCTCGTCGCTGTCGCCTTCCTTCGCGGCCTTCTTGAATTCCTTGATCGACTGGCCGATGCCCTTGGCGAGGCCGGGTAACTTTGAGCCGCCGAAGAGGACGAGCAGGATAACGAGGATGATCCCCAGTTCACCAGGGCCCATGCCCATGATGGTGGCGAGAAAAGCGGTTGAGATTGTCATGATGGACTCAACGTAGAGCGGAGAGAGTGACTGTAAAGCGGGAAAACGAATTCGGTCAGGGTGCGAAAAACACCACCTCGTCGCCCGGGGCGGGTTGGCCGGAAATGATCGTGGTGCCGAGGGTGCGGCCGCGAAGGTAGCGCGAGGCGCGGAGGCGCGCCGTCTCGCGGAGATCATCGGTCCGCGCGATGAGTTCAGCGCTGCCGGCGAGCGCGGCGGCGGGTGGCGCGGTCGTAAGATCGATCATCGCGAAACCGCGTGCGATATCGACGGCCAGCACGCGGCCGACGAGTTTGTGCGGGCTAGGCTGAAGAGCGGCGACGGGCGGCGCGGGGGGGGCGGCGGGTGCGGGCGGCCCGACGTGGCCGCAGGCGGAGAAAAAAACCACCGCCAGCAGCGTGAGCAGTTTGGCGGTGAGGCGCATGGATCCTTCGCTGCGCTTTAGGAAGCAGGGCGGGATGAAGCCCACCCTACAGCTTTGGCATAGGGAAACCGAGGCCGCCGGGCAGGCTGCCGGCCGGGTGCGGCTGCACTCCGGGCGCCCGCGTGGTCGCGGCGACCTTGAGGAGATTCTGCGCGTTGTCGATTTGCTCGGCATCGAAGAAACCGTGGAGTTGGCGGATGCGCGTCGGGTGGCGCATTTTTCGCAGCGCCTTCGCTTCGATTTGACGGATGCGCTCGCGCGTCACTTTGAATTGCTTGCCCACTTCCTCAAGCGTGCGGCTGTAGCCGTCCACCAGCCCGAACCGCAGCGAGAGCACGCGGCGCTCGCGCTCGGTGAGGGTGTCAAGCACGTCGATGATCTTCTCGCGGAGGAGCGAGTAGGCCGTCATGTCGTAGGGATTCTCGGCAGATTTGTCCTCGATGAAATCGCCGAAGCTCGTGTCGTCGCCATCGCCGACCGGTGACTGGAGCGAGATGGGTTGCTGCGCCATCTTCATGATCTGCTGCACGCGCTCGACGGGCAGGTTCATCTCGTCGGCGACTTCATCCGGCGTGGGCTCGTGGCCGTATTCCTGCAGGAGTTGCTTCTGCACCTGCATGACCTTGTTCAAGGTCTCGATCATGTGGACCGGGATGCGGATCGTGCGCGCCTGGTCGGCGATGGAGCGGGTGATGGCCTGGCGGATCCACCACGTGGCGTAAGTGGAGAACTTGTAGCCGCGGCGATACTCGAATTTCTCGACGGCCTTCATCAGGCCCATGTTGCCCTCCTGGATCAGGTCGAGGAAGGAGAGACCGCGGTTCGTGTATTTCTTCGCGATGGAGATGACGAGACGGAGATTGGCCTCGACCATCTCGGTCTTGGCCTTGTGGGCTTCGCGGACGTGGACGAAGGTCTGCGCGACGACCCGGAGCAGTTCGGTCGGGGCGATGCGCTGCGCGGCCTCGATCTGCTTCAGCCGGTGGTTGACGGAACGGACATCGATCGCCGCGTCCTTCTTGGTCTTCGGGTGCTTGGCGCGATCGACCTGATGGAGGAGGCGTTCGGTTTCCTCGAGGGTGGGGCGGAGATTCTCAAGGTATTCCTCGTAAACCTTGAGTTTAAAAAAGAATTTCGAGAAGAACGCGCGAAGCACATTTTCGCGCTTCCGGAATTTCGAGAGCACTTTCTTCTTTTCTGCCTCACCCTTGGCCTTGAGCGCTTCGTCCCAGGCCTCGGCGGTGCCGGCCTCGGATTTTTGGGTATTTTCGACGAGCTTGGGCAGGCTCTTGAAGTAGGCTTCGCGCGAGTCGATTTTCTTGTCGATGACGATGCGGTCGAAGCGCTCCTCGCGGTTGAGCAGCTTGGCGCCGAGCGTGCCGATGTAGTTGCCGACCGCGGAGGCTTCGAAGAGCGCCGTCTGGGCCTTCAACTCGGCGTTTTCGATGCGCTTGGAGATTTCCACTTCCTGCTCGCGCGTGAGCAGCGGGACCTGGCCCATCTGCTTGAGATACATCCGGACGGGATCGTCCAGGATGTCGTTTTGGGAAGTGCGGCTCTCCTCCTCTTCGGCCTCCTCCTGCCGCTGTTTGTAGTCCTCGACCTGATCCGGCTCGAGGATTTCGATTTCGAGATTCTGCAGAATGGAGAGGACGTTATCGATCTCCTCCTGGTTTTCGACGGACTCAGGCAGCGCTTCGTTGATGTCGTCGAAGGTCAGGTAACCCTGCTCCTTCGAAAGCCGGATGAGGTTGCGGATCTTGTCGTTGATGCCGCCGGGCGTGGCGTCGGCACCGGGCGCGGCGCCTACCGCAGGCGCGATCTTGGCGAGGACGGCCTCGACGGCTTCGGATTTGGAGGAATGAGAGGGAGAGGACGGCTTGGCTTTGCGGGACATAGTGATGAAAAATGGAAAGGGTCTCTATATATGCGCCAGAAATGGCGTGAATTTACGTCGGAGCGCCAAAACGTCTCAGGTTACCATCGTCAAAACGATGGGTTGGCGGAGCTGGCGTTGCAGGTCGGAACGTTCTTTTAAGAGTGAAATTGGGTCAGAATCAATGTCCGCACGGGGGTTGGCCAAAGCAAGTTCTATTTGCCTGAGGCGGGGCTCGAGCGCGCGGGCGCGGAGCTGGCGCAAACCGTCGCTGGCGACTTTGGCGGGAGTGTCGATCACCGGCGTCTCGAAAAGCAGAGTGGCGACCAGCGCGCGCTCCTCCGGCGTCTCCAACAGGCCGTCAAGGTGGTCGCGGCCGGGCCAGGCGTCGTGCTCGAACTCGCCCAAGATTTTGTTGAGCAGCAATCCCGCGGTATGGCCGGTGTCGATCCAATCGTGCGGCACGGCGGAGCTCATCGGCTTCCCGAGCGACTCGAAGTGCAGGCAGAGCAGCAACAGGTGATGCTCCGGCGTGTGCGCGGTGTGGGGGGCGGCCGGCGCCGTGTTTGGTGCAGGCGCGGGCCGCGCGGCGGCTTGGCGAGATTGGCGCGTAGTGAAGCCCTGAAAGTCTTTTTGGGCGGCCGACAGTGGCAATCGCAGGTGGGTCGCGGCCTCGGTGACGAAGCCGGCGCGCGCGACCTCGCTCTCGGCGTTGGCGATGATCTCAAAAACGACCTGCGCGGCCCGCGATCGCAGTTCGGGCGAAGCGGTGCCGGGGTCGGGCAGCGCGGCCCGACAGGCGAAGGCCATCGCCGTCTGCGCGCTGAGCTTCACTTCGTCGTAGGCGGCGAGTCCGCGTTCGAGAAAGAGCAAATCTGGATCGACCTTGTCCGCGCCCGCGAGCGTGAGAAAACGCACCTCGAGCCCGGCCTTCAGCGCCATCGGCAAGAAGCGCAGGGAGGCTTTCTGGCCGGCGCTATCGCTGTCGAAGAAACACTCCACCTGGGTGTGATAACGCCGCAGCAGCACGAGCTGGCCCTCGGTGATCGAGGTGCCCTGGGGCGCAATGGCGGTCTTGAGGCCCACGCTCCAGCAGCGCAGGGCGTCGAGCTGGCCCTCGACCATCACGAACGGCCGGCCCTCGCCGACGTTGGTGCGGGCGCGGTCGAGGTTGAAGAGCAGGTTGCCCTTGGTGAAGATCGGCGTCTCGGGCGAGTTGACGTATTTTGCCTCTTTCGCCGGATCGTCGTCGGGCGTGAGCTCGGTTTGCCGCGCGGTGAAGGCCACCACGCGCCCCTGATGGTCGCGGATCGGAATCATCAGCCGGCCGCGAAAACGCGGACGCAGCGAGTGCAACGTGATCGCGGCATCGTCGTAGATGAAAAACAGTCCGCAGCGGCGCAGCGCCTCCTCGGAATATTTTCGGCGCATCAACGCCGCCCCGAGCCCGCTGCCGCTGGCATCGGCGGCACCGATTTTGAATTCGTCGGCGAGTTCGGCCGGGAAGCGGCGTTTTTCCACCCAGAAATTTCGCATCCAGTCACCCGTCGCATCCTGCGCCTTGAAGGCCTGGTGAAAATGCTCCGCCGCGGCGTCGTGCAGATCGAACACCTCCTGGCGCAGCGAGCGCTCTTCACTGCTGGGCCCACCGGAGCCCGCCTCATATTCGATCACGATGCCAAAGCGTTTGCCGAGGGCCTCGACCGCCTCAGTGAACTTGAGCTGCTCGGTTTCGCTGACGAAGGAGATGATGTCGCCACTTTTTCCACAGCCGAAGCAGTGATAGTAACCCTTGTCGGGATCGACGTTGAAGGAAGGCGTCTTCTCGTTGTGAAACGGGCACAGCCCCTTGAGCCGTGACCCGCCGGCCTTGCGCAGGGTGACCATGCGCGAGACGACATCGGCGAGATTCACCCGCAACTTTAGGTCGCGGACGCAGGTGGGTTTGATGACGGGCATGGTAGCGGAGCGGCTTCCGGCTCCGCGGAACGGGAGGCCGTTCCGCGACGGCGTTTGGCGCGGCGGCGAAGAATGCACTTTCAACCGGTCCACGGGACTGTCAAGTTTCGCGGCTTCTTCGGAAACTTCGGCCGCCGCGAGGCGACAAACCAGACATGCGCTTTTCCCTCTTCACTCTTCTCTGCTCGGTCCTTCTGGCCCTCGGCACCCGCGCGGTCACCGCCGCGTCGGCGCCACCGAAAGCTTCGGCGCCGGATCCGGTGTGGCAGGCGCGGCTCGCGGATTTCGGGGACGCGAATTACGAGCGGCAGGTCGCGACGTTGCTCGAAAAATTTGAAGCGGCCTCCGGCAAGAAACTCGCGCCCGGCCCGAAGAAAAAAGCCGGCCTGAAAATCTATGCCGATTCCGGCCCGGGCATGGCAACCCCCGTCGCGCTGGTCCGGGCGGTCATCACCGCGCTCGAGCGCCGCGGCTTCGAGCCACAAAATATTTTTCTCGTTGGCCTCAATCAGCTCCGGCTCCGCATGACCGGTTACCTGCCGTCGCTCGTGTCCGGCCAGACGCCGTTCAAGGGTCATCAGGTCTACGTGCTCGAGTCGGGCCGCTACTATGACCCCGTCTGGTTCTACGACTCGCCGCTCCCGCAGCGCTTCGATCCGATCTTTGCGGAACAGCAGACCAAGGATTTCCCGAACAACTCCTCGAAGGACGAGGATCGCAAGAGCTTCCTCGCGACGCCGCTGTTCCTGGACGCCGATTTTTGGATCAATCTCCCCGTCTACACCGATCACCCGACACTCGGCGTCAACGGCGCGCTGGTCAATGCGACCCTCTGGAATGCCTCGAACACCGCGCGCTTTTTCCGTTCTCCCGCGAACGCGCCCGCTGCCGTCGCCGAGATGAGTGCGATCCCGGAATTGCGGCAGACGTGGATGTTCACGATTGCGAGCCTGGAGCATTACCAGTTTATCGGCGGCCCGTTCTTTAACTCACTTTACTCCGCCTCCGAGCCGCTGCTCTGGCTGAGCACTGATCCCGTGATCCTCGACTCGCTCGCGCGCGACCGCATGAACGACCACCGGAAGAAGGAGGGCTTTCCGCCGATCAACGAGGACATCCGCACGCTGGAGTTTGCCGAGACCCTTGGCGTCGGCTCGACGCACACCAAGCTGGTGAAGGTGATTCCGGTGGAATAGCCGGGGCCCGGTCGTGGCCGCCGGGTCCCGCCAACTGCCAGAAAAAATTCCCGCTTGTCTCCGGCTGGCCGCTGCGCCCAATTTCTCTGCGACCAACTGCCATGACTTCCGCTGATTATCTGCCGTTTTTGATTCAGGCCGTGCTCGCCGCGGCGATCACCGGGGTGATCATCGGCGCGAGCCATTTTTTCGGCCAGCGAGCGAAGCACACACGGATCAAGGATTCCGCCTATGAGTGCGGCGTGCCCGGTGAGGGCCTCGTCCACACGCGCTTCGCGGTGAAGTTTTTTCTCACGGCGCTGCTCTTCATGCTGTTTGATCTGGAGATCGTGATCCTCGTGCCGTGGACGTTCATCTACCGGGAGTTTCTGCACCATGGCATCGCCATCCTCGGGCCGATCCTGTTTTTCATCGGCGTGCTCGTGCTCGGCCTCGTTTACGAGATCAAGAAAGGCGCGCTCGAGTGGGAGAAGTGACGCGCGGCTTAATCCGGAGCGAAGCGAAGGATCCATGCGTTCGACCACTCTGAGTTTTCGCCACGGGAAAGTTTTCGCTCCGCGCAGAATGACTAAGGGGCAATAATCCATGCGCCTCGACAAAATCATCGCCCGCAGCCGCATCATCGATTTGCGCAGCCACGATCTCGAGGGCGCGTTGCAGGAGCTGCTGGCGGTCTCGGTGGAAAGTTTTCCCGATCTCAAACCCGAGGCGCTGCTCAAGGGCCTGCTGGCCCGCGAGGGCACGATGACGACCTACCTCGGCCTCGGCGTCGCGCTGCCGCACGTCCGGGTGAGGATGCGGCCCGCTACATCCTCGCGATCGGCCGCAGCCGCGTCGGCATCCGCCACGACGGCGCGATGGACGACGAACGCGTGCATCTCATCATGATGCTCATCGCGGGCGAGAAGTCCCGTGACTACCTGCAAGTGCTCGCTTCGATCGCCCGGCAGGTCAAGGAGCCCGCGCTGGTCAACGGTCTCGTCAATGCGACCGATCTCGACGCGCTGCACGAGCAGCTCGTCGGCGGGTTTGGCGGAATCCGTCCGGTGCAGGCGCAGCAAAACCGCGTAAACCGTCTCATGTTCCGCGAGGCCGAGCGCGTCGCGCGGGGCGCAGACTGCGGGGCGCTCATGGTGTTTGGCGACACGTTTGTCGGCGGCGTCGAGCGCGGCGCGATCGAGTCGAAGCTCAAGACCATCCTCGTCACGCGCAATCCGATCGAGGCGGGCGCGGACCAGAAGGAGTTTTCTGAGACGATTCAGGTGCGTTCGTTTTCCAACCAGCGCATGGCGCAGCTCCGCAGCGCGATCCTCGTGGCGCTCACCCGCGGCGTGATCAAGTTTACGGACCGCATCTGCTGTCTCGACGGGATGACCGGCAGCAACCAATTCGACACCCTCGTGGTGGTCGATATCGAACGCGAATTTCAAACGCTGCTCACCGGCTCGACCGCGGACTTGCTGCCCGATGATGTGAAGCCCGAGGTGCTGGAGCGCATCATCGCCGTCGCGACCGAGCTCGCCGTCGAGGGCCGCGAGGGCCGGCCGGTTGGCTGCCTCTTTGTCGTCGGGGACAACGAGAAAGTGGAGACGTTCATCAAGCCGCTCGTGCTCAACCCATTTTTTGGCTACAAGGAGGAGGAGCGGAACATCTTGAATCCATTCATGGATGAGACCGTGAAGGAGTTTTCCTCGATCGACGGTGCGTTTGTCATCCGGGGCGACGGCGTGGTCGAGTCGGCTGGCAGCCTGATTCAGGCGACCGATAGCGACTATTCGCTCCCCAGCGGCCTAGGCAGTCGCCACGCGGCGGCAGCGGCGATCAGCGTGGCGGCCAACTGCATCGCGATCGTCGTCTCGTCGAGCACGAGTCAGGTAACGCTTTTCCGGCGCGGGGTCATGCTGCCGCTGACGGAAAAACGGCGGTGAGGGGGCGAAGATTGGGGTTGCACCGGCCCGCCTGCGCCCTTTTGTCTGACCCTTCAACTATTTCCCTACCATGAACGAAGTCGTAACCCTAGAGTGCACCGAAGCCAAAAAAGAGGGCAAACCCGCCTCCCGCTACCTCACGCGCCGCAATAAGAAGGTCGTAACCGAGCGCATTGAGAAGAAGAAATATAACTGGTTTCTTAAGCGCCATACGGTGCACAAAGAGATTAAGTAAGGCTCTTGGCCGCAGTCCTTTGGGGCCACCTGCCTTTTCTGCCGGGCTGATTCAGCCCGGCTTTTTCGTGGGCGGGCGGAGGGCTCGGCGCGGGCCGAACTGACCGCTCAACCGCTGTGCTTTTCGGCCGGGCCGGTCGCGAACGGCGTGGCCGACGCATGCTGCCGTCGCGCGGCGCGCCAGCTCTCCCGATGCTTGCGGATCCAGTCGAGCAGTGCCCGCTCAAAGCCGACGTCGTAGCCGAGCCGTTCGGACTCCAGCCACTTGTGCTTCAGGATTTCTTCCCGCTCGGCCAGGAATTCCTGGTAGAGGCTGGATTGTTTGACGAATTCGCGAGAGGTCGCGGGTTCTTGGACGGATGAAGTCATGCAGCGAAGGACAGCGCGTGAGAAAAATGAGAGGGACGCCGCCCCGCTGTCAATGCCCACAATTTTCCCCAATTGCTACATTCGCGGCACCGCTGGCTGGGCGAGGCGGGCGAGCAACGTGTCCGCGATGGTGCGAAAGACATCGGCCGCTTCCCCCGCCGGCGAACTCACGACGACCGGCTCGCCGGTGTCGCCGCCCTCGCGGATGGCCGGGATCAGCGGCACCTGTCCGAGCAGGGTGGTGCCGAGCTTTTCAGCGGTGAGGATGCCGCCGCCCGAACCGAAGAGCGGGTGGCGCTGGCCGGCGGGATCGGTGAAGTAACTCATGTTTTCCGCCACGCCCAGCAGCGGGACGTTGACCTTCTGAAACATCAGGCCGCCCTTGCGGGCGACGTTCGTGGCCGCGGGCTGCGGGGTGGTCACGATGACGGCGCCATCGAGCGGGAGGGTCTGCACGAGTGAAAGCTGGGCATCGCCGGTGCCGGGGGGCAGATCGACGAGGAGCACGTCGAGTTCGCCCCAGCGCACGTTTTGCACGAACTGCTGGATGGTCTTCATGATCATCGGGCCGCGCCAGACGACGGGCGTGTTGTCGTCGACGAGAAAACCCATGCTCATGACCTTCACGCCGTGGCGCACCATGGGCACGAGCATGGCTTCAGCGCCCGCGCCCTCGACCTCCGGGCGCCCTTGCAGGCCCATCATCAGCGGCACGCTCGGCCCGTAGATATCGCAATCCATCAGGCCCACGCGACCAGGCCGGCCCTGCGCGGCGAGCAGTTGCGCGAGGGCACACGCGAGATTTACGGCGAACGTGCTCTTACCCACTCCGCCCTTGCCTGACGCGATGGCGACAGCGTATTTGATGGTTTTCGGCGCGGCGGAGTTGCCCCCGAGATTTCCGCCGGTGGCCGCGGGCTTGGCGGGTGCGACGGACAATTCGATGATCGTCTCCTTCACCCCGGGCAGAGCGCGGAGGCACTTTTCCACCTCGGTCTTCAGCTGCAGGGGAAGCTTCGGGTCGCTGGTCGTTAGCGCGAGCGAGACCTTGGCCACGCCGTCCGCGCAGCCCGCCGAGCGCACCAGCCCGAACGACACGATGTCGCGGCTGAAGCCAGGATACTTCACTTGCTTGAGGTGCTCTTTGATTTCGTCGGAGGTCACAGGATGGGCGGGAAAAAAGGAAAATGAGATTGGGCGCAATTAAGGGTTGTTATGCCGCGCCCCCGCGCAAATAGAAATGCCTTCGATGTCGCGATTCTTTCGCCCGACCATTCCGTCCATGCCAAATCTTTCCCGCCTCCTCCTGCTCGTCGCCCTCGTGAGCGCGCCCGCTTTCGCGCAGCGCAACATCGGCGAGGTCACCATCAACGTCGACAAGAACACCATCCCGATCCGGGTCTCCGCCGCCACGCCCGAACTGCAGGATCTGGCACTAAAAGCGTTCGGCGCGCACGGTCGCTACAAGCTCGTCGCAGTCAACTTCGCCTATGACATCAGGTTTTCGCCCGCCGGCGCGACCCAGGTGCGCGTCGACATCACCAAGGGATTGATGGCCGCGCCGGTGGGATCGGAGACGGTCACCGGCACGAGCCTGCGCAACGCGCTCCTGCGCGCCGCCGATGTCGCGGTCGAAAAAACCAACCAGCTGGGTCTCCGCGGTTTCTTCACGGCGAAACTCGCCTTCATCAGCGACCGCACCGGCAAGACCGAAGTCTATGTCGCCGATCTGTTCTTCGGCGAAATCAAGCAGATCACGCGCGACCGCGCCCTGATGCTCTCGCCGCGCTGGGCTCCTGACGGTTCTCGGCTGTTGTGCACGAGCTTCTACAAATCCGGGTTTCCCGATATTTTTTCGATCGATCCCGCCACCGCCCAGCACACGACGTTCGTGAGTTTTCGTGGCACCAACAGCGGCGCACGCTTCAGCCCGAATGGCCAGCAGGTCGCGATGGTTCTCAGCGGCGAGGGCACGCCGGAGATTTATGTCAGCAACGCCCAGGGCCGGCAGGTCACGCGTAAGACCCGTTCCGACGCGGTGAAGTCATCGCCGTGTTTCTCGCCGGATGGAGCGCGGCTGGTGTTCGCGATGGAGGCCGGTCCGCAACTTTACACGATGGCAGCGGCGGGCGGTTCACCGCAGCGGCTGACGACGGGCTTCAGCTACAACGCCGAGCCAGATTGGAGTCGCGGCAATCCCAACCGCATCGCCTGCACTGTGCGCGTTGGTCGCCAATACCAGATTGCCCGCTACGATTTTGCGAAAGGGTCGGCGGAAGTCGTCTCGAAGGCGGACTTCGACGGCATCGAACCGAGCTGGCTCGCGGATGGCCGCCACCTCGTCTACACGGCGCGCGACCGGAGCACGAGCGTGCTCTGCGTCCTCGATACCGAGACCGGCCAGAGCCGCCGCATTTCACCTGCGAGTTTTGGATCCGCGCTGCAGGCGAGTGTGTGGACGCCGTGAGCTGAGCCCTGCCTCCGAAAAAAGCCGCACCAGGTTGGTGCGGCTTCGTAATTTTGCAGGGTGCGGGTTCGGCGCGAAACTCGCCGGAGGCGAGCAGGCGTGGCGCGGCCAGCGCGCCACCTACGATTCATTGCCCTAGGCTCACTTCATTGCTGCGGCGTAGTTCGCCTCGGCGGCGTCCCAGTCGACGACGTTCCAGAACGCCGCGATGTAATCCGGGCGGCGATTCTGGTAGTTGAGATAGTAAGCGTGCTCCCAGACATCGAGGGCGAGGACGGGTTTGCCCTCGAGGCCGGCGACGGCCTTGCCCATCAGCGGGCTGTCCTGATTCGCTGTCGAGCCGACGGCGAGTTTCTTGTCCGGGCCCACGATCAGCCAGGCCCAGCCGGAGCCGAAGCGCGTGGCGCCGGCCTTCGCAAAATCTTCCTTGAACTTGGCCAAGCCGCCGAGCTGCGCCTCGATCGCTGCGGCGAGTGTGCCCTTCGGCGCGCCGCCCTTGCCGGGGCCCATGATGGTCCAGAAGAACGAGTGGTTGCTGTGGCCGCCGGCATTGTTGCGCACGCCGCCGCGGATCGCATCAGGCACCTTGCTGAGATCAGCGATGAGCGCATTGACATCGAGTGCCGCCACTGCGGGATGGTCCTTGAGGAGATTGTTGGCGTTGGTGATGTAGGCCTGGTGGTGCTTACCGTGATGGATTTCCATCGTCTTCGCGTCGATGTGCGGCACGAGGGCGTCGAGGGCGTAGGGCAGTTTCGGAAGTTCGAAGGGCATGGGAGTGAGTTTTAATTTCGGATGGGTGGAAAACGCAGAGACGAGCTGTAACCAATGCACTGCCGCACCCGGGCGTCAACTTTTCGATGCGACTTGCGGAGGGCGGGGTTTCCTTAACCCGCCGCGCTGGCGCGAGCATGCGAACGGCGCATTGAGGACAAGGCGCCCTGCCTATTCGTCTCCCTGTCGCTTCAGCCGGAAAAACGTCTGCAACATCTCGCGGCATTCGTTCTCGAGCACGCCGCCGGCGGTCAGCTCGACGTGGTGGTTCACGCGCGGCAGGTCATTGAGATTGGTCGCGCCGCCGAGGCAGCCCATCTTCGGGTCCGGCACGGCGAAGCACACGCGTTTCACGCGCGCCATCAGCATCGCGCCCGAGCACATCGGGCACGGTTCTTTCGTTACATAAACCGTCGCGCCGGCGAGCCGCCAGTCACCGAGCTTCGCGGCCGCCTGGGTGAGCGCGAGCATTTCGGCATGCGCGGTCGGATCCTTCGCGCCCTCGACGGTGTTGTGCGCCGCGCCGACGATTTCGCCGCCGATTTCGATGACTGCGCCGATCGGCACTTCGTCCGTCCGCCACGCGTCGATGGCCTGATTATAGGCCAGGCTCATGAAAAACGCGTCGTCGCGCCCGAGCTGCGACGGGAAGCGTTTCTCGAAAGGGCAGGGTGGCGGCGGGGAAGGCGAGTCGAGCATGGTCGGCGGTTTTCCGAGGGAAACCTTGACTAAGGCGGGG
This sequence comes from Opitutus sp., assembly GCA_009695305.1. GTDB lineage: Bacteria > Verrucomicrobiota > Verrucomicrobiia > Opitutales > Opitutaceae > SIBG01. The sequence continues at coordinate 24,621 of SIBG01000012.1, read as the reverse complement.
CGAATCTGCCTTACAAGTGCTTCTTTTGACGACCCAACCTATGACGCTTCTCACTGCGCACCAACTCCGCGTTTCCCATGGCTGACGGCAACGCGATTGAAGTGGAGGGCAAAGTCGTCGCCGTGCTCCCCGGCACGATGTTCAAAGTGCAGTTGTCGAATTCCACCGGCCACGTCGTGCTGGCGCACATTTCCGGCAAGCTGCGGAAGAATTTCATCAAGATCGCCGCGGGCGACACGGTGAAGATGGAGATGAGCCCCTACGACCTCGACAAGGCGCGGATTATTTTCCGGATGAAGGAGACGAACTCCAACTACGTCCCGCCGCCGCGCCGCCGGCAGTATTGAGCGTGGAGGGGGACGCGCGCCCAAGCGTTGTCTTTCTGAGCGCCAGCGAAGATTCCAGTGCGACGCATGCTGCCGGACCTCCCGTTGGACTCTTCACTACGCTTAGAATGACAGCAAAATGAGGCCTCTGCCATGCGGGTTGAACACAGTCAGGCACCGGCCGCCTTCGCCAACGACATCGAAGCCTTCCTTGGTTTCATTGGTCTGGAGCGCGGCCTTTCGAAAAACACCATCGCCGCCTACACGCGCGATCTCGACCAAGCGGCGCGATTTCTCGCCCGTCGCGGTGCCGCCGATTGGCGCGCCGTGACCGCCGCGCAGGCGGGCGAGTGGGTGCACTCGCTCAGCCGCGAGCGTTATGCGGTGGCGAGCCTCGCCCGCAAACTCACGGCGCTGCGGATGCTCGCACGCTTCCTGGTGCGCGAAAAATTCCGCGAAGACGATTTCACTGCGCTCCTGGCCGGGCCGAAACTCGTCCGTAAAATCCCCGGCACGCTGTCCGCCGCCGAGGTCGCGCGCCTGCTGGCCGCCCCCACCGGCGGCGACCCACGCGCGCTGCGCGATCGCGCGCTACTCGAACTGTTTTATTCGAGCGGCCTGCGCGTGTCCGAACTCGCCGCGCTCAGCCTTCAGCAGATCGATTTGGAAAACGGGTTTATCCGCGTTTTCGGCAAGGGCGCCAAGGAACGCATCGTGCCCGTCGGCGGCCGCGCCTGCGATGCGCTCGCCACCTACCTCGCGGCCGGTCGCCCGCACCTCGTGAAACCGAAAACCGGCAGCCAGCTTTTTCTGAACAATCGCGGCGCCGCGCTTTCGCGGGTGATGCTCTGGCTGCTCGTAAAAAAATACGCGAAGCGCGCGGGGCTCACGAAAAACGTGAAGCCCCACGGCCTGCGTCACTCCTTCGCGACGCATCTCCTCGCGGGAGGCGCTGATCTCCGCGCGATTCAGGAGATGCTCGGCCACGCGAGTATCTCCACGACCCAAATCTACACCGCCGTCGAACCCAGCCGCCTGCTGGATCAGCACGCGAAGTTTCATCCACGGAACCAACGCTAGCGCGATCCGCCATCTGGCGTAGCTCTGGGCGTGAGCGCAGGGCAGGCGTGAAACCTCAACGTCCCTCAGTTCACGCTCCGGGCCGCCCGTCGAGAGCAATCGACCGGAGATCAACCCGGTGCTCGGCACTCGACTCCGCCATTTTTTTTCCTGAAATTAATTTCGCCTGCCTGATCGGGCAAAAATTATGGAAACACCTCCGAACCACCGCACCATGGCTGAGTATTTTATCCGGGGCCTCACCGAGGGCCGGGTGACCGCGGCCGAGGTGATCGCCTGGGCCGACGAAGTCATCGTGGCCGCGGCCAAGACCGAGGACTGGATGCTGGATATTTCGACCGCGAACGCGGACGACCGAATGGGTGTCCTGCACCATCTGCACGCCGTGAAAGGCGAGATCCAGCCAGACGTGCTCGCCGGTCTTTTGTCTAAAAAATAGGAAAGCGAGCTCGTTACTCTAGGCAGCCGGTGCCGGATCGAGCGCCGCGAGTCTCCGGATGGTGGTGAGGTTGCGCATCGAGGACGTGGGAAGTTTGACGGCTTTCATTTGCGGCGAGGTCCAGGCTTTCGACTCGTTGAATTTTTTTGCCCGGCAGAGCCAGTAATACTCGCGGCCGTCTACGCGGAATTCATCCACGTCGGTCCGGCAGGCGAGGAACTGGCGGGCCTGCTGAGCGCCGAGGGCTTCCTTTAGAAATCCCGCATACAAGGTGTTTCCCGGACTTTCGAGATCAACCTTGGCGAACGGGCGGAAGGCGGCGACCGCCGCCACTTCGGCCACGTTCGGACAAAGGTATCGACACCGTAGCCGAGCGACTGGTGCAGGTGATCCTGAATCTGCCGCTCCAGTTTGCGCGAATCTTTTTGCTTGCTGGTGAAAATCACATTGCCGCTCGCGATGAAGGTGGTGACATCGGCGAATTTCATCTCCTCGAAGCGCGCGCGCAGGTCGTCCATCTTGATCCGGCGGTTGCCGAAATTTATCCCGCGAAGAAAGGCGATGTAGTGGGGCATGCGACGACCGGGGTTCAGACGGGAAACTGGAGCCGCGTCAATTCGGCTGGCGCGGGTTGTGGTTCGATTTGAACACAGGAGGAGCGGCTTTAGACCGCGATGCTCAGGGCCGCGCCATTCCATCGCGGCGTAAAGCCGCTCCTCCAGCAATACCACCGCCAGTCTGGGCGAACCTCGGGAGGGGCACCGGCGAGTCTAGACGGCCTGATTTACGCTTGGGCACTGGATGCTTGACGGCGACGCGGATTGCGGGACCGATTGAAACCATGGCGACGCCGACCGAAGAAAATTTCCGCGACTACAAAATGGCCGAAAAGAAGGCGCTGGAAATCCTCGTGGCGATGAAGGTCACGAGCCCCAAAAAGACGGATATCGAACTCGCCCTGCTCGTCTCGATCTTCGAACTCCACAAAGGCGCGCTGCCCGCGGAGACCATCGCCGCGATCGTGCAGGGTCACCTCAAGCAGCTGCTGCCCTATTATGCGGCGAAGGGACCGTCTCAGGGTTAGGGAGGCGCGCGAAGTCGAATAACGCGCTTTCTCAGCTTGATCCCGACCCTCACGGGCCGGGCTACGACCGGAAAGCAGCCCGCCGCGTGAGCGGCGGGACCGTTCGGGCAAACGAGCGGAAAGCTGGACAGCCTGCACAAATGAGTTCTGCTCAACCGTGCCTCGCAGCCGTTTCGCCATGGCCAAATTCACATTCCGTCCCTCCCCGCCGAAGCCGGCCGAGTCGGCCCCGCCGGTCAATTTGCCAGACCGGCTCCCGTCGAATGCCGAATTGTTGCACGAACTCCGGAAGCATGGAGCGAAATCCTCCGGACCGAGGGAATTGCCGGCGGTCAGCCGTCGCACCCGGGACTACCTGCTTACCGCTGGCGTCGGTAGTGCGAGTATTCTTTTTTTGTCGTTCAAGCTGCTGACGGACTCGGATGTCCTGGTCATCCTGCGGCTCGCGCTGACCGGCGTGGCGCTCTTGTGCGGGCTGCTGTGGTTTATTTTCTACGGCGTGATGGGCCGCTACTGACGCTGGGCCGACGCGCAGCAGGCCTTGATCTCCCCATGAACCGATGGAGTCATCGCCGCCGCTCCGTTCTGAAAACGCTGATGGTCTGTGCAGGTTTCCTTGGTCCCGGCCCGCTCGTTGCCGCTGAGACCGCCACCGCCAGACCGACGATTTTCGTCTGCGGTGACTCCACCGCCCGCAACACCGCCAAAGGCAGGAACGGTGAGCCATGCGTCGGCTGGGGCACCCCGCTCGCTGATTATTTCGCTCCAACCAAAGTGACCGTCGCCAATGTCGCTCACGCCGGCCAATCGAGCCGCACCTATTACAACCTTCCCGGCGACTGGCCGAGTGTCCGGCCCAAAATCAACGCGGGCGATTTCGTGCTGCTGGTTTTCGGCATCAACGACGGCGGCCCGCCACGCAGTGTGAGTGACCGCGGCTCCCTTCCCGGTCTCGGTGACGAGACGGTCGAACTCGAGCGATCCGACGGCAGCGCCGAAACCGCCCACACTTACGGCTGGTATTTGCGCGCGATGGCCACCGCCGCGCGGGAGCAGGGTGCGCACGTTTATCTTCTCACGGTCACGACGCGCAACCGGTGGACGAATCCCAAGGCGAATTTTCTCGATGCCACGCCGACCGAGCCGCTGCCCGCCGACTACGACCCGAAGGAAGACCGGATCGAGCGCGGCACCGCGAACGGCAAATTCACCCAGTGGACCAAGGAACTCGGCGGGAAGCTTCACCTCCCGGTGCTCGACCTGACGAACCTCTGCGCCGATCGCTACGAGCAGTTGGGCCGCGAAAAAGTCGATCGATTCTATAGCGACCACAACCACACCTACCTGCCCGGTGCGGATTACGTCGCCGCCGCGATCGTTTCCGGGCTGAAAGCATTTCCGAAAAACCCGTTTCTCCCGCTGCTGTCCGAGCAGGGCCGGGCCGTGGCGACAGCCGATGCGAAATACGTAAGCGAAAATCCCGCGCCCCGGAATTAACGGGACGCCGATCGGGCCGAGATTTTTTACCGCGGATAACGCCGATATTGCGGATAAAACAGGAAAACCTGCGGCGATCCGCTCATTCCGCGAAATCCGCGGTAAAGTGCATTGGCTTGTTGTTCGGTTGAGGCGGCGCGGCGCTGGTTTTCGTTTTCTCCGTTGGCTTAGGAAAAACGGCACGGGCTTGATCCTCATCAGCGCAGATTAGCGTTCCCACGATCCGGGGATTCATTGAGGTTGAGTTTCCGATGCAAGACGAACTTCTCAAACTGCTCGCGGGGCGTCGGGGGCATTTCCAGATGGAATCCGGCTTGCATAGCGAGCGGTGGTTCGAACTCGATTCGCTTTTCGCGCGGCCCGAGCAACTGCGGCCATTCGTGGCGGAACTGGCGAAGCGTCTCGCCGCGCATCACGTCGAGGCCGTCTGCGGGCCCCGGACGGGCGGGGCGAAGCTGGCGGAGATGATTTCCGCCGAGCTGGACCTCGAATATTTTTTCACGGAGCGCTTGGTGCCGACCGACGCCACCGGGCTCTTTCCGGTCAAGTATCTCATCCCGGCGCTGCGCCGCGAAGCCGTGCGCGGCCGCACGGTTGCGATCGTGGATGACGCCGTGAGCGCGGGCTCCGCGGCGCGTGGCACCTATGCAGACCTCGTGGCCTGCGGAGCGCGGCCGGTCGCGCTCGGGGCGCTGTTCGTGTTCGGCGAGGCCGCGGCGCGTTTCGCCAACGCGCACCACCTTGCGCTCGAAGGTATCGCGCAACTGCCCTTCGGCTGCTGGACGCCGGCGGAATGTCCGCTGTGCGCGGCCGGCGTCGCCGTCGAAAAAGTTTCCGATACCATCTGAGCCATCGCCGCCAGCGCGGGCGCGGGGGACGTCGTCGCGGTCAGCATCGGACGAACGCGGCGCAGCGTGCGGCGGACGAAAGCAGGTCGGCGGCTAGAGTTTCACCGTCCGTCCCTCGCGGAAGGACCGGTCGGCGGCGAGGACGATGCGGAGGCTGTCGACGGCGCTTTGCCAGTGGGCCGTGAGATCCGTGTTCTCGCGGATGGCGCGGAGGAAGACCTCCTGTTCGCGCCGGCAGAGCTCGTCGTGGCTCGGCTCGTCGGTGACGTCGATGATTTCATCGGTGCGGTCAAAGGTGCCGTCGGCGTTGCGGGTCGCGTGATGGAGCAGTAACGATTCGGTTTTGCTGTGCGAATCCACATCGGCGGATTTGCCGGCGGCAGCGGCGGTCTTGGCCACGATGCTCACGCAACCTTTCGGGCCGATCACGTCTTTTACGAAGAAGGCGGTCTCACTCATCATCGGGCCCCAGCCGGCTTCATACCAGCCGACAGAGCCGTCGGCGAAGGTCACCTGGAGGTGGCCGTAGTTGATCTGGCCGGGGACGACTTCGTCGGAGAGGCGGGCCCCGATGCCATTGACGCTGATCGGGCGCGAGCCGGTCATGCGGCACATCACGTCGACGTAGTGGACGCCGCAGTCGACGATGGGCGAGGTGGAGCGGAGGAGATTCTTATGCGTCTCCCAATTCGCGCCGGAGCTTTGCTGGTTGAGGTTCATCCGCATGACGAGCGGTTTCCCAAGCGTGCGGGCGAGCTCGGTAAATTTCTGCCACGACGGGTGGACGTGCAGAATATAGCCGACGATGAGTTTGCGATTGAGGCGTTTCGCGGTGGCGAGGACGCGTTCGCAGTCGGCGATGTTATCCGCGACAGGTTTTTCGAGAAACACGTGGGCGCCGGCCTCCATCGCGGCGACGGCGTAGTCGGCGTGCGTCTCGGCATAGGTGCTGATACACACGGCGTCGGGTTTGGTGCGGGCGAGCGCGTCAGCGTAATCGGCGAACTCGGCGCAGTGGCCGCCGAACTCGGTGTTCAGTTTTTGCCGCGAGCCGGCGCCGCGGGCGACCAGACCGACGATTTCAAAATCGTCTGGCATCTGCTGATAGGCGCGGGCGTGGGAGGTGCCCATGTGGCCGCAGCCGACGACGAGGATGCGAAGTTTGGCGGGCATGGCGAAAGGCGCAGAGGAAACTTAGTGGGGGGCGGAGCCAGCAGCCGCGATTTCGCCGGGGCCGGAGGTGGGCGGACGAAAGAAGAGTGCGAGGCCGATGGCGGCGACGGAGGCGGTGGCAAGTGGCACCATGAACAAACCATGGAAGTTGATGAGCGCGCCCGTCGTGTAGACCTTTTGAATCAGGAACGGGCAGATCGAGTTGGCGAGGAGGGCGCCGACCCCGAGGATCTGGAGATTGAAGAGCCCCTGGGCGCTCGTGCGGATGTCCTTCGGGCAGTAGGCATCCACAAAGATGTAGACCGTCGCGAAGAAGAAAGCGTAGCAGATGCCGTGGAGCACCTGAATGACGATGATCATGGCGGCGCTCTGGGGGTAAAAGGCGTAAACGGCGAAGCGCGCCGCGTGGCCGAGGACGCCGACGATCATCGTGGTGCGCCAACCGAACTTCTTCAACGTCGCGCCGAGGACGAACATCGTGAGGATTTCGGCGATCTGGCCGATGCTCATCACGGGCGTGATCCAGTTGGAGGCGATGCCCACGCCGCCCGCTTCCTTGGCCGTGCCGAGGAAGACGCCGGTCCAGTTGAAGTAGCAGTTGTGGACGAAGGAATCGACGAGCGTAACCAGCCACAGCACGAGGATGAAGGGATGCTTGAGGAGTTTCAGGGCTTCGAGCCACGCGAGTTTCTCGACGGTGCCGGTGGTGGCGGCTTTCTTCTCGGTGCGGGGGAGCGCGAGGCTGAAGGCGGCGAGCGCGAGGGAGGCGAGGCCGGCCACGATGAAAGTCCACTTGGTCGCGGCTTTCGCGGCATCGCCCGTGAGCGGGTTCGCCAGGGCTTTGCCCAGCCAGTCGACAAGACCGACGGGATGGGCGGCGTCGACGGCGGCCCAGTTGACGAAGATGAAGGTGAAGGGCCACGCCGCGAGGATCCAGCCGACGGTGCCGCCCATGCGGACGATGCCGAATTCCTTCTCGGGGTTCTTCATGTTGGCGAACGCGATCGAGTTCGTGATGGAGATCGTCGGCACGTAGAGCAGGCAGTGGACAAGCATCAGCAGGAAGAACGGCAGAAATTCCTTGGTGAATCCGCAGCCGAGAATCGCGAGGCCGCCGATGAGATGGGAGAAGGCGAGAAATTTTTCCGGGGCGAATTTTCGGTCGGCCCACTGGTTGCTGAAAAACATGCCGACGATCGAGGCGACGGGAAAGGCGTTGAGGATTAATGCCTGTTCGGAAAACAAGATCCGCAGCCAACTCGGCAGAATCGAAGCCAGTCCTGCCAAGATCTTCGGCGGTTCAGTTGCGGAGAACCCGAGGCTGGGGAGATAGCCGAAGATCAGCGGGAGCCATGCGCCCCAGATGAAAAATTCAAGCACCATCATGAAGAAGAGGCGGCCTTTGGGCGAGGGAGCGGGAGAACTCATGGAATCTGATTAGGGGTGGGAGGGCGGAGTGGGGCGCCACGGAGTGGACGCCGGCTAACCTAGTGGCCCCAGTGTGTGCGGACGGCGCGCTCGCGGGCCAGCCTGAAGATTGGGCCCAGGAAAATTGGCATGAGGGTCCGGCCTCAGCCTCCGGTCGCCCGGTGGGTTCCGGATTGCTACTGAGTCGGACTGCCCGCACATCTTTACCGGCTTCGTTTCTTCCCTCACCTCTTATCCCCTCCGATGAAATCCCCGGTCGCCCCTACCCGCCGCCAGTTCGTCAAGACCCTCGGCGCCGCCGCGCTCACCGCGCCGTTCATCACCCGCAACCTGCTGGCCGTCCCGCCGAGCGCCGTGCTGCGCCACGCCAGTTTCGGCGCTGCGGGCATGGCGTGGAATGACATCCAGGCGCTGTGCAGCAATCCTTTCGTCAAGCTCGTGGCCGTGGCCGAGGTGGATCTGAACCGGCTGGAGGAGGTGAAATCCGCTTTTCCCAACGTGAAAGTCTATCAGGACTGGCGTGAGCTCCTTGACCGGGAGGGCAGGAATCTCGACTCCGTTAACGTGTCGACGCCCGATCACATGCATGCGCCGATTGCCCTGTCGGCGATGCAGCTCGGCAAACACGTCTATTGCCAAAAGCCGCTCGCGCATGACCTCTACGAGACGCGCGTGCTCACGCGGTTTGCCCGCGAAAAAAAGCTCATCACGCAGATGGGCATCCAGATTCACTCGGAGAAAGTTTATCGTCAGGCGGTCGCCCTCGTGCAGGCCGGTGCCATCGGCAAGGTCCGGGAAGTCCACACGTGGAGCAGCAAGAAATGGGGCGGTGCCGGCGCTCCGCCAACGACCTCCGCCGCCGTGCCAGCGGGCTTCAATTGGGAAATGTGGCTGGGAGGTTGCGCCGAGCGGCCCTATGCCGGCGCGGAATTTTATCATCCCGCGAACTGGCGCCGCCGGCTCGACTTCGGCACGGGAACGTTCGGCGACATGGGCTGCCATATTTTCGACCCGGTGTTCGAGTCGCTGGCGCTGACGGCGCCGATTTCACTCCGGTCCGAGGGCCCCGCGCCTGACCAATGGAATTGGGCCATCAACGCCAACATCCGCTATGTTTTTCCCGGCACCCGATTCACGGCGGGACCGACGATTGCGGTGACGTGGTATGATGGCGACAACCGGCCGCCCGCGGAAATTCAAGCGCTCGTCGCGACGCCCAAGCCCGTGGAGCAAAAATCCGACTCCGCGAAAAAACCCAAAGATCCGCTCAACGAAGGATCTATCCTGATCGGCACCGAGGGGGTGTTGCACGTCCCGCACATCGCGACGCCCAAGCTGTTTCCGCTGGAGAAATTTCGCGATTACCCGATGCCGTCCGTTCAGGGCACGCATCACTGGACCGATTGGGCCGAGGCGTGCGTCGGCGGCCCCGGCAAACCATCCGCGTCTTTCGACTATTCCGGTCCGCTCACCGAGGCGGTGCTGCTGGGCAGTGTCGCCGTGCGTTTTCCGCAGACCACGCTTGAATGGAATAGCGCCAAGCTCGAGTTCACCAACGTGAAGGCGGCGAATGCCTTTGTCCGCCGATCCTACCGGAAGGGTTGGGAAATCTCGGGCTTGTAGCGGCGCCCGATGGGGTGCGAGCCGCTTGTCCTGTGCCGCGAGGCGGTCGGCCACTCCCAAGTTGGTCCGCGTCGAGCGGGTTGGCCGCACGCGCGATTCTTTGTTCGGTTTTGTTTCCGGCGCTGTTTAGGAGGTAACCCACATGAATGATGATGCCACGCTGCTCCGACGCTATGCCGAAGAAGGCTCCGAGTCCACCTTCACCGAGTTGGTGCGCCGCCACGTCGATCTCGTTTACGGCGCCGCGCTGCGGCGCACCGGTGGCGACACCCACCGGGCGGCGGATGTCGCGCAGCAGGTCTTTACGGCGCTGGCTCGCGAGGCGCGAAAACTCTCCCACCACGCCGTGCTTGGCGCGTGGCTTCATACCGCGACGCGCAACGCCGCCCTCAACCTCATGATTTCCGAACAGCGCCGCCAAGCCCGCGAGCTTCAGGCGCTCGCGCTCGAACCCGCCATCGCCGCCGGAGACGCCAGCCCCGACTGGGACCGACTGCGGCCGGTGATCGACGCCGCGATCGACGAGCTGCCGGAGGCGGACCGCGCGGCGGTGGTGCTGCGTTTTCTGGAACAGCGGGCCTTCGCCGAGATCGGCGCGGCGCTGCACGTCTCGGAAGACGCCGCCCGCATGCGGACCGATCGCGCCCTCGACAAACTCCGCGCCGCGCTGGCGCGTCGCGGCATCACGTCGACCGCGGCCGCGCTGGGTGCGATCGTCTCGAGCCAGCCGGTCATGTCCGCGCCCGCCGGCCTCGCCGCGGTGCTCGCGACGCAGTCTCTCGCGACCGCTGGCGCCAGCGCCGGGCTGCTCGTCACCCTCACCTCGATCATGAAACTGAAAATCATCACCACTGCCGCGCTCAGCGCGCTCGTTTTCTTCGGAGCCGGAGCCTACGTCGGGCTCACGCAGAGCCTCGATTTGCCCCCGCCGCCCCCGCTCGAAACTCCCCGCCAGTCGCAGGCCATCGCGTCGCTGCGTGACGCCAACGTTTCGCTGAAAGCCGAGATCGACCGGCTGAAGGCGGATGTCGATCTGCTCGATGCCGCCAACGCCCAGTTGACAGCGCAACGCGCGGCGCGGCCACCGCCCGTGGCTCTACCGAAAACGGCCACGCTCGGCGTTTCCATTGGCCAGCAACAGCAGTCGATGCTGAACAACCTGCGCCAGCTCGCTGCGGCGCGCGACCAGTTCATCCTCGAAAATGGACGCCCCCCCTCATCCATCCACGAAATCGTCGGTGCCATGGCTTACGTCAGGACCGTGCGCACCGTCGGCGGCGAAGACTATTCCGCGCTCTCCATGGATCCCAAACAGCCGATGACCATCACCACGCCGGGAGGCTTGTCGGTCACCTACGATCCGGCGAGCGGCAACTCAACGCGACCAGAGCTGAGCCCGGCCGAACAGCACGCCCAAGAACTTGGTCGACAAATCTGGTCGGCGGCTGATCGCGCGATCGAGGCCTATCGCGTAACCCACCACGGAAAGGATCCACCCAACGACCAGGCCACGGCGCCCTATTTTGCGACGCCCCAGGAGGGCGCGGATTTTCTTGAATACCTGAAGGCAAAGAGAGCCGCGGGCCTTTAGTCGGAGCACGCCGTGGTGTGGTCAGCTCTGGCCCGGTGCGGCGGGTTTGAGTGGTGTCAGGTCGAGGATGCTGCGGATTTTTTCGACGAGGGCGGTCGCGGTAAAAGGTTTCATTACCGTGCCGTTGATGCCGAGGGCGGTGAGTTCCTGGCTGACCTCGTGGTCGCCGGGCGATGTGAGCATGATGACCGGGATCCGCTTGAGCGCTGGTTTCGACTTGAGCAACGTGAGCAGCTCCAGGCCGTTCATGATGGGCATGCAGACATCGAGCAGAATCAGATCGGGCAGGCTCCGCTCCATGGCGAAGAGGGCGTTGTAGCCGTTGGCGGCTTCACTCACGTCGCAGTCAAAGCTGCTGAGCGCCTTTTGGGCGATGATCCGCACCTTTTTGGAATCATCCACGGTAAGAATTTTGGGGCGCATGGGCGGAAAATGAAATGGCGTCGTGACCGATGATTCACTCATGAGTCCCGCGCCGCCGGAATGCAACGATTCCGAGGGCAGGGGTCGCGGGCGTCGGTTCGCCGCGCTTTGTTTCTTGTTCCCGTTCCGGCGAAGCGGTAGTGACTGAAATCATGCCTCGCCAAAAAATCCCGGGGAAACCCCTCTCGCGCCGAAACTTTCTCGCCCTGTCCGCGGTGGTTCCCGCCGCGCTGGTCGCGCAGTCCGTCAGTCGCCCGGCGTTCGCCGCGCCCGCGGTTGACGCCGCCGCGCCGGCGCTGGTCGCGAAAAAATATCCCATCGGGCTCGAACTCTATTCGGTCCGCACCGAGCTCATGCGCAATCTCCCGGACACGCTTCGCGCGGTCGCGAAGTGTGGCTACGAGGTCGTCGAGTTCTATTCGCCCTATTCTTCCTGGACCCTCCCGTTTGCGAAAGGCGTCCGCACACTGATGGAGGACCTCGGTCTCCGGTGTTATTCGACCCACAACGGCTTCGGTTCCTTCACGCCCGGCGAAACCATGGCGAAGGCCATCGAGCTTAATCAGATTCTCGGCGCGCGGCATCTCATTCTCGCCAGTGCGCCGCCGAGCGCGAAAGGCCTCGAGGGCTGGAAAAAACTGTGTGGCCAACTCACGACCGCGGTGGAGCAGTTGGCGCCGCACGGATTGTCCGCCGGTTTCCACAACCATCGCGTGGAATGGGCGCCGCTGGATGGGGGTGGGCGCATCATGGACGTCATCGCGGCGAACACGCCGCAGGAGTTCGTGCTGCAGTTCGACGTCGGCACGTGCGTGGAAGCCGGGGCGGACCCGGTCGCGTGGATCAAGGCCAATCCCGGACGGATCAAAAGTGTCCACCTCAAGGATTGGACGCCCGGTGCCCGCGCCGATGAGAAAGCCTACCGGGTGCTTTTCGGCGAAGGGGTTGCGCCGTGGAAGGAAATCCTGGCGGCGGCCGAATCGGCCGGTGGAGTGGAGTTTTACCTGCTGGAACAGGAAGGCAGCCGGTTTCCGGAAATCGAAACGGCGCAGCGCTGCCTCGACAACTGGAAGGCCATGCGGCGGGCGTGATCGCCGACCGCGACTGCGGCCTTCGACTGGGAGGACGATAAGCGGAGCCCGCGGCCAGACGCCGCCTAATGCTTCGGGCGACTCAGACGAGTTTGCGCTTGAAGAGCGCGATCGTGCGCGTCCACGACAACTCGGCGGCCGCTTTGTCGTAGCGGGGCGTGGTGTCATTGTGGAAGCCGTGATTCACGCCGGGGTAGATAAACGCTTCATATTCGACGTGCGCGGCTTTCAGGGCCGCCTCGTAGGCGGGCCAGCCGGCGTTGATGCGGGTGTCGAGCTCGCCGTAGTGGATGAGCATCGTCGCCTTGATCTTCGCGGTATTTTCCGCGGACGGCTGACCGCCGTAGTAGGGCGCGGACGCCTTGACGATATTGGGCAGGCGCCATGCGAGGGTGTTGGCGATGCCGCCGCCGAAACAGAATCCCGTCACGCCGATCGCGCCGTTGCAGTCGGCATAACCGTGCAGGAAATTCGTCGCGGCCACGAAATCCTCGGTGATTTTCTTGCCGTCCAGTTTGGACTGCATGGTGCGCCCCTCGTCGTCGGTGCCGGGATAACCACCGAGCGGATAAAGCGCGTCCGGTGCGAATGCCACGAAGCCGGCGAGCGCCACGCGGCGGGCCACGTCCTCAATGTAAGGATTCAGTCCACGGTTTTCGTGCACGACGATGACTCCCGGCAGCTTGCCGGTGGCCTTGGCCGGTTTCGCGAACAGTCCGCGCATTTCACCGCTGCCCTCGGGCGAAGGATATTTCACGTAGTCGGACTTGACGCGCTGATCGTCCTTCGGCACCTCCGCCGCAAACGCGTAATGTGGGTTGAGCATTTCCAAGAGCGCGAGGGCCGTCAGTCCGCCGACGGCAAACTTGGCGGCGCGTTCTAAAAATGTCCGGCGGTCGATCTGGCCGTGCACATAATAGTCGTAGAGGTAAAGCAGCTCCTGATCGAATTCCTGGGCGGTCTTGCGTTCCATATTTTCTCCGAGGGTTGGGGGTTGGGGGCGACGGGGTGAGGGAGGAAGTTGCCGTCGAATCGGTCGTGGTCAAACGGGAACGGGCGTTGGCGGCGGCGATGCGCCTGAATGGTGATGGCTACCCGACCCAAGCGCGGGCGTTGCGGAAGAGCTTCATCCACGGAGAATCTTCCGGCCAGTCGGCCGGGGCCCAGCTCATGCAGGTGCTGCGGTGCACGCGCTCAGGGTGCGGCATCATGATGGTCACGCGACCGGTGATCGTGGTCAGGGCGGTCATGCCGAGCGGAGAGCCATTGGGGTTCAGCGGATATTGCTCGGTGACTTCGTGGCGATTATTGACGAAGCGCGCGGCGACGAGGCCGGAATCGCTGCAACGCTTCGCGGCGGCCGCGTCGGTGAACTCCGCGAAGCCTTCCCCATGGGCGGTAGCGATGGGGATGACGGAGCCGGCCATGCCGGCGAAGAGGAGGCTCGGACTGTTTTCAATCTTCACCGAGACAAACCGACTTTCGTAACGCTCGCTCTGGTTTTGCACGAAGCGCGGCCAGTGATCGGAGCCGGGAATGATCGAGTGGAGGTTGCTCATCATCTGGCAGCCGTTGCACACGCCGAGCGCGAAGGTGTCTTCTCGCGCAAAGAAGGCGGCGAACTCAGCGCGCGCGCGGTCGTTGAACAAGATGCTTTTCGCCCAGCCTTCACCGGCGCCGAGCACATCGCCGTAGCTGAAGCCGCCGCACGCGGCGAGGCCGCGGAAATCCTCGAGCGACACGCGACCGCTGAGGATGTCGGTCATGTGGACGTCGATGGCCTTGAACCCGGCGCGCGTGAATGCCGCGGCCATCTCGACCTCGCCGTTCACGCCCTGCTCGCGCAAGATGGCGATGGGGGGGCGGATTTTTTCCAACGCGAAGGCTGGGCCGAGATCGAAGGTGAGCTTCGGGGTGAGGCCGGGATCGGATTGGTCGAGCCGGCCTTGGTGTTCGGACTCGGCGCTCGCCGGGTTGTCGCGCAAGGCGGCGATGCGGCGGGTGACGTCGGACCAGAGGGCGCGGAGGGTGGTGAGGCTCTCGTTGAGGAGCGTAGCGTTGGCCCGCTTCACGCGCAGGGCATAGTGACGGTTGAGGGTGCCGATGCGCGTCGTGCAGGTCTTGAAGCCATGCTGGCGCAGGAGGAGGTAAACGTCGTCGAGGTCTTCGCTCCGGACTTGGATGACGGCGCCGAGTTCTTCGCTGAAAAGGGCGGCGAAGGCGTTGTGGCCGGCGGGGATTTCGAGGTCGACGCCGACGTGGCCGGCGAAGGCCATCTCCACGACGGTGGCGAGCAGGCCGCCGTCCGAGCGGTCGTGATAGGCGAGGATTTTTTTCTCGCGCCCGAGTTGCTGGATCGCGTTCCAAAAATTCTTCAGGTCGACGGGATCGTCGACGTCGGGCGTGGCTTCGCCCATCTGGGAGACGACTTGCGCGAGGATCGAGCCGCCAAGCCGGTTCTGGCCGCGGCCGAGGTCGATGAGGAGGAGGACGGTTTCGCCCAAGGGTGAAGCCTCCGGATTTTTTGCCACAGAGATCACAGAGGCCCGATCCGGGGTCACAGAGAGAGACCCCGGCGGTTTTGACTCTGTGCTCTCTGTGTCATGCTCCGTGCCCTCCGTGACCAAATTCCGCGGATCGTATCGGAGCTGCGGTGTGAGCGAGAGGCGGATGTCGGCGACGGGCGCAAAGGCGGAGATGATGAGCGACGTGGGCGCGGTGATGCGTTTCGGCTGGCCGGTGTCCGCGTCTTTCCACGCGGTGCTCATGCTCATCGAATCCTTGCCGACGGGGATGGTAATGCCGAGGGCCGGACAGAGTTCCAGGCCGACGGCTTGCACGGCGGCGTAGAGGTCGGCGCCCTCGCCGGGGAGGGCCGGCGCGGCCATCCAGTTGGCGGAGAGATTTACTTTGCCGAGATCGCCGATTTGCGCGGCGGCGAGGTTGGTGAGAGCTTCGCCGACGGCGAGGCGGGCGGAGGCGGCGGCGTGGTTGACGGCGACGGGCGTGCGCTCACCCATCGCCATGGCTTCGCCGGTGTAGCCATCGAAACTCGCGGCCGTGACGGCGCAGTCGGCGACCGGGACCTGCCATGGGCCGACCATCTGGTCGCGACAGATGAGTCCGCCGAGCGTGCGGTCGCCAATCGAAATGAGGAAGGTTTTGTCGGCAACGGTGGGGTGGGAGAGGACGCGCTTCGTCGCTTCGAGGAGCGTGAGGCTGCCGAGTTCGAGCCGCTTTTGCGGGCGGACGAGGGTGGTGTCCTGCCGATGCATGCGCGGCGGTTTGCCGAGCAGCACCTCGAGCGGGAGGTCGATGGGCGTGTTGTTGAAATGGGAATCTTCGAGGACGAGTTGCTTTTTCTCGGTGGCCTCGCCGACGACGGCGAAGGGGCAGCGTTCGCGGGCGCAGAGTTTTTGAAACACGGCGAGGCGGGCGGCGGGGACGGCGAGGACGTAGCGCTCTTGCGCTTCGTTACACCAGATTTCAAGCGGACTCAGGCCGGGTTCGTCGTTGGGGATGGCGCGGAGATTGAAGCGGCCACCGCGGCCGGCGTCGTTGACGAGTTCGGGGAGGGCGTTGGAAACGCCGCCGGCGCCGACGTCGTGAATAAACGAGATGGGGTTGTCGTCGCCGAGGGCCCAGCAGCGGTCGATGACCTCCTGGCAGCGGCGTTCCATTTCGGCGTTGTCGCGCTGCACACTGGCGAAATCGAGATCCTCGTTGCCGGAGCCGCTGCCCATGGAGCTGGCGGCGCCGCCGCCGAGGCCAATCAACATCGCGGGTCCGCCGAGAACGATCAATTGGTCGCCGGGGTTGATCGCGCCTTTCTGGACGTGGTCAGCGCGGATGTTGCCGAGGCCGCCGGCGAGCATGATGGGCTTGTGGTAGCCGCGGAGCTCGGTGCCGCGGGCGTTCGGGACCTCGGCTTCGAAGGTGCGGAAGTAGCCGTTGATGTTGGGGCGGCCGAACTCGTTGTTGAACGCGGCGCCGCCGAGCGGGCCCTCGATCATGATATCGAGCGCGGAGACGATGCGGCCGGGTTTGCCGTTTTCTTTCTCCCAGGGCTGGATCGCGCCGGGAATTTTCAAATTTGAGACCGTGAAACCCGTGAGGCCGGCCTTCGGCTTGGCGCCGCGACCGGTGGCGCCCTCGTCGCGAATCTCGCCGCCGGAGCCGGTGGCCGCGCCGGGGAACGGCGAGATGGCGGTGGGGTGGTTGTGGGTCTCCACTTTACAGAGGAGGTGGATATCCTCGTCGTGCGCGGCGTATTCATTGGTGCGGGGATCGACGTAGAAGCGGCCGCCGCGGGTGCCGGCGAGGACGGCGGCGTTGTCCTTGTAGGCGGAGAGGATGCCTTCGCTGTGCAGCGTATAGGTGTGCTTGATCATCTGGAACAGCGAGTGCTCGCGCTTGGCGCCGTCGATCTCCCAAGTGGCGTTGAAGATCTTGTGGCGGCAATGTTCGGAATTGGCCTGCGCGAACATCATCAGCTCGATGTCGTTTGGATCGCGGCCGAGCGCCTGGAAATTTTTCAGGAGGTAGTCGATTTCATCCTCGGCGAGCGCGAGGCCGAGGGACTGGTTGGCGGCGACGAGCGCGGCGCGGCCGGCCGCGAGGATCGGCACGCGGTTCATCGGGCGGGGCGTTTCGTGGCGGAAGAGCCGTTCGCAGGCGGCCAGGTCACCAAAGACGACTTGCGTCATCCGGTCGTGAAGCCTGGCCCGCAAAGTGGAGAGCTGCGCGGAGCTGAGTTTTGTGAGGGGGAAGGGAATTACGGTCTCGCCGAGGTCGATGGTGTAGGCGATGACGCGCTCAACGCGCTGCACGGCCGCGAGGCCGCAGAGGTGGGCGATGTCGGTGGCCTTCGACGACCACGGCGAAATCGTGCCGGGGCGTGGTGCGACGATTTGGACGAGCCCCGTGACCGTGGCGGCGGCGCGGCTGGGGCCGTAAGTGAGGAGTTGCCGAAGGACGCGGCTCTCGCCGGGCGACAGGTCACGATCTCGGTTGATCCGTTCGGCCGGCTCAGGGTGGTTGACCAAGTCAACCACATGGACGAATTCCGCGCTGACGGCCCGGGCGGGAAGGCCGGAAGCGATGAGGCCGTCGAGAAGTTTTTGGAGCCGGAAGGGAGAGAGGGCAGGTGAGCCGCGCAGGAGCAACATGGTCGGGAGCGGAATGTTTCTGAACATCCGGGATGCGGTCAAGGGGCGCGAAAGCGATTCGCCGCTTGCTTAAGACGCACCGCCCGGAGAAAGCCGTTGACCATTCGCAGCGGCTCTTCGAGATGAGCGGTTTCCTTCCCTTGTGACGATCCAACCCAAGCCAACGCCACCCCACGACCTCCCCGGAGGACTGGACGCATGAGCGACCGGATCAATCACGAATGTGGCATCGCGTTCGTGCGACTGCTGAAGCCGCTTTCCTACTATCAGGAAAAATACGGCACGCCACTGTGGGGCTTCACCAAACTTTTTCTGCTGATGGAGAAGCAGCACAACCGCGGTCAGGATGGCGCGGGCGTGGCGTGCGTGAAGATCGACCCGGCCCCGGGCGAGTCTTTCATGACCCGGGAGCGTTCGGTGAAATCAAATCCGCTCGACAAGATTTTCAAGACCCTGCTCGCGCAATACAACGAGAAGGTCGATGCGGGTCTGGTGCATCCCGAATTCGCCGACACGGTGAAGCGGCATTTCGATTTCGGGGGCGAGCTGCTCATGGGTCATTTGCGCTACGGCACCAGCGGTGGCTACAATATCAGCTCGTGCCATCCGTATTTCCGCCGGAGCCCGTGGCCGACGCGCAATCTCGCCCTCTGCGGGAACTTCAACCTGACCAACACCGCCGAGCTGAACGAGTCGCTCACGGCGATGGGCCAGCACCCGATCTACGCGACGGACACGCAGGCGATTCTCGAGAAGATCGGCTTCTTCCTCGATGAGGAGCACGAGGACATCTACCGCTTTCTCCGCAAACGTGACCTCGCGGGCGCCGAGCTCTCGCAACGGATCAGTGAGGACCTCAACGTCACGCGCGTAATCACGCGGGCCGCGCAGAAATGGGACGGGGGCTACGTGCTTTGCGGCATGATTGGCAACGGCGACGCTTTTGTCGCACGCGATCCGTCGGGCATCCGGCCCGCGTTTTATTTCCAGAACGACGAAGTCATCGCGTTTGCCTCCGAGCGGGCGCCGCTCATGACGGTGTTCGATCTCGCGGTCGAGGACGTGCAGGAGGTCGAGCCCGGCCACGTCGTCGTGATCAAGCGCCACGGCACCCTGGCGTCGCAGGCTTTTACCGCGCCACTGCCGCGCACCTCGTGCTCATTTGAGCGGATCTATTTTTCGCGCGGCAACGATGTTGAGATCTACCGGGAGCGCCAGGCGCTCGGCGGCGGGCTCGCGGATCAGGTGATCAAGTCCATCGGCCACGACTGGGCGAACACGGTTTTCAGTTTTATTCCCAACACCGCCGAGGTCGCCTACTACGGCCTGATGTCCACGCTCCGCACGCGCCGGCGCGACGAGGTTAAGGCGGCGATTCTTCAGGCCAGCGCCAAGGGTCAGCTCACGGAGGCGCTGCTCGACGACCTGATTCTCCGCAACTGGCCGCGGGGCGAAAAAGTCGTGAGCAAGGACATCAAGCTCCGCACGTTCATTGGACAGGAAAACCTCCGCAATCAGCTCGTGAGCCACGTCTACGACATCACCTACGGGGTGGTGAAGCCCGGCGACAACCTCGTGTGCGTAGACGACTCGATCGTGCGCGGCACCACGTTGCGCAAATCCATCCTGCGCATCCTCGCGCGGTTGAATCCGAAAAAAATCATCATTGTCTCGACGGCGCCCCAAATCCGCTATCCCGACTGCTACGGCATCGACATGTCGGAGCTGGGTAAGTTCATCGCGTTCGATGCGGCGGCGAATTTGCTGCTGGAGAGCGGCCGCGGCGAATTGCTCGAGGAGGTTTTCCGACTGTGCTGCGAAGAAGTTGCGCGGGGCGGTCCGGTCAACCACGTCCGGAAAATCTACGAGCCGTTTACGCCCGAGGAGATTTCCGCGAAGATCGTCGAGCGCGTGCGGCCCAAGGGCATCGAATGGAAGGGCGAGATCGAAATTATTTTCCAGAAGATCGAAAGCCTTCACGCCGCCGTGCCCGGCCACACCGGGGATTGGTATTTCACGGGAAAATATCCCACGCCCGGCGGCTACCGCGTGGTGAATCAGGCGTTCGTGAACTATTACGAGAAAAATGAGGGGCGAAGCTATTGAAATTGCCGAAGGACGATGGCCCAATGCCGAATGTTGATCCTGCAACCGAAAACTCACATCCCGGCTTTGCTCCGAAATGGGCCAGCGCGGATCGCCCGTTGGCCATGTCTCTGAGCTACGAATCCTCCGGCGTTCGTTACGATCAGCTCGATGCGTTCAAGCGCGCGTGTCAGAAAGCGGCGCACGCGACCGCGGATCAGCTCGCGGCGCATGGCTACGCGGAACCGGCGACAACGCGCGGCGAGAGCGCCTACTTGATTGAGGCCGCGGATCATTTTCTGGCGCACGTGGAGGAGGGGCTGGGCACGAAGAGCCTCGTGGCCGATGCGGTTTACGCGACGACGGGGAAATGTTTTTATCGCGAGATCGCGGTCGATACCGTGGCGACGATTGTCAACGACCTCATCACGTGCGGGGCGCGGCCGATCTCCGTGGCGATGCACGCCGCGGTCGGCGATTCCAACTGGTTTACGGATGCCGTGCGGATGGAGGCGCTGGTCACCGGCTGGGCCGAGGGTTGCCGCATCGCGGGCGCGGTCTGGGGCGGCGGCGAGACGCCCACCTTGCGCGGCATGATTGAGCCGTCAGCCATTGTGCTCGCTGGCTCGGCCATCGGCAAGATTGCGCCCAAGGAACTCCGCATCACCGGGGATGTGCGGGAGGGCGATGCGATTATTTTTCTCGCGAGTTCCGGCGTGCAGACCAACGGCCTCAGCCTTTGCCGGCTCATCGCCGGTCAACTGCCCCAGGGCTATCGCACGCCAATCGGCCACGGCGACCCGCGCAACTACGGTGAGGCGCTGCTCGCGCCGTCGGTCATTTATGTGGATTTTGTGAGTCAGTGCCAGCAGTCGGGCCTCAAGCTCAACTATGTGGCGCACGTCACCGGCCATGGTTGGCGCAAGCTCATGCGACTGGACGAGCCGTTCGTCTACGAGATCACCGCGCCCCGCCCTGCGCCCCCGCTTTTTCAGTTCCTGATGGAGGCCGGCCCGATCACCCCGCGCGAAGCGTATGCGACGTTCAACATGGGGATTGGCTTCGCCGCGTTCGTTACGCCCGAGGCTGCCGAAGCGACGCTCGCCGTCGCGAAGGCGGCGGGCTACGACGCGTGGGTCGCCGGCTGGGTGCGGAAACAGGGTGTCCGCAAGGCCGTCGTTATTCCGTCGCTCGGCCTCGCCTATGAGGGCGACACGCTGCAAGTCCGTTGAACCGGATGTTTTGACGACTGTTTACGTCAAGGCAGGATGTTGGTGGCCAGCCGCACCGTGGCGGCGGCTTCGGTGGCGAGGATCGCGCCGCCGTTGAAATCGAGATTCGTGGCGGTGGCATTCGCGGCCCATTCGAGAGGCTCAGGGTGAGCGGGCGCGGTGAAGACGAGGGTGTCGCTGCCGCTGCCGCTGGCGTAATCGGCGAAGGCGCCGGGGCGCAGCGCGAGGCGCGGGTGGCCTTTGACGGTGACATTTTCACTAAAGGCGACGGTGAGCTGAGTCTTTTCGACGGAGATTTTTTTCACTCGCTATGGGTCCGATACTCCGAAGCTTGCTTCGGAGTATCGGACCCATAGCGAATGAACGTGACGACGGGGGCGCCAAGCTTCGACGGATAAGTTGCGCATCCCGGCTCTTCGGGCTGGGCGGGGCCGCAACGATTGAGGCGGCGCAACGCTTCGATCGTATACCGCTGCCACGCGAATTTGACGAGCGGGTCATTTTTCCCGGCAAGGTGCCAGACGGGTTTTGGTTTCAACTTGGGCAGCGATTGCGCCGCAATCGCGGCCGCGGGGGCGAAGGCAGCAAACTGTTCGCCCCGCTCAGCCCAGAGCAGGTAGGTGAAACCACCGCCGTTGGAATGGCCGGTCGAGTAGATGCGGTGGTCGTCGACGCGAAAGTCCTGACGCAGACTGGGGAGCATGGCGTCGAAAAACTTGAGATCGCGGTCGGCCTCGGCGCCGGCGGCGGATTGCCAGCCGCGCTTCTTCCCCTCGGGATCCGTAAGGCGGCCGGTAGACGAGCGCCTCGCGGGCGACGCCGTCGACCTTCCACACGCGGCGCGTGGGCCCGTCGGCGGCGCGCGAGGCGCAAACGGCGACGACGAAGAAAGCGAAACAGGCGATACGGCGCAGCAGAGGATTTTCCATATCGCGTGGGTGGCGTTGCGGTCGGTCGGGTGTCGAATGCTTTTCTGACGCGGGAAAACGCGATCGGCTACTTGGTCGCCATCGGTCCGATATAACTTCGCGCGACCACGACGTCGTCGAACCACGCTGTCTGACGCTCGGGCCAATAGCGCTTCGTCGGGTCGCCCGGATCGAAACCATAGTGCTCGAGCCATAGGCAGTTCACGGCGAGCTGCGGATCGTTGCGCCAGAGGATGCCCGTGAATTCGCCGACGAGTTTTCCGTCGAGCCACATCGCCTGCTTGCCGTCGGCAAAGCTCGGCGCCGAGTTCGCTTGAATCATGAATTCCCAGCATTGCCAGCGGTCGAGCATGGGGACGACGCGCTGGGGGCTGGCGGCGTTGCCCTTGCCGGGACCGGGAGGAAAAAAGCCGTTGCCCCAGTATTTTTCCATTTTCGGATCGCGCTCCATTCCGGGGAAATAAGTGTAAAGGTTGATTTCGCCGGGCGGAGGATTTTTGCCCCAGTCAAACCACGGCTCCATGCCGGAACTGAAAAAATCCGAACCGTTGGGCTTCGAGCCGGCCTTGCCGAAGGCCGACCATTGGTTCTGGCGCTGGTTCGCCAGCAGCCAGACGAAGTGGTGGCTGTAGCGGTAGCCGGCGGAAAATTTCACGTAGAAGCGCACGTGCACGGTGTCGGCGCCGGGCATGAACCATTTCTTCGCATCGCAGCCGGTGTCGTGGCCGCGCACCATTTCCATCTGCACACACGCTCGGCCGGAGTGAGGCGAGTCGGTCACGACGATCGGCGCACCGCGCAGCTCGTCCCATCGCTGCAAGTTTCCTGACTCAAAATCATCCGCGAATAGCACCGCCGGATCGAGGCGGATCCCGGCATCGCCGGGGTGCTGGGCCGCGAGGCCTCGGTCGGGCTTCGCCGCTGATGGCCCAGCCGCGATGGCGAGCGCGGCGGCGATGGCAACGAACGCGAGGCGGCGGGTTCTGGTCATTCGCTACCGTAGCACTCGAGATATTTGAGGCCGGTGCTCGTGTTGAAGAGGACGACCGTTTCCTCGGAGTGGACGACGTTCGCCGCGAGGAGTTGCTTCATCGCCGCGTAACACGCGGCCCCCTCGGGAGCGGTGAACACACCCTCGGCGGCGCCGACTTCCTTCGTGCACGAAATCATTTCCTCGTCGCGGACGGCAATGGCGCCACCGCCGGATTTACGCAAGGCGTCGAGCATGATGAAATCACCGATGGCTTTTGGGACGCGCAGGCCGCTCGCTTTGGTCTGCGCTCCGACGTGTTCGGCGGCGAATTTTTCTCCAGACTTGAATGCGCGGACGATCGGCTGGCAGCCGGTGGCCTGGACGGTGAACATCTTCGGGCGCGCGCTGCCGATCCAGCCGAGTTTTTCCATTTCATCGAAAGCCTTCCACATGCCGATCAGGCCGGTGCCGCCTCCGGTGGGATAGAGGATCGTGTCGGGGAGCGTCCAGTTGAGTTGCTCGGCCAGTTCATAGCCGAGGGTTTTTTTGCCCTCGGCGCGGTAGGGTTCCTTCAGAGTGGAGACGTCGAACCAGCCTTCGCCGGCTTTACGTTTCGCGACCTCGGCACCGCAGTCAGTGATGAGGCCGTTGATGAGCGTGACGTGCGCGCCCATCTGCTCGCACTCGATGATGTTGGCGCGGGGCGTATCGCGTGGCATGAAGATGTGCGCCTCCATGCCGGCGCGCGCGGCGTAGGCGGCGAGGGCGCCGGCGGCGTTGCCGGCGGAGGGCACGGCGAGTTTGGTCAGGCCGAACTGTTTGGCCATCGAGACCGCGGTGGTCATGCCGCGGGCCTTGAAACTCGCGGTCGGGTTTTGGGCCTCGTCCTTGATGAAAAGTTTTTTGAGTCCGTGCTTCGCGCCGAGGCGCGGAGCCGGGAGGAGAGGCGTCCAGCCTTCCCCGAGGGTGACGATGTCAGACTCGCTCTTCACCGGCAGAACTTCGCGATAGCGCCACAGGGATTTCTCCCGGGTGCGGAGTGCGTCCTTCGTCAGGGTGCGCGCGGCGGCGGCGAGATCGTAGTGCGCGAAGAGGGGCTTGCTGCAGCAAGTGGAGACATTTTGCGGGACGAAAGCGTCGTGGGTTTGACCGCAGAGTGTGCAGGCGAGATGAGTGAGGTGCATGGGAGGGCGCCAGAGGGACTGCCGCGTTCTCGCGTTCCTCGCAATGACAACCCGTCGGAGATTCACCCGGTCAAGCGTCACTTTCAGGCCTGCCTTCCTTCGCAGGCCTGGCCCAGCTCGGGTCGAGTTCCGTTGTTCGCCCTGCCATCAGTCTTCTCGGCCCGGTGGGAGTCCTCCGCGGTATCCGTTCCGATGCGCCAGTGCCCCCGTCGCGGTCCAGAGGAATGCGCGTGGAATTTGTGACCACCGATCGCACGGATAAATCCGGGCAGAACAAATGCGGATAAACCGACACGGAGTGAGATTGCCTCGATTTAGTGGACATAGACATCCGCGTTGACGGGTAGCTGGTTGGTCGCTTCCGAGGACAGGAGCCGAAGAGCTTGCCGCAGGAAGCGACCAACCAGCGGAGGACACGGAGTCGGCCGGTTCAGGCGACAGAAGGAC
>SIBG01000098.1 GCA_009695305.1 Opitutus sp. | reverse complement strand
GAGGGGGAACAGGCGGGCACGAAATTCTTTGGATAAGCTCAAGGCGGGGAACGAAGGCCCGAGGTCTTCCTTTTTTTGCCAACTCTGTTTTTGCCGATCTTGGTCGTCGGGGCCCCCGTGATCTCTGTGTCGAAAAAATCGGTCAGGAGTCACGCGCATGAAAACCAAAGCCGATCTCATGAACCCCTTCCCCGGCCTGCGTTCGTTTCGCAGTGACGAGGACTACCTCTTCTTCGGCCGCGAGGAGCAGACGCTCGAACTCGTCACGCGGCTCCAGCGCAACCGCTTCATCGCCGTGGTCGGCACCTCCGGGCGGGGCAAGTCCTCGCTCGTGCGCTGCGGCCTCCTCTCGCGCCTCCAAGGCGGCGGCATGGTCGAGGCCGGCGCGCATTGGGAGATCGCGGTCATGCATCCGGGCGGCGATCCGTTGCGTCACCTCGCGGCCGCGCTGCTCGAGGCCGGCTTGTATGATCGCGAGGCGGAAGACGCGCTGCCGCATCTCCTCGCCACGCTGGGCCGCAGCCAATTCGGCCTGATCGAGGCCGTGCGGCAGGCGGCGATTCCCGCCAAGACCAATTTTCTCCTCGTGGTGGACCAGTTCGAGGAGATCTTCCGCTACAACGAGGCTGGCAAGACCGAGAGCGAAGTGGCCAACGATTTCATCGCGATGCTGCGCGAGGCCAGCGCCCAGACCGAGGTGCCCATCTACATCGTGACCACGATGCGCTCGGACTTCATCGGCGACTGTTCGCGTTTCGAGGGACTCGCCGAGGCGGTGAACCGCGGCGAGTATCTCATCCCCGGCCTCAACCGCGATCAGTTCAAGGCCGCCATCGAGGGCCCGATCCGCGTCGCCGGCGGCCAGCTCGCCCCGCGGCTCTTGCAGCGGTTGCTGAATGATCTCGGTGAGGAACAGGATCAGTTGCCGTGTCTGCAACACGCGTTGATGCGCACGTGGCGGGTGTGGCAGGGCCGTGCGGACGCCCCGGCGCTCGACCTCGAGGATTACGCGCAGGTCGGCAAGATGTCGCAGGCACTCTCGCTCCACGCCGACGAAGTTTTTTCCGCGCTC
This sequence comes from Opitutus sp., assembly GCA_009695305.1. Taxonomy (GTDB): domain Bacteria; phylum Verrucomicrobiota; class Verrucomicrobiia; order Opitutales; family Opitutaceae; genus SIBG01. The sequence continues at coordinate 16,900 of SIBG01000098.1, read as the reverse complement.
GCCACCGACCGCCAGCGCGAGCTGGGCGCGGCGATGTTCAAGGCGCTGACCGTCGAGGGCTCGGAGAAGCGCGGCATCCGGCGTCCGCGCCGCCTGCAGACGCTCTGCGGCACGCTCGGCGTGGAGCCCGCGGAACTGACGCCGATCATCGACGCCTTCCGTCACCCCGAGGTGAGCTTCCTCATGCCGCCGTCCGACGTGCCGCTGCGGGACACGACGGTGATCGATTTGTCGCACGAGAGCCTGATGCGCGTGTGGACGCGCCTGCGCGACTGGGTCGATGACGAGGCGAAGTCGGTGGGGATTTTCCGCCGTCTATCGGAAAGCGGGGCGCTCTGGCGGCTGGGCAAGAGCGGATTCTACCGCGACCCCGAGCTATCGATTGCGCGGGCGTGGGTGGACGCGAGCCGTCCGAACGCCGTCTGGGCGGAGCAATACGAGGGTCATTTCGACGACGCCATGGCGTTCCTGCAGGCCAGCACCGAGGCGGCCGAGGAAGAGGTGCGCGCGAAGGAAGCCGCCCGCCAGCACGAGCTCGAACAAGCGCGCGCTCTCGCCGAAGCCGAACGGCGCCGCGCCGAGGAACAGACTGCTTTTGCGGCACGCTTGAAATGGCTGGTGCGCGGGCTGGGAATCGTCGCGTGGTGGCGGTGGCGGCGATGTTCATCGCCTTTGCCGCGCGACGGCAGGCGCAGGAGAACGCGCAGCTCGCACAACAAAATGAAACGCGTGCGACTGAGCACGCGCGCATCGCGACCGTGGAAAAAATGCGCGCCGACGCGCAGGCCAAAAAATTTCGCAGCCAAGTCTACAAGGTGCAATTGCTCAGGGCCGACAGCGCGCTCCGGCAGTTGGACGGCGAAGCACGCGCCTACTTGCAGGAATGCGAAGCGCCATTTCGAAACTGGGAATGGCGGTGGCTGGATCATCGGTCGGATCATAGTCTCGCCTCTCTTCAGCCCTTCAACCGAGGCGTGTCCGAGATACATTTCAGCCCGGACGGGCGCCAGTTTTTTGCCACGAGTGCTTCTTTCTACGGTTTCAAGGTTTGGGATGCCGTAACGAAAGGAATCGTTTGGGACAATTCTACGCCGAAAGCAGTAACAGTAGGAACGAGATCACGGTCGATGCCGGCCGCCTACAACCCCGACGGAGCGCTAATCGCCGTCTCGAACGAAACCAGTATCTACATCTGGCACGTGGCGAGCCGGCAAAGGGTCGGCGAGATCGAAGTCAGGTCGTCGCCAGGCTTGCTGCATTTCAGTCCCGACGGAGAATCGTTGTGGACTGCCCGTTCCGGGAACTTAAGCCAGTGGGAGGTCGCAGGGGGAAAGCTGCTCCGAACGTTGAGCACCGCTTCGCGGTCTGTCGTCGCGTTTTCTCCTGACGGCCGCGCCATTGTCTCCGGAGGACTCGATCGGGTCATTCGAATTTGGGATACCAGCAAGACGAACCCTGAACAAGTGGTTACGAATACCCACGGCTGGATCTATTCGCTCAGGTTCAGCCCCGATGGCAGGCGGTTTGCCTCGGGAGGTGCAGGAGGTTCGCTCCGAATTCATGACGCAGCATCGGGGATGGAGCTGAAAACCGTTGGCGAATTGAAGGGTAGCGTCGAAGAGATTGGCTTCAGCGCTGACGGCAAGCTGTTGGCGGCGTCCGTGGGTTCGGCGATCAAACTGTGGGATGCGGAAACGTTTGAAGAACGGGCGGTCCTGCTCGGTCATGACCGTGACATTTCTTCGCTGCAATTCGCACCGGATGGGCGAACCATCGTCTCGGGGGATGCGAACGGAGTCATCAAATTTTGGAGCACGGATCAAAGTCCGGACCCGCAGGTCTTGCGCGGTCATACGGGGGCCTTGCGGGAAGTGGCGTTCAGCCCGGACGGGCGACGGCTCGTTTCGTCGAGCCTCGATGGCACTCTTCGAGTCTGGGCGTTAAGCACTGGAGAGGAAATTCTATCGCTCAAGGGGCACCGTGGCACTACACCCGCGACTGCGTTCAGCCCAGACGGCACCCAGATCGTGTCGGGGGGCATGGATCGAACCGTGCGGCTGTGGGATGCGGCCACTGGCGCGCTGACGAAAACGCTGCGCGGTCACACGGACGGGCTCTATTGGGTCAATTTCAGTCCCGACGGAAAGCGGGTGATTTCGGGTGGGAGCGGCGGACAACTGAAATTATGGGACGTGGCATCCGGAACGGAATTGCGCACGTTTGCTGACGACGCTTCCGCCGTCGAAGGCGCCCAGTTCACACCGGATGGCAAGTTCGTAGCCACCTGCGAAAGAACAGCCAGCGGCCTGGTCAAACTTTGGGCCGCGGCGACCGGCGAATTGGTGAAAACCTTCAGCGGACCGAAGGCGTCCTATCGCTGTGTCGCCTTCAGTCCGGACGGAAGGTCATTGGCGGTTGGCGTTAACTCGCCCGGCGCGGCCAGTGCGGTGATCTGGGATGTGACCACGGGAGAACTGCGTGCGTTGAAAGGATCGGGCGGGAGAATTCTCACGGTCGGGTTCAGTGCGGATGGCAGGCGATTGTTTGGTGCCGGCGACCGTGGTGTGATCAGTGTGTGGGATACCGGCAATGGGGATCAACTGCTCACCTTTGACGCTCAACAGAGCAGTATCTGGTGCGTGAAAATAAGTCCGGACGGCAACACTCTCGCTTCGAGCGGAGAGAACGGAGTCATCCAGCTATGGGAAACGGTCCAAACCTCCGACGACGTCCACCGCCAACGCCGGTTGACCACGACTGCCCGCCGGATCGTCGACGAACGCGCCCAAACTCTCCCTTTCGCGGCCGATCTCATTTTGTCGCTCCAGGCGGATGCGACGCTTGAGCCCGCGAGGCGTGAGGCCGCGATTCGACTCGCTACGAACCGGGGAGACAATCCCTCGGCTCTCTTCGCGGCGTGTCAGGGAGTTCTGGTGAAGTCGAACGCTTCGGCGGACGCACTCGCCCTCGCGCTGCGCCAAGCGGACACGGCCGCGGCCATCCTCAACGACGACGCGGTGATCTCCTGGACCCTTGGTTTCGCTCAATTTCGTGCGGGGAAATTCACGCAAGCTTTGGCCGCGGCGGAGCGCTCCAACAAACTCGCGCTGGCACAATCCGGCACCGACCACCCCGCCGCCCTGTTGGTGCAGGCCATGGCGCACTTCCGGCTCGGCAACGTGGAAAAGGCCAGGTCAATCCTCGCCCAAGCCAAGGCGCTACCGGCATCGAGGGAGGATAATGAGACGGATCGAGCGGCCATTACTCAACTCGCCGAACAACTCATCCGCTGACCGAGGGCGAGCAGTCGGATGGTCGGCAGGTGGACCAACCGGTCGGCCGCAAACCGCAACAACGCGGGCTTCGGGGATGATGGAAGGAAATGCAGTTTGCGGCCTTATGCCGTCGGTCCCATCGGTCTTGGCCAGCAGTCCCTGCGCTCGCGCAAAGGCCCGGATGCGCGCGGCATTCACCAGGCTCATGGTGATCCCGGCCGTCCAAAGGGCCTCCAGTAGGTCGCGCTCATACCCTCCGCTCGGATCACAGTGAAACGCGCAGGGGTCTCGGGTGAACTATCGAACGACGCGCACCGGAAAGGGCCGGTTCCAACGGGACGCCGCTCTCCGCCAAGCCAAGGCATTGCTCGATGAATCCTCCGCCGAGGCCAGGCAGCTCTCCGAAGAACGCGAACTCCGCCGCCTGATCGACGAGGAACTGGCGCTGCTCGGGCGGATGTAAGGCCGGTTTTCCGCCTCGCTCCAAGCCGGCTACTTTCGGATTGGTCCCTCCGGGGACGCGTTCACGAAGATTGCAATGCCACCGGGTAATCCGATGCTGTCCGCATGTCCGACGACGCCACCATTGCCGTGATGATCGACCGCATTCGCGCGGCCTGCAATCCGCGGCGAATCGTGCTGTTCGGCTCGCGCGCGCGCGGTCAGGCCGGACCCGATAGCGATGTGGACTTGCTCGTCGTGCTGGACCGGGTGGAAAACCGGCGGCAGCAGGCGGTGGCGTTGCGGCGATTACTCGCCGATCTGCCGCTGGCGAAAGACCTCGTGCTCGCCACGCCGGAGGAAATTGCGAACCGTGGAAACCTCGTGGGCAGCGTGCTTCGGCCGGCGCTGCGCGACGGGATTGTAATGCATGAGCGCGGCTGAAGCAGAAGCGGCCCGGTGGTTGCGCTTTGCCCGGGAGGATTTGCGCACCGCGCAAGCGCTGCTGCGAGATCCGGAGTCACTGATTCCGCGTCATGCCTGCTGGCTCGCCCAACAGGCGACAGAGAAAGCCATCAAGTCCTTGTTTGTTCGCGCGCAGATCGATTTTCCGCGCACCCATGATCTCGACTTGCTCTGGAGCAAACTCCCGGCGGCGACCCGCGCCGCGATACCTGCCGAAGCGCTCGCAGAATTGAGCGAATGGGCGGTGGAGTCGCGTTATCCGGGTGACTGGCCCGACGCGGATGCCGCGGATGCGGGTGCGGCGGTCGCCGCCGCCGCGAACGTGTGCGCCCAAATCGAATTTCTCGCGAATCCATAGCGACATTAGCTTCGGGTCAGCGGCCAAAGGGATCGGGCGCCACAAACTCGAGGACCTCCATGCCGCCTAGGCGAAGGGCGACCGCAGCCTTTTCGTTCGTTGGGATCTCGCGCGGGGCCATTACGCCTCGGCCCTGACGCAGCCGGACGACGCCGCCGGATGCGAAAAACGGGCCGCCGCCCTCCGCCAAGCCATCGCCCTGCTCGACGAATCCTCCGCCGAGGCCAGGCAGCTCTCGGAAGAACGCGAACTCCGGCGCCTGATCGACGAGGAATTCGCGCTGCTTGGGCGGAAGTGAAAGCACAGCAAGCAGACGCTGCGCCTCGCCCGCTGGCAAATCGGGAGGACAATGCGCATCGGCCGTGGCGACGAGTAATACCAACGCCCCGTAAGATTTGAATTTCGTAGAGCTGCGCTTGTCGGCAGCCGCGGCACGGCGACAAGCGCCGGCCCTACAGGCAAAAACTGTTCCGAGCCGCAGACGTCGTTCGCAACGTGCGCCCCGAGCGCCAGCTACCACCGCTACGGCGCGCGCTTCTGCTTCTTGCCCTTCCCGCCGTCCGGTCCGCCACCCGGCGGCGGGCCGCGACGGATGAAACTGGCATCCGGCGTCCCCCGCCAGAGCCGTGACACAAACGGATAGTCGTCCGTCAGCACGTAGTAGTAGGTGCCCGTGGGAAACTCCGGCGTCTTCCCCGTGCGGCCGTTGCACTCGTCGAGGTCGCCGGTGCCGGCGACATACTCCCAGTCCTTGCCAAACTTTCCGTCGTGTGCGCCACCGGGGCCATCGGGTCGGTTGCCCGCTTTCACGCGATAGCTCGGCTTCGCACGCTTCAGCGCGGACGTCACGTCGTTGGCGTCGGTTGGAATCCACTGCCCGTAAATTGGAAATCCGTCCGCGGCCCAGCCGACGAGCACCATTTGGTTTTTCCCACCCGTGAGCCGCGTCAGCAACGCGCCCGGCATGCCGTGATAATGATAAGCGCCGTTCGGCTGCACGTGCGCATGCTCGGGATCGATGCCGAGGTTGCGCCCGCCGCCGAGCGCCTCGTATTGCCAACCGGTCGAGCGGTCGTCGTTCCACCACTCGTTCGCGCCGGGATCGAACACCACTCCGTTCACCGCGACGCCAAACGGGCTCATCCCCAACGGGGTCGTCTTCCCCGCGCGCTGCGGAGTGACCGGCACGGAAAACTCATAGCGCTGGGCCGCAATCTTGTTCGGGTTTCCACGCCCGGGAAACCTCCCGGTGGCGTGATCCGGAATACCATTGGCGCGGATGACACGCTTGGTGCCTTCCACGGTAACGGTAACCTCAGGGATCGTGGTCGGTGCCGGGACCGTTTGCAGGGCCTCGTGACCGGGATGCGCGAACAACCCAGAGGTGACCACTCCGAGCAAAATCGTAATCAGGGTTTTCATGGGGAATGAGTGGCAACCGGTCGCACCGGATGCGCGCTTATTAAAGCATCCTTGGTCCTCCGCGCATCTCCTCCGGATTCGTCATGGCGATCACGCGCCCTGCATCACCAGCGCGATCTGAATCCCCGGGCCGTGGACCCCTTCGATCAAGATTCCCTCGACGTCGGCGGTCTTCGACGGGCCGGTGCACCAGATCACATTCGAATCCGGGCCGAGCGCGGCGACGGCCTGCGGCAGGTCGGCAAAAATCCGGGCGCGCTCGACGACCGCCACATGCACCCACGGCGTCAGCGCCGCCAGCCGGCGCGAAGTCGTGGCCTCGTTGAGAATGATGGTGCCGGTCTCGGCAATCGCCCCGGCCGCCCGCGTGATGCCGAACGCGTAGTCGTCCACCCGCGCGCGATCAAACTCTATCTCGACCTTGAAATCCGCGCCGAAGTGCGGCGCGAGCCGCGGCCACAGCGCCGGGTCGCAATAGCCGTGGGTCCAGCCGCCTGCGCGCAGTTTTTCCACCAGCGCCGCAGGGTCGGTCAGGGCAACGCCGTTGACGAGCCGGATGCGCTCGGTGAACACCGTGAGCAGGTCGCGCCCGGCGATCATCTGCCGCATGACGGCGATCTCTGTGGTGTATTCGGGCATCGCGGCGCGTTCGTCCAGCGGCGCCAGGGCGCCCCGCACGCGGGAGAGGATGGATTCGCGGTCGTCGGTCATGATTTGAAATTGTAGGGCGTCTGTCTTGCAGACGCCGTTTGTCGGATGAGACGGCAACCTCGGCGTCTGCAAGACAGACGCCCTACGTTCATTGTTTTTTCGGCGTCAGCCACTTCTCCCGCCCGACGCCGTAGAGAAACACCATCAGGGCGACGAACGGGATCATCGACAGCGCATCGGAATTGGGTCCGTCGAAGAACGGATTGTGGGCCGTGGACCACACCGTGAGCTTTGCATCAAACTGATCGAGCACGCCGGCCAGAAACGCGATGAGGATGCCCGCGATCGCGCCGCCCGCGATGTAGCCGGAGGCGAGCAGCACGCCAGGACTCTTGTCCGTCTCCTCGACAAACTGCGCCTCTGTCATCGCCGCATGCGTCGCCCGCCGGCGCAGGTGGCGGTCCACCAGCCAGCGCACCAGGCCGCCAAAGAAAATCGGCGATGAGGACGAGAGCGGCAGATAAACGCCCACCGCAAACGCGAGCGCGGGCACGAACGACAGTTCGAGCACCACCGCGATCATCACGCCGAGCAGCACCAGCGCCCATGGGAGTTTGCGGTCGAGAATGCCCTTGATGATATACGACATCAGCGTGGCCTTCGGTGCGTCGAATTTCCGGACGGTCGTGCCGTCCGGCCGCGTGTTGTGGGTGCCGTTGATACCGGGATCGACCAGCCAGACCGCGACGCCGTCCTGGCTGACGAGATATTTTCCGGCGGGGCCACCGGCTTCGTCGGTCTTGTGCCAGACGAGGTAGGTGTTCGCATCGTCGCGCGCCTGCGGGCCGGCGAGCGCCTCGCGGTGCTCGAGTTTTGCGGCGTCGGCGCGCAACCCGACCGGCGCCACTTTCGCGACGGGCACGTAGACGGTCGCCGCCGCGTTGAGTTTAAGGAGAATGGGGCCGAGACACACCGCCGAGAGCAGCGAGCCGGCGAGAATGGCGATCTGTTGATACTTCGGCGTGGAGCCGAGGAGATAGCCGGTCTTCAAGTCCTGCGACGTCGTGCCGCCATTCGAGGCCGCGATGCACACGATGGCGCCAATCGACAACGCCGTGACGTAGTAGGGCCCGCCCGTCCAACCCACGAGGAGGAAGATGAGGCAGGTGAACAGCAGCGTCGCCACGGTCATGCCCGAGATCGGGTTGGAGGAGGAGCCGATCTCGCCCGTGAGCCGCGACGAAACGGTGACGAAGAGAAACCCAAACAAGATGATCAGCACCGCGCCGAGCGCGTTCATGTGCAGCGTGGGCGCCGCCACGATCGCCGCCACCAGCACGATGATGCCGATGCCAACGAATTTCATCGAGAGATCCCGCTCAGTGCGCGGCGCGGCCACACCAACGCCCGCCCCGTTCTTCGGAGTCCCGAGGCCGCTCAACCCACCCTTGAGCCCGTGCCAGATGGTCGGCAGCGACTGGACCAGACTGACGATGCCGCCCGCGGCGACCGCCCCTGCGCCGATGTAGAGAATGTAGGCACCGCGGATCTGGTTCGGCCCCATGTCGGCGATCGGGATGGTGCCCGGCGCCAGCGGTCCGACGATGTGCTCGCCGAAGAACTTGATCAGTGGAATCAGCAGCAGATAGCTCAGCACGCCGCCCGCGCACATGATCGAGGCGATGCGCGGGCCGATGATATAACCGACGCCGAGCAGCTCCGGCGAAATCTCCGCGCTCACCGAGCCGCCCTTGAGCGGTGCGCCGAAGATTTTCTCCGGCGAGTCCTTCCACCCCTTGAGCGCGACGTTGAGCGTTTTGTAGAGCAGGCCGATCCCGAATCCACCGAAGATCACCTTGGCGCCCGGCGACTGGCCGAGCCCGGCCGCCTCGGCCGCACGCATTTCCGCTTGCGCGGATGGCGAGGCGGCCGCACGGCAGTCGGCGGACGCCCCAGCTTTGAGCACCGCCGCGCACGCGGTGCCCTCGGGATATTTCAGCACCCCGTGCTCCTTCACGATCAGCGCGCGGCGCAGCGGAATCATCATCAGGATGCCCAGCAGTCCGCCCATGATGGCGACGAGCATCACGCGCGTGAGTTCAAGATCGAACCCGAGAATCAAAATCGCCGGCATCGTCACCCCCACGCCGAACGCGATCGACTCGCCCGCGGAGCCAGCGGTCTGGGTGATGTTGTTTTCGAGAATCGTGGAATCGCGAAGCCCGGTCTTCGACAATCCGCGGAACATCGCGAGTGAGATGACCGCCACGGGAATCGACGCGCTGACCGTGAGACCGACCTTTAGCACGAGGTAAAGCGACGAGGCGCCGAAGATCAGGCCGAGGATGGCGCCGGTGATGACCGCGCGCGCCGTGAACTCGCGCATGTCGGTCTCGGGGGAGATGAAGGGTTCGAATTTTTTTGGGGTGCTCATGGGTTTGAAGTAGGGCGGGGTCTATGACCCGCCCTGGTTTGGGCAGGTCACAGACCTGCCCTACTCTTTCTGCTTTTCATCCATTTCCTAAACTCGCCGCCACGCCATGCCGGCAGCGCGCGCTTCGCCTCCCAGGCGCGGAGCGCGGGGATCGGCAGCAGTTTCGTGGGCAGATAATTCATCACCTTGCCGCCCACGAGCGCCGCACGCCACGCCATCGGTTGCGACGCCAGCAGCGCCCACGCGCCCATCGGCGGCGTGCCGGGCGAGGGCACGCCCTCCTCCTTCGCCTTGTTGCGCAGGCGCAACAGCAGATCGGGGATCGGGATGTTGACCGGGCAGACTTCGTTGCATGCACCGCACAGTGACGACGCTTTCGGCAGATCGGCTTTCTCGGCAAACTTATCGCCCATCAACAACGGCGAGAGCACCGCGCCCACCGGCCCCGGATAAACGCTGCGATACGCGTGACCGCTCGCCTGCCGGTAAACGGGACACACGTTGAGGCACGCACCGCAGCGGATGCAGCGCAGGATATCGCGACAATCGCTCGCCAGCACCTCCGTGCGGCCGTTGTCGACGAAGATGACGTGCATCTCCTCCGGGCCATCGGGTTGCGTCGGCGATTTCGGGCCGCTGATGAACTCGGTGTAAACCGTCAGCTCCTGCGCCGTGCCGGAGCGACCGAGCAAATTTAGCAGCAACGCAAGGTCGCGATCGCGCGGCACGAGTTTCTCGATGCCGATCATCGCGATGTGGCACTTCGTCGCCGCGAGACAGAAGCGCGAGTTGCCCTCATTGGTCACCAGCACCATGCGCCCGCTTTCGACCGAGACAAAGTTCGCGCCCGTCAGCCCGACGTCGGCCGCGAGGTATTTGTGCCGGAGAAATTGCCGCGCGCGGCGCGTAATGGTTTCCGGATCGTCGTTGTAAGCGCCGAGGCCCTCGCGCTCAAAGCTCGTCGCAATTTCGCGCCGGTTCTTGTGGATGATCGGCCGGACGATGTGACTCGGGTGATCGTCGTCGATCTGCACGATGAATTCCCCCAGGTCGGTTTCGAGCGCCTCGATGCCATGCTTCTCCAGAAAATGGGCGAGCTCGGTTTCCTCGCTGACCATGGTCTTCGCCTTGACCATTTTCGTCGCGCCGCGCGCGCGCATGATGGCAAGCACCGCCGCGTTCGCGGCCTCGGCGGTCGCAGCCCAGTGGACCTGCACACCGTTGGCCTTCATCTTTGCCTCGACGGCGGGGAGATAGGTGTCGAGGTTTTCGAGCGTGTGCTGCTTGATCTCACCGGCGATCTGGCGGAGGCGGTTGGGATCGGCAAACTCGTCGAAGAGCAGCTTCGTGCGCTTCTCGTGCGTGCTCTTCGTGCTCTGGTAAACCGACGCGCGTTTGTCGGCCTTCAGCTCGGACGCGAACTGGTCGATCTGTTGAAAACGCATCGGGTAGAAGTAGCGAGGAGTGAGTAGCGGCTAGCGAGTAGAAAGACGGCGCGAGGCGGTGGGTTCGTGATGCTCGCTACTAACTACCCGCTACTCGCTACTCCTCCGCGCAGCGCGTCCCGCAGCACCTGCGCGAGGTGCTGCGTCTTGATTGGCTTGCCTTCCTGTTGCGCGAGACCGCCGAGGTGCATCATGCAGCTCATGTCTCCCGACACGAGCACGTCGGGCTTCACCGCGCGGATGTGGTCGAGTTTTAGATCGCCCATCGCCGTCGAGATATTGGGAAACGCCACCGAAAACGTTCCGCCAAATCCGCAGCACTGCTCGCCCTCGCCAAACTCCACCATTTTCAGCCCGGCGATGGAGCGGAGCAGCATCGCCGCCGCCTCGCTGCTCCCAGTGCCACGCGTGTGGCAGGCGCGGTGGAGCGCCACCGTGGCGTCGAACCGCCCCGGCCAGGTCTTCACGCCGAGGCCATTCACAATGAAGTCGGCGAGCTCCCACGTGCGGCGGCCGAGCGCCTCGACCTCGGGCAGGTCGGGCTCTTTTTCGAATTCGAGCAGCGCACCGTGAAACATCATCGCTGCGCACGAGCCGCTCGGCACGACGACGGGCTCGTCGCCGGCAAAGGTCTTCACCGTATGACGCACGACCTTGCGCGACGCCGCCCAATCGCCGCCGTTGAACGCCGGTTGCCCACAGCACGTCTGCGCCTCGGGAAATACCACCTCAACGCCGAGATGCTCGAGCACCTGCACCGTCGCCACGGCCAGATCGTCATAAAATGCGTCGCACAAGCACGTCGCCATGAGCTGCACGCGCTTGCCAGTGAGGGGAGTTCGCTCGGCGTTCAGCATTTTTGAGTTGGAAAACCGTGCGGGTCGCAGAGTTTCTTGCCAAGGAAATCCGGCCCTGCCCCGGAAAATTGTTTCCCCCGTTATGCCTCAAATTATTTTCTCTGCCGCCATCGATCTCGGCGCCACCAGCGGCCGCGTCATCCTCGGCGCGTGGTCGCACCATCGCCTCACGCTCACGGAGATCCACCGTTTCCCCAACACGTTTCGCTCACTCGGCGCGCACGACTACTGGGACCTCGGCACGCTCTGGCACGAGGTGCAGACCGGCCTCCGCGCCGCGGTCGCCGCCCTGCCCCGCGGCGCGAAGCTCGCCTCCGTCGGCGTCGATGTGTGGGGCGTCGACTACGCGCTCGTCGACGACGCCGGCCGGCTCGTCTTCCCGGTCCACGCCTACCGCGACGCGCGCACACAGCCCGGCCTCAAGCGCCTCGCGAACACCCGCGCCGCACTGGCGCGCATCTACGCCGCGACCGGCATCCCGAATGTTTTCTACAACTCCTCTCTCCAACTGGAAGAAACCGTTGCGCGCTGTCCGGCCATCACCGACCTCGCCACGCGCTGCCTCTTCCTGCCCGATTATTTCAACTTCCTCCTCAGCGGTCGCATGGAGAACGAACTCTCCATCGCGAGCACCTCGCAGCTAATCGACGTCCACGCAACCGACTGGTCACGCGCCACGCTCGATCACTTCCGCCTCCCCCCACAGTGGTTTTCGAAACCCGTGCTCGCGGGCACGAAACTCGGCCGCGTGAAAAATTTTCCGGAGCTCGCCGGCACGCAAGTCATCGCCGTCCCCGGCCACGACACCGCCTGCGCCTACGATGCGATGCCCGCCGCGCCCGACGGCAATGATCTCTATATCAGCTCCGGCACGTGGTCGCTCGTCGGCTTCGAGAGCGACACGCCGGTGCTCGGCACCGAGGCGCTCGCCGCGCGCATCTCCAATGAGCGCATCGGCGACGGCCGCTACCGGCCGCTGACCAACGTTATCGGCCTCTGGTTGCTCGAAGGCACGCTGAAGGATTTTGCCTCGCGCCCAACGAGTGACCGCGCATGGGCCGCACTGATCTCCGCCGCCGAAAAGCTCGCTGCTCCCGCGGCCCTCCTCGACGTCACTGACCCCTCGTTCACGAACCCCTCCTCCATGCGCGCGGTGATCGACGCGCAATTGAAGAAACGAAGACTCCGCGCGCCAAAAAACCTCGCCGGCTACACACGGCTCATCTGCGACTCGCTCGGCCGGGGCCACGCGGACGCCATGCGCGCGTTCGAAAAAATGACCGGCAGGAAATTCCGCCGCATCCTGATCGTCGGCGGCGGCTCGAAAAACCGCCTCCTTTGCCAGGCGACCGCAACCGCCGCCGGGATCCCCGTGGTCTCGTTCGCCCTCGAAGGCACGGCCGTCGGTAATCTCGCGAGCCAGCTCATCGCGCTGCGGGCCGTGAAAAACCTCGCGACCTTTCGCCGCCACCTCGGGGCGGGGATCAAGCAGAAAACCTACGTGCCGCGCCGCTAAAGGCTGATCCAAGGCTGCACTACAAGAGTTGGCTAAGCAACGTCCGCGCTGGCACCACCACCGGGCCGCTTCGCGAAAAACAGTCCGCCGCCACGTAGGGCAAGTCCACCACCACCTGAAACGCATGTGCCGCCTTCGTCGCGGCCTGAAAGTAAGCCAGCGCAGGCGAGAGCGTCCGTTCCGCGTGCTTCACTTCCACCAGGAACCACGGCTTCCGGTCGCGCACCACGAGGAAGTCCACTTCGCGTTTCATCTTGTCCCGCAGATAACGCAGTTCGAAACGCCCGAGCCCCAAGTCCGTCCAACCTTCGACCGCCTTCAAGAGATGACAGGCCACCATGGTCTCGGCCCGCGCGCCGGGATCGTCGATGCCCGACCAGTCGCGCAGGAACCATTTGGGTTCCTTGCGCAGCGCCTTGGCCACGTTGGCGAACCACGGTCGCACGAGGAACCCGTAGTGCAGCCGGCCCAGCAGATCGACCCAGCGCCGCGCCGTGTCCACCGCGACGCCCACCTCCTGCGCAAGATTCGCCTGCACCAGTTGCTGCCCCGACCGTTCGGTAAGCAGCGTAGCAAACGTCTCCAGTGTGGCCATCTCCTGCAACTGCGCGACCTCCCGCACATCGTGCCGGAAAAACTGCTCGTGGCGCAGCGCGCGCCACCGATTCGTGAAACGCGCCTCGCGCCGCAGGAACGGCTCGGGAAACCCGCCGTGCCGCCAAAGCGCCGCCCAACTCTCGTCGTCGATCGGCTCCGGCGCGCGGACCGGTGTTTCGGGCACCGTCGCGTGCAGGCACTCCGCGACGCTCCACGGATGCATCCGAAACAGGAAATACCGCCCCATCAGACTGTCACCGCCGCGCCGAAAAACATCCAGGCGCGAACTTCCCGTCACGACGATCCGCCCTTGTTCGCCGTAAACATCGAAAAATCCCTTCAAGAAATTCCGCCACTTCCCGTGCTTGTGCAACTCGTCGAAGACCACCACTGAACGCTGTGCCCGAAGCGTAGCAAGGCCGGCCACCGCCGCCACCGCCGCCGGCCCGCGCAGGATTATTTTGCGGTCGTCGGCGTTGTCCCAGTTCAGATAGTGCGTCCCCAGCGCCCGGCAGCTGGTCGTCTTGCCCACCTGCCGCGGGCCGCTGACCCACGCCATCTGCCGGTGCCCGACGAGGTGTTCCGCCAAGATCCGATCATATACTCGGGGGGCCTGTTCCATGTGGACCAATTTCGTGCCCGTCGTAAAATAGTCCAGACCGTTTTACGACGGGCGGCAAAATGGTCCTTGGCCGCGGCCGGGCCCACGCCGGGGGCGCGCCGGCATTCCGCCCGCGGGAGCCGGTGAGCCCAAGGCCATCCGTGCCGTGAATGGTTTCGATTCACGTCGTGAATTACAGTCGAAGCATCCCGCCGGTTCGGCAGCGTGAGAAGATGACGGTCGCCCTCGAAGGCAGGTGCTGCGCGCTACAGAGCGTCAGCCAAGGAGGGTCGGACACGACGCCCGAGGCGGGCAAACCTCGCGACCTTTCGCCGCCACCTCGGGGCGGGGCTCACGCAGAAAATCTACGTGCCGCGTTGAGCGAATCTTCGGTCCCAAAGAAAACGACCGGAGAGAATTCTCCCCGGCCGTCGTGAAAACCTGCGCGCGGCGGGCGCGCGCGGCTCAATAGTCGTAGGACATGCTCAGCCGCGCCGAGCGCGGAGATTGGAACACTGAGGGCAAACCGAACGAGGGACTCGGCGTGTTCACGGCCGTCTCGGCCGCCTGCCTAAATTCGGTCACATGTCCGGCATTAAGGAGGTTCGACCCGCTGGCAACAAACGTGACCTTGTTGTGCGCCCACGTGGGTTTGTAGCGCAAGTTAAGATCGAGCTGGGTGATCCATGGCGTGCGGCCGTAGGTGCCACGCGGCACGGGTTTGCTGTTGGTGTAGAACGAGGCGGCGCGATAAGCGCGGGCGAAGGCGTCGGTCGGGTGGTAGCCAAACGAGTTGCGCGGCGTGCCGGACTCGAGCCGGAAATTGGTGCCCAACTGAAATTCGTCGGTGAGTTTGTAGGTGCCGAAGACTTTGAATTTATGGCGCTTGTCGTTGGCGAGATCTCCGTAGCTGTAATCCGTCAGGCCCGGATGGTCAAAAGAGGATGGTGAGGCCGGCGTCCGCCTGGCCGTTGTCGGAGAGGACGTAGCCCTCGTCGTTGCCGTAGGTATGCGAGAGCGTGTAGGAGCCTTGCAGGAACCACTTGCCGTTCGAGACTCGCTCGAAAAAAATCTCGCCCGCGTAGTATTTGCGGACCGCCTTCGGATACCTGAGCTCGGCGGGCGTGAATGATACCTGGCGCACGCCCTTGCCGTCGTTGAAATCGAGGGAGAACGTCACGGGCTGGCCGGGATTGGAGAGCACGTAGTAGAGGTTTCCCGTGGCGTTGAACTTGGAGGCGGGGATGCCGTTGGCGCGCGCGTAGATGTTGAGGGTCTCGTCGATCGCCATGTCCTCAGTAAAAATCCCCGGGGCAAGCCCCGGGGCATTTGACAAGACCGCCGCAAACTCATCCGACCATAATGCAATTCGCGCTTAAACCCGTCCGTCCAACCAAGCCGAAGCAAGCTTCGGGGTATCGGACCCACAGCGAATGAACCGGACGACGTTGCGGAAGGTGGCGCGCACGCCGACTTTCCAGCCTTTGCCAATCGCACGCTCATAGCCGAGGACATACTCGTCCTGAAACATGGGCTTGAGATTGCGGTCGACGAGCTGGGCCGGATCCTTGATCGCACCATCAGAATTCACGGTGCGGGCGCCGATTTGCGGACCGAGGACGGGCAGCGCATCAGGGCCGATGCTATTGAGCACGAAAACTTCCGTGTAGAAATTCTCGCCTCCCGCGAGCCGGATATTGGTGTTGGTGGCGATGGGGAGATGGTAACGGCCGAAGCTGGCGAACAATTTTGATTTGCCGTCCCCCGCGAAGTCGTAGGCCGCGCCGAGCCGCGGCGCCCACTGGTTCTTGAGGGTCACAAAGGTCTGCCCCTTCGAGTTACGGTTGTCGAAGGACTCGTTGCGCAGGCCCAGGCTGAGCACGAGGCGTTCGCCGATGGGTTGCCAGTTGTCTTCGAGGTAATACGCGTTGGCGGTGGTCTCGAAATTGCCGCCAACCTGGTAGATGCTCTTGGTGGCAGTCTGGGTAATGCCCGCGGGGACGATGCCGCTATTGGACAACACGGCGCCGGGCACAACGGCCGCGTAGTTCCAGGCCACCCCGCCGGAGTATTGCGTGATAGTGTTGGAGGAGACGTCCTCGCGGTCGAGTCCACCGCGCACGCGATGCGCGCCGAGCAGTTTGAAACTATATTCGCCATCCAGGCGGTAGGCTTTGCGCAGATCGATGAGCGTGCGCGGTTGCGAGGTCGTCGCCTTGCTGATCAGCAGCGTTTGGCCCGTGCGAGAATCGGTTACATAGGGATAGTCGTCACCGGCGCCCTTCGTGGTGGCGTTGGCGTCGCTCTTGCCAAAGAGCGCCGAGAGCGAAAGGCCGGGGACCAGCTTCGAGAAGTTGCCCGAGTAACGGTAAATATAATCGCGCCCGCCGCTAATGGACTTGTTCACGCCCCGGGAGGCGCCGATCGCCTTGGTGGCATAGGTGTAGCCAAACGATTCTGTCTGGGAGATGTGAGCGGGTCCCGAAAACTGGGCCAGGTGGAATGTTAGTCCGCAGCGTTGTTTGATGTGATGACTGCGGTGATGGTTGGCAATCCCAGGCGGAGGGACGGACCGGCTTGGCGGTCCGGCCCGGAGCTTGGTGAGCGGGTCCCGAAAACTGGGCCAGGTGGAATGTTAGTCCGCAGCGTTGTTTGATGTGATGACTGCGGTGGTGGTTGGCAATCCCAGGCGGAGGGACGGACCGGCTTGGCGGTCCGGCCCGGAGCTTGGGCTTGGTAAAGATTTTTCCGCGACGAAGCGTTGCGGAGCGAGATAGCCGAGCGAGCTGTGCGGCCGCTCGGCGTTGTATTCGAGCCGGAAGTCCTCGATGACGACGC
>SIBG01000097.1 GCA_009695305.1 Opitutus sp. | reverse complement strand
GGCCACGTGGTGCGTGCCGTGCATCGAGTCGATGCCGCACCTGAAGGAGCTCTATTCAAGATACCACGCCCACGGCCTTGAGATCGTGAACATCTCGGTCGACAACGCGAACGCCCGCGAGGCGCTCGTGAAGCTCGTCGCAAAACTCGAGTTACCCTGGCCGCAATTTTTCGACGGGAAAGCGACGCAGACGGAATACGCCGTGCGTTACGGTGTGCAGCCGATTCCGCACGTGCTGCTCGCCGGGCCGGACGGCATGATCGTCAGCGTCAACCCCCACGGCGCGGCACTGGAGGCGGAAATCCGCCGGCTGCTAAGCTTATAGTTTTTCGGCACTCGTTTCCGTCAGAACCAAAGAAAGATTATGCAAACTACATCCCCTGTCAGTGCCGGCGTCCGCAGTGGCGCCGTTGTCGGATTACTCCTCGTCGCAATCCAGCTGGTATCGGCGCAAACGGCGCCTGTTGCCAAGCCCGCGTCGGATCCGACGATCACCCTTGAGAAAGTCGAGGTCACCGACACCAAGGTCGACGGTCTCATCAACAAGGGCCTTCTCCCGACCGGCCCCGACGCGGCCGTCTACCACAGCGTGATCGACCGCGAGGAGATCGAAACGCTTGGCGTCACGAGCATGGAGGAACTCTTCCGCTACATCCCGCAGACGACCACCGCCGTCGAGAGCACCCAGACCGCCGTCGGCAGCTTCGGCATCGGCGCGCGCATCTCGACCACGGGTCTCCGCGGTTTCGCCGGCCCGCAGACCATCATTCTCGTCAATGGCCGCCCGCTCCCGCGCACCAACAACAGCACGAGCGGCGGCGCCGACATCAACCGCATTCCCGTCGCCGCCATCGAGCGCATCGAAATCATGCCGATGGCCGGCTCCGCCCTCTACGGCTCCGGCGCGATCGGCGGTGCGATCAATGTCATCCTCCGCAAAAACTATTCCGGCCGCGAGCTCACCACCTATTTCGGCACCTCCGCCGACGGTGGCGCCGGCGAATACCGTTTCACCTTCCTCGAGGGCCGCGGCTTCAACCGCGGCAAAACCAATCTCACGCTCACACTCAGCTACCAGCACCGCGATCCGCTCCGCGCCGGCCAGCGCGAGTATCTCGACGATGTGCTCAGCCGTTACGGCCCGACCACTACGAAGCGCAACGCCGCCGGCACGTCCGCGTTCGAGCTCTTCACGCTCCCCGCCTTCGCCGGCTCGCCCGCGACGATCCTCGTCAACGCGCTGCCCACCGCCGCCGTGAACGATCTCGGCATCCCCGGCGCGACGGGCGTGCGCTTCGCGAGCATCCCCGCGGGCACCACGGCGGCGCAGAGCACCGCGCTCACGCCCGCGTCGTTTTCCGGCACCGCCGGCCAGTTCACGCCGAACAAACGCTACGGCCGCATGATTCTCTACGAGCCGATCGACGCCCACAGCATCAACGCCCAGATCGAGCACAAGTTCATCCCGGAAAAACTCGAGGCTTACGGCGAGCTCACCGTCGGCTACAACCGCCGCCACTACACCTTCCCCGAGGTCTCTTCGTTCGCCCTCACCGCCACCGATCCGCTCAATCCGTTTCGCACCGGCGTCACGCCGGGGTTCGTCGGCCGCGCCGTCACGGTTTTCTTTGACGCCCCCGACGTGCGCGACGGCTGGTCGGTCCACGAGAACGACTCCGCCCGCGCCGTCCTCGGCCTCAAGGGCACGCTTTCGCGCAACTGGTCGTGGTCGATCGACGGCACCATTGATTACGCGCACAACGCGTCCGTCGTATGGAACCCTTTGAGCAGCCAGGGCGTGACCGCCTTCCTCGCACTCGCGCCCGCTACCAACACGAACGTCCGCCGCGACCTCTACCCGATCCTCGCCGACCACACGCGATTTCCCGTTTCCGCCGACACCGCGGCAAAATATTTCGCCTTCCGCCGCGCCAATGGCCACCGCTCCCAGCAGAAAGAGGGCAACGCCCGCGTGACCGGCCAGCTCTTCGAGCTGCCCACCGGCCCGATCCAGACCTCGGCCACGATCAAGTATCGCACGGTCGATTTGAAGGGCGGCTTCTTGCAGGGCGGCACGCCCGACTACTTTCAACTCGTCGGTGGCGCCGAATCGCGATCGCCCATCCTCAGCACGCGCCAGACCTGGCAGGGCGGCGTCGAGGCCATCGTCCCCGTGATCGGCCGGCGCTGGCGGCCGCTGCCGGTCGAGTCCCTCGAACTCAACCTCAGCGCCTCGTCCGAATCCAACGACGCCGGGGGCATCAACCAATCGACCCAGCGGACCTTCACCTTCCCGGCCAGGCGCGACGAGACCTATGTCGCCGCCGCCAAGCTCCAGGTCACGCGCGACCTCGCGCTGCGTGCTTCCTACACGCAGGGCATCTACCCGCCCGATTGGAACGACCTCAGCGATGCCGTCACGCCGCAGACCGTCGCCGGCGGCGCCGGCGCGGATCCGAAACGCGGCGGCACGATCCAGACCACCTCGTGGACGCTGCTGAACGGCGGCAATCCAAACCTCCAGCCCGAGTTCGCGAAGTCGCAGAACATCGGCCTGATGTTCACGCCGCGGTTCGCGCCGGGCCTCTCGCTCTCCGTCGATTGGTGGAAGACCACCAAGCGCGACGCGATCGTGCGTTTCGGGTTCCCCACCGTCATCGCTTCGCCCGACGATTTCGCCGGTTACATCGTGCGCGCGCCGGCGACGGCCGAGGATGCCGCGAAAGGCTGGCTCGGCGTTTACACGCAGGTCACGACCGGCCCCATCAACGTCGCGTCGCTGAACACCGACGGCGTCGACTTCCGCGCCCGGTATACATGGAAGAGTTCGAACCTCGGCCAGTTCCAGTTCGTCGCGAACGGCTCGTTCACGAATCATTTCCGGACGCGCACGCTGCCGACCTCGGCGCTGATCGAGACCGCCGGCACGGCCAGCGGGCCAAACCACTGGAGGGCCTACTCCACGGTTTCGTGGGTCAAGGGCGTGTGGGGCGCCTCGCTCACGAACCGCTACGTCGGCCACTATTCCAGCAACACCACGGTGGCGACCGCGGCGTTTCCCACCGGCAATGGTCTCGACGGCGGGCGCATCCCGGCGTTCCTGACGTGGGAGACACAGGTCACCTACGACGTGCCCTACAAGTCGGGCCAGAAGGGCTGGCGCAGTTGGGTGACGGGCACGAAATACCGTCTCGGCGTCCTCAATCCCTTCAACGAAAAGCCGAGTTTCGTGAGCGACATCCAGTCGGGCTTCTATAACCGCCAGGTCGATCCCCGCCAGCGCTACGTCTACGTCGAGGCGAAGAAGAGCTTTTGATCATGCGCCGACGTCTGGGATGCCGTTAGCCAGTAGGGCAGGTCAAAGACCTGCCCTACTACCGAGCCCTTGCTTTCTCCGAGTATGAAAACGAATCGAGTTATCTCCTCTGCCGTCGCGATCCTCTCCGCCGCGGTCTCCTTTGCCCAAACTCCGTCGCCACCCGCCTCTGCCGATCAGGTGTTCGCCGAGTTCCGCGCGTTCATCGCCGCGCAGGACCGCCAGATGCGCGACGAGAGCTGGCGCACCACGTCGGCCGCCGAGCGCGGGCGCATCACCGCGGCCAACGCCGAACGCATCGCCGCGATGGGCGAGCGCATCCTCGCCGATTTTCCGAACGATCCCCGCCGCTGGGACGCGGTCGGTGCGATGGCCGGCGCGCGCCGCGCGTTCGATGGCGCCGAGGCCGCCGCGCGCAAGGCGGCGTGGGAAAAGCGCGTCGCCGAATTGTGCACACTGGCGCTCGCCGCGCCCGACGCGCCCCCGGCCACCATTGAGAGCGTCGCCGCCACCGAGGTGATGAACTATGCCTACCGCACCACCCGCACCCCCGATCTGCCGCGAGCGCTCCGCGCGCTCGAGCGGCTCGCGGAAAAGGCGCCGGGCTCGATTCGGCGCGAGACGCTTGAGAGCGTTTACCTCGATGCGTTGAAGAAGGACGAGGCGGCTTACGCCGCCCGCGTGCAGCAGCTCGCGCGCGACAGCGACCAGGGCGTCGTCACACTGGCGAAAAACCGGCTCCACGCGCTCGCGCTGAAAACCACGCCGGTCGAGCTCAAGTTCCCCGACCTCGACGGTCACGAAATCGATCTCGCCAACTACCGCGGCAAGGTGGTGCTTCTCGATTTCTGGGCGACGTGGTGCGTGCCGTGCATGGAAGAGATGCCCACCATCAAGGCCGTTTACCAGAAATACCACGCGCTGGGCTTCGAGGTCATCGGCATCACCGACGACATCGTGCCCAAGGACCCGCAGAACCCGCGCGGCTCCGAGAAATCGCTGGCGCAGTTGAAGGCGTTCCTCGCGAAGGAAAACATGCCCTGGCCGCAACTCTGGGACAACCGCCCCAAGGAGCGCCCCGGCGTGAAGATGCTGCTCCAGCAATTTGACGTGCACTCGCTGCCGACCGGCATGCTCTTCGACAAGGACGGCCGGCTGGTCACGACCGACAACCACGGCGAAAAACTCGACGCCAACGTGAAAAAACTCCTCGGCCGGTGATTCAGAAAATTTTCCCGCTGTGAGACAGAATCGCCCAACTAGCCCCAACCTGCCAGCCTGTCATTGCGAGGAGCGCAGCGACGAAGCAATCCAGCTAGCTGGATTGCCACGCCCTCGTTCCTCGGGCTCGCGATGACAATCACGATTGGGAAGTATCATCGATAAGAACGCACCCGCCGCCCATGAAAACCTCCCGCATCTTAATCGCGTTCCTCGCCACCGCCGCGGTGTCGCTCGCCGCCGACTCCGCCGCCCCGACCGTCGCGGCCGATCAAGCCTACGCCGGCCTCAAGACCGTGCGCTCCGCGACGAACTGCTCGACAGTCAGGACGTGCCCGACGCCCTGTGGCTTGCCTGACGCCCCGTTTTCCGCTAACTCCACCTCCTCACTGATCGCGCCGCCGCCAGAATCACCCCACTGACCTTCCGACACAATCCGGCTGTCCGATGGACATCGGCCGGAGCCATGATCAATCTCCTCACCGCAATCCGTCTCGTCCGACCATGAAATCTCGCCCCCCAGTCAACGCCACCTCCCGTCACTTCCTTCTGGTGCTTTGCGCCAGTGCATTGTTGGCTCCGTCGATCGGCGCCGGCCAAACTGCGCCACCGGCCGGCCCGGCTCCCGCCGCGCGCAGCGGCCCGGTCCAGCTCGAGACGTTTGAAGTCACCGGCTCGCGGCTGCGGCAGACCGATCTCGAAGGTCCGTCGCCGGTGCTGGTCTTTGACCAGAAGTATCTGCTGACGTCGGGTCTGGCCACGACCGAGGAGTTTCTGCGCACGTTGCCGCAGAATTTTACCGGCGCCTCTGCCGGCCGGGCCGGCGCGGTCAACGACGAAAACCCCCTGCTCTTCGCCCGCAATGCCGGCCAGTCGGGCGTCAGTCTGCGGGGCCTCGGCTCCAATTCCACCCTGGTGTTGATCAACGGCCGCCGTGCGCCGCTCTCCGGGCGCGGCAACAACGGCACCACGCCGCCGCAGGGCTTCTTCGACATCAACACCATCCCTCTCGGCATGATCGAGCGCATCGAGGTGCTCACCGACGGCGCGTCCGCGATTTACGGCACGGACGCGGTCGGCGGGGTGGTGAACATCATCCTCAAGCAGGCCTACAATGCGACCGAGGTGCGCTACCGCGTGGGTGGCACCTGGCACGGCGGCGGTTTCGAGCGCGGGGCCACGCTGACCCATGGCATCACGAAGGACCGCTGGAAACTCACCACGGTCATCGACTGGTTCAATCGCGAGCCGCTCTGGGCCAGCCAGCGCTGGTTCTCCAAATCTGGCGACCACACGCCCCGCGGGGGCGATGATTTTCGCAGCACCATCGGCTATCCCGCGACCATTTTCGCCCTGCCCGGCCAAACCCTGCGCGGACTCACCAATCCCAACGGCACCCCTGCCACCCAGGCTCTCGTGCCTTCCGGTCAGGACGGCCGCAATCTTAAGATCTCCGACTTCGCGGCCACGGCGGGACAACGCGCCTACTACAACCAAGCCAATCTCTACTCCATCATTACACCCACCGAGCGGCGGGGTCTGACGTTGAACGCGGAATATGCCCCGACGAAGCGACTGACCCTGTTCTCCGAGTTCGCGTATACCAACAACTACACCGATACCCGCGCCAACGCGGTCGGGACTAATAATCCCAACGGCTCCGCCACGCTGCCCCGCATCCCGGCCACCAACCCGTTCAATCCTTTCGGCCAGGATTTGGGCTACGCCCTCTCGAACGATGAGCTGGGCCCCCGCCTGCTTCTAACCGAGACCAAGTCGTTGCGTGCCCTCGTGGGCGCCCGGGCCGAATTGCCGCGCGGCTGGCAGGGCGAGGTGTCCGCCATGTATTACGGACAGAAGCTGCACGCCCTCAACGGCGGGCTGCCGAGCAACGCCGCCTTCATCGCCGCCTTGAACCAGACGGATCCAACCAAAGCGCTCAACGTGTTCGGTGATTTCTACGCCAAGGGACCTTCGAACCCGCCCGGCCTCTACGAGAGCCTCATAAACACCACGATCGAAAACTCCAACTCCGACGTCTACACGGCGGAAGGCACCGCGCGTGGTTCGCTTTGGCGGCTTCCGGCCGGCGACATCCAACTGGCGGTCGGCGGCGAGTGGACCCAGCAGGACCGCCTGCGCACGACCAACTTCCCCACGACTACGCTGCCCGCCCGCAGCCGCGAGGTGCGCAACAACTACGCCGCCTACGCGGAGGCATCGGTGCCGGTGTTTGGCAAGGCCAACGCGAAACGACTGCTCCACCGCCTCGACCTCCAGCTCGCTGCGCGCTACGAGAACATTCAGGGCGCGGGCAAGACCACAGACCCGCGCATCGCGCTGCGCTGGCAACCAGTAAAGGCCCTGCTGTTTCGCGCCTCCTACGGCACCGGCTACCGCGCGCCGGCCCTGACCGAGCTCGAGCGTCCGGAGTCCGGTCAAATCCAGACGCTCATCGACCGGCGTCGCAACAATGAGAGATATCTCATGCTGGTGACGTCGGGATCGGACCCAAATCTGGAGCCGGAGACTTCCAAGACCTACAACTACGGTGCGATTCTCAATGTCCCTGGCATCACTGGACTGAGTGTCGGGGTGGACTTCTACCGCAAGGATGTGCGCAACCTCTCGACCAACATTCTGCCGCAGACCTTGCTCGATTTTGAAAGCAGCTTCGCCGACCGCATCATTCGGACTGGCGCCACGGGGTCCGTGCCGGGCCTCGTTACCCGGATCGACGCGCGCTTTGTCAACTTCGGCCTCGTGGTCACCGAGGGCTTTGACTATAGCATCAACTACCAGCGCAACACGGCCAACTGGGGCCGGTTCACCTGGCGTGCTTCCGCGACCTACCTCGCTTCCTACAAGATCGCGTTCAACCCCGGCGATCCACTGATTGAGCGCAAGGGCACGTTTGGTTTCCCGCAGGACCTCAAGGGCAACACCTCGGTGGTCTGGAGCCGGGGCGACCTCGGGGCCTCGCTGGCCTGTTACTACAATGGCGCGTTCGACCGCAACGGCCGCCGCGTCGCCTCCTTCACGACGATCGACGTGGGGGGCTCCTACGAATGGCCCCAGCGCCACCTGCGTTTCCAAGGCGGCCTCGGCAACGTATTCGACCGCTCTCCGCCCTTCGCCAACACGGTCTGGGGCTACGACGGTGGCTTCCACAGTGCCAGGCAGCGCACCTACAACACGAGCGTCACGTATACGTTTTGACGCGCTCAGGGAACCGAGGCCCCGGCGGTTTGCCTTCCTACTTTCCTTGTGAGAACCCATGGTCTCCTCACTCTCTTTGCGGCGGTCGTCGCCGAGATGCTGGCTTCTGCCGGCGCCGCTGAATCTCTCACAGCCCAGCTCGCGATCGACCCCAAGATTCTCGCCGACGGCGGCGAACTCTGGGGCCAGCTCCAGCCGGTTAACGACCTCGTCAAGCTCGCGCCCGAGCGTCCGGCCGCCATCACGAAGGAACCCACCTATGCCGGCACGCCGCGCTACGGCTCGATCCGGCTCGGCAACGGCCCGCGCAATACCTTCCTCCTCGTCGTCGTGCAGGAATCCGCCCGTCAGTTCGCGCAACGCCGGCTCTACCTCGATGCCAACCAGAACGGCGATCTCACCGATGACGGCGATGGCCGGTGGCAGGACCTCTGGCCCGGCGACGCCGGCTATTGCGCGTCGCGCAGCTTCGTGACGCTCCGTGTCTCGTGGACCGTGGCGGAGAATAAAGCGACCTCCGCCGACTACGGCGTCGCTTTCTTCTACAACGCGCCGCCCGCCGACCGGCAGGCCTACGCGCTCACGTTTACGCGCACCAGCGCGCGCGTCGGTAAACTCCCGCTCGCCGCCAGCCCCGTGCGCGTCGCGCTCATCGACAACGACAACGATGCGCTTTTCGACAAAGCGCTCGACGATCAGGGCCACGCCCGCCGCGGCCGCGCCACGGCGCGCCCCCTCAGCTTGTTTATCGATCTGAACAACGACGGCACTTTCGGCCGCGGCGAACGCTTCGATGCCCGCGGGCCCATCGCCCTCGATGGCGCCACCTACGAAATCGCGGCATCGGTCGACGGGGCGCGCCTCACCTTCACGCCCACCGATCGCGTGCCGCAGCAAGTCCGGGCGGTCGTGCCCGCCCGCCCGCCCGCCGCGCCCCGGCCGGTGCTCGCCGCCGGCGAGTTGGCGCCGGATTTTACTGCGCTCACCTCCGACAATAAACCGGTGAAGCTCTCCGACTATCGCGGCCAGCTCGTGCTCGTGGATTTTTGGGCCACGTGGTGCGGCCCGTGCAAGGCGTCGATGCCGCACGTCGAGGCGCTCCACCAGCAGTTCCAGGACCGCGGGCTTGTCGTGCTCGGCGTCTGCGTGTGGGACGACCGCGCGAAGTTCGACGAATGGAAACTCTTCCCGGAAGTCACCACCACCTACCTCAAGCTTTTCGATCCCGCGGCGCGCAACAACGCCAAGAGCATCGCGGCCGGTTACAAGGTCTCCGGCATCCCGAGTTTCTTTCTCATCGGCCGCGACGGGAAAATTCTCCTCGGCGCCGTCGGCAACTCCGACGCGACCAAGCAGCAACTCGACGAGGCCCTCGCCGCCGCCGGGCTGAAGCTGTGAATCCTATTCTGCCGACGAACGTCAAATCTCTCCAATGATCAACCGTTCTATCCCCTCCGTCGCCCGCGCGCTCCTCGGGCTGGGCCTCACCGGCCTCGCCGTCCGAGCCCAGGAAATTTCCGTCCCGCTCAAGCTCGACCCCACCATCCTCACCAGTGACGGCTCGCTCTGGGGCCAGCTCACTTTTTTCAACGACGAGATCCCGCTGGCCAAGGAGCGTCCCGCCGCGGTGAAGCAGGAGCCGAAATACAACGGCACGCCGGAATACGGCCAGATCAAGTTGGGCAACGGGCCGAAGAGCGTGACGCTCGTCGTGTTCGACCGGCCGAATCCGCCCATCGACTGGAACCTCAGCCGCATTTACGTCGACGTGAACCAAAACGGCGACCTCACCGACGACGGCGATGGCAAGTGGCCGAGCGTCCAGGCCCGCGGTGACGCCGCCCGCCTCGGCACGCTCTTCCCCCTGCTGCACGCCTCGTGGGGCACGCCCGAAAAGGAAACCGCGTCCGCCGATTACTCCGTCATGCTCGTGTCCGTCGGCCTGCCGAACAAAGGGCAGATCGTGAGCTACCGCCGCAGCACCGGCCGCACTGGCACGTTGCCGGTCGCCGGTCGTGACGTGCGCGTCGTCCTGATCGAAAACGACAACGACGCGCTCTTCAACAAGACGCTCGACGACG
This sequence comes from Opitutus sp., assembly GCA_009695305.1. Lineage (GTDB taxonomy): Bacteria > Verrucomicrobiota > Verrucomicrobiia > Opitutales > Opitutaceae > SIBG01. The sequence continues at coordinate 8,478 of SIBG01000097.1, read as the reverse complement.
ACAACCGCCTCACCGGCCCCGGCCGGGTCGAACGCCCGCTGTGGCTGCTCGCGGATCTCGATGGTGACGGCATCTTCGGTAAGACGGAGACGTTTGATGCGCGCAAGCCGTTCGTCCTCGGCGGAGCGACCTACGAGGCGCGGGCCCCGATGGATGGCTCCAAGCTCACGCTCGTGCCGACCACGCGGGTCGCGCAGCGGGCCGGCGTGCCGGTGCCGCGACCGTTCGTCGGCCTCGCGCCCGGCACGGTGGCGCCCGACTTCACCGCCCTGCTCGCCGACGGCACCTCGATGAAACTCTCCGAACTGCGTGGCAAGATCGTTGTGCTGGATTTCTGGGCCACGTGGTGCGGCCCGTGCGTCCGCTCGATGCCCACGCTCGACCAGCTCTACACCAAGCTGAAGGACCAGGGCCTGACCGTGCTCGGCTTGTGCGTGTCGGATGATCGCACGGCCTTCGATCAGTGGATGGTCACGCCCAAGGTGAAAACCAGCTATCCAAAGGTCTTCGATCCCAACGGGGTGAAAGCGACCCGCGACAACGCCGAGCAGCGCGCCAAGGGGCTGGGCGTGCCCTACAAGGTCAACGGCATCCCCACCATGTATGTCATCGATCGCGAAGGGAAGATTATCGACGGTATCCTCGGGTTCGGCGGCGACGACGACGACCGCCTGGCCAAGCTCCTCGTGAAAACCGGCTTGAAACTGTGAGCAACCTGCTTCCCGGCCCGGCGTGAGGCTCTGCTCGCGGCGTGCTCGACCAACACCCCTCTTCCGCCGCTACGCCATCGCCGAATTGCCCGCGACTTTCCTCCTTGGCCGCGACGGTCGCCTCGTCACGATCAAGACGCACGGCGACCTGCTCGACGCTGCCCCCCGCCGTTTGCTGCCACCCTGACGCCTTCCCCGATGACGACCAAACCCGCTGCCGCCCTCCTCGCCCTTGCCCTTCTTGCCGTCGTCGCCACCCGCGCCCAACCGGTGGCCAGCCCGACCGTCGCCGAGGCCATCGCCGCCGTCGAGGCTGCGCCCGACTCGCTCGCCGCGCATGACACGCTCCTGCGTGTTCATCAGAAGGCGATACGCGCGAACTACGGCACCCGGGCAGCCCTCTCCGAGCCGTTCGTGCAGAAATACCGCGAATGGCTCGCGCGCACGCCCCATTCGCTCGGCCTCAACTACGGCCTCGGTTCGCTGTTCTATAGTCTCGAGGATCCGCGCGCGAAGCCGCATCTCCTCAAGGTCGTCGAGCTCGACCCGAAACAGGCGAAAGTTTTCCAGATGCTCTCCTTCGACGCCGAGCGGTGGGGCGACGAAAAGGGCGCGTCGGATTTCATGCTCCGGGCCGCGCAGGCCGATCCGGCGAGCCCGGACTACGCGTTTTATTATGCGAGCGGCCTCGGTCGCGTGAATCCGTCGAAGTGGGAGAGCGCCAGTCTTGAGGTGGCCAGACAATTTCCGACGAGCGAGCGTGGCGCGCAGGCGCTCTACTGGCTTGGTCAGCGCGCGCCGACCGAGTCGAAGCGCATCGCGATCTGGGAGCAGGCGCTGGGGCAGTTTCCGCCGGAGAAGTTCAATTGGACCTCAAGCGCGATGCCGGGGCTGTTCGACGCCTACCTGCGCACCGCGCCGGCGAAGGCCCTCGCGTTCGCGCAGGAGATGGAGCGGGCCGGCGGCAAGGACCCGAAGGCTTGGGCTGATCGCGCCACGCTCGCGCAAGCCTTCCTCGACGCCCGAGCGTTCCTCGGCGCTGGCAAGACCGCCGAGGCCTCCGCGTTGCTCGACAAGCTTCCCGTCGATCGCCGCTCGTCCAACGCCCGGCTGCTCACGCTCCTCCGTGCCGAGATCACCGCGGGCGCGGGCAATGTCCAGGCGGCCTACGACTCGCTCGCGCAGCGCCACGCCGCCACGCCGGAGGACGAGACCCGCACCACGCTCGCGGGCTACGGCGTTAAGCTCGGCAAGACGCCCGCGCAAATCGAGGCCGACATCTGGACGCGGCGCGACGCCGCGGTGAAACCGGCGCCGCCGTTCGACCTCGGCCTCTACACGTCGGATCAAAAACTCTCGCTCGCGAGCCTGCGCGGCAAGGTGGTGTTCGTCACGTTTTGGTTTCCCGGCTGCGGCCCGTGCCGTGGGGAGTTTCCGTATTTCGAGGACGTCATGCGCCGCTTCCGCGGGCGCGATGTGGTCTATCTCGGCATCAACGGCCTCCCCGAGCAGGACGACTACGTGCTCTCGTTCATGGCCGGCACCAAATACTCGTTTACACCGCTCCGCGGGACCGTGGCCGTCACCGGCTCGACAGGCTACGTCGTGCGCGGCTACCCGGCGAACTTTCTGATCGATCGCGACGGCCGCGTCGTTTACCGTGATTTCCGCGCGCACGACGCGGAGAGCAACCTCGGCCTGCAGCGCATGATCGAGTCGCTCCTCGACCGCACCCCCGCCGCCCAACCCTGACGTCCCGCTCGCAATTTCTGAGGGTCCCTACCATGAAAACCAAACTGCTGCTGCTCGCGCTCCTCGCCGCGACGACGGCCCGGGCCCAACTCGCGCCCGCCGCCACTCCCACCACGCCCGCGGTCAAACCTGCCGCCGCTGTGCCGGACGAAGAGGACGAACACTCCATCCGCATGGCCGCGATCGAGGTGTCGGGTGAGCGCATCGCGCCGTTTTCCTCCCCCAGCATCGATTTGCCGCGCACGATGAACGACGCGCAAGCCTACTACATCTTTGATGCGCGCACTATTGAGCGTTCCGGCGCGCCGACCATCGAGAACTTCATCCGCGATCGGTTGCCGATGGCGACGAACGCCATCTCGGGGGATCAGAGCATCTTCATCGGTGGCACCGGCAGCAGCATCAATTTCCGCGGGATCGGTGCGGCCCAGACGCTCGTGTTGATCAACGGCCGGCCGGCGCCCATGGCCAACCTCCAGCTCAACTCGCAGAGTCCGCAGCCCGATATCAACGGCATCCCGCTCTCCGCCATCGATCGCATCGAGGTGCTCCCGTCGTCGGCGTCCGGCATCTACGGCGGCGGCGCCGTCGGTGGCGTGCTGAACATCATCCTCAAGCGCAATTTTTCCGGCGGCGAGGTGAAGCTGAATTACCAAAACACCTTCGACACCGACGCCCCGATCAAGCGCGTGGATTTCAACTACGGCTTCTCGCTCGAGAAAGGCCGCACCTCCGTGATGATCTCCGCCAGCTGGGCAGACCGCGAGCTGCTAACGTTTGGCGACCGGCTCGACCCGCTCGAAAGATACGAGACCGGTGTCTACTACAACGACCTCGCCAATCCGTCGCCCGGGACGTTTCTCGGCACGACGCCGAATATTCGCAGCTCGACCAACGTGCCGCTGACGCTCAAGCCCGCCTTCGGCGGCGCCGCGCTAGCCTCGTCGACCACCTACATCCCGTTCGGCACCACCGCGAGCACCCCGGCCGCCACGCTCGCGGCCGGCCTGCTCGCCAACGCCGGCAAATTCAACGCGGAGCGCCCTGACACGGCGCAGACCCACGGCGGCTTGCGCGGGACGCTCGGCACGGCACCGCGCGTGCAGTCGGTCATCGCCAAGCTTCGCCGCGAGTTCACGCCCAACCTCGAGATCTTCGGCGAGTTCAGCCATTCGGGCACCGCCAATTGGCGCAACCTGAACAGCAACCTTGGTATCGGCACCATTCCCGCCAACTCGCCGTTCAACCCGTTTGTCCAGGCACTCACGCTCGTGATGCCGATCACCGGCGACTATCCCGTCGTGAGCAACAACCTCATGCGCCGCGTGACCGTGGGCGCCGTCGCCAAGCTGCCGAACCACTGGCGGACCGAGGTCGACTACACTTGGACCACGTCGAACAACAGCTATAAATCCACCGGGTTTCTCGCCTCGGCGGAGCTCACGGCCGCCCTGGCGGCGGGCACGTTGAATCCGTTCGTCGATACGAAGCTCTCGCCGATCAACCTCGATCGTTACAACAGCACGATCGTCTTCGGCGGCGGCGGCAGCAAAAACCTCATCGGCCTGCGGGCGGTTGGGCCGCTGGGCAATCTGCCGGCGGGTGCGGTGCAGCTCGCGTTCGGTCTGGATCACCGCCGCGACGGGCTCACCGGCGGCTATCACATGACCGACTATGTGAACTACCCCGCCCGCAACGTTTCGCGCTACGCGCTCGGCAAGGATCAAATCAGCAACGGCGCCTACGCCGAGCTGAAGCTGCCACTCGTCGCGCCAGCGCAGAACGTGCCGGGCGTCCGGCTGCTCGAGTTGCAGCTCACCGGCCGCAATGAAACCTACTCGGTCAACACGCTCACCAGTTTCATCCAGTTCTTCCCGGTGCTGACCCCGCCGCCCAAGATCTACGAGAACAGCGCGCACTACCGTTCGACCAATCCAACCATCGCCGCCCGCTGGCAGCCCGCGCAGGGCTACATGCTCCGCGGCAGTTTTTCGCGCGGTTTCGCTCCGCCCACCTACGACCAGTTGGTCGACAACCCGGATCCCTCCGGGGGCTCGTCGCAGGTTTCCGATCCGCGCCGCGGCAACACCACCTACGGCGGCGTGGCCACGCTCTCGGGCGGCAACCCGGATCTCAGACCGGAAAGGTCCGAAAGCAAAAGCGTCGGCCTCGTGCTCACGCCGACCTTTCTGAAGGGATTCCGGTTTTCCGCCGATTGGAGCCGCATCGAGAAAGCCAACAACATCGGCACTCTCTCCCTGCAGCAGGTGATCGAGAGCGAGGCGGTGCTGCCCGGCCGCGTGACGCGCGGCCCCGTCCCCGCCGGCGATCCCTACGGCGTCGGCCCGATCACGCTGGTCGATGTTTCCTCGCTCAACCTGCTGCGCCTGTCGGTGGAGTCGATCGATTTCAGCCTCGGCTACCGGGTGCCGACGGAACGCCTTGGCACCTTTGACGTCAGTGCGCTGGCGACAGTGGTGAAGAGTTTTCAGCGCCAGCTCACGGCCGGCCAGGCTCCGGTCGAGGGCGTCAACTTCTCCACGTTCGGCCCGCTCCGGCGGCAGGGCAACGCCACGGTCACGTGGGACTACCGGCGCTGGTCCGCCGGCTGGACCGCCCGCTACATCGGCAGCTATCGCCTCTCCGGCCCGCCGGTCAGCACCTCCACGCTGAGCATCGTGCGGCAGGGCAGCGCGTTCACGCGCAGCCAGACCTTCCACGAAATCTTCATCACCCACCGCTTCCCGCGGATCGGTGAGGCGGCGTCGGGCTGGGAGAGCTACCTCCGCGGCGTCGAGTTGAACCTCGGCGTGCGCAACCTCTTCGACTTCGCGCCGCGCATGGACGCCTCGAACGTCACCTATTACTACAGCACGTGGGGCGACATCCGCATGCGGGAGTATCGGTTCACTCTGAAGAAGGCGTTCTGAGCCGGTGCTCGCCCGGCTGGCACGCTCACGCAACTCTCCCATGAATCCGGCATTCCGATCGCCATGAACCCCGTCTCACTCTGCGCGCGCGGCCGCGCGGCGCGCCGGTTCCGTTCCGCCCGCTTGTTCGCTGACCAACCCCTATCACCCGTATGACCACCACCCTTCGTTTCGTCGCCCGAGCTGTCTTTGCGATTGCCGCTCCAGTCCTAATCGCCGCCGAGGCTCCCACCGGGCCGACTCGCGCCGGCGAGCAGTCGACCACCAAGCTCGCGGCCTACGAGGTGTCGGAATCCCGGATCAACGGCGCCGTCAACCAGACCATCTTCAACTCCGATGAAAATGGCGTCTTTAACTACGATATCATCAGCCGCGCCGACATCGAGCGCATGGGCGCGACGAGCATGGAGGAGCTGCTTCGCTTCGTGCCGCAGACGAGCGACTACGGCAGCGTCAGCCTGCAGGGGCAGGTCGGCAACCCGCAGGTCGCCGGCGGCGCCACGTTCCAAAATTCCGAGGTGAAGCTCCGCGGATTCGCGTCGACGCAAACCTCCATCCTCGTCAACGGCCGCCGGCTCCAGCGCGGCAATCTCACCGCCGGCCCGGACCTGAGCCGCATCCCGATCTCGGCGATCGAGCGGATCGAAATTCTCCCGTCGTCCGCCTCGGCCGTCTACGGCGGCGGCGCGATCGGCGGGGTGATCAACGTCATACTGCGCAAGGATTACGCGGGCCGCGATCTCACCACCTACGTGGGCACGAGCACCGACGGCGGCGCGACCGAATACCGGTTCTCGTATTTCGAGGGCCGCGCGTTCAACCACAACCGCACGCACCTTTCGCTCACGCTCACCTACCAGCACCGTTCGCCGCTCTACCTCGACGATCGCGAGTTCCTCCAGCGTGCGCTCGATCGGTATCCGCCGTCCTCCGCGCTGCTCGTCAGCGGCCGGCCGATCTACGAGCAATACATCATCCCCGCGTTCGCCGCAAACCCGGGCACCATCGTCCTCAACGCCACCGCCGGCGGCCTCGGCATCCCGGGCAACACCACCGCGCGCATCGCTGCGATTCCGTCCGGGCTCACGGCGGCGCAGGCCAGCGCGCTCACGCCCGCCAGCTTCACCGCCTCCGCCAACCGGGCCAACCTTGGCACGCGTTACGGCCGCTCCGTGCTCTACCGCCCCGAGGACCGCTACTCGCTCAATGCCCAACTCGAGCACGAGTTCATCCCGGACAAGCTCTCGTTCTACGCCGAAGTCGGCGCCAGCTACTTCCGCTCGAACTACAGTTTCCCGCAGATCACGCCGGCCATCAGCCTGACCGCCACCGATGTGCTGAATCCGTTCCGCACCGGCGTCACGCCGGGCTTCGTCGGCCAGCCGATCACGATCTACGTCGACGCCCTCGACCTGCCCGATCCGTCACTCTTCCAGGAGCGGCAGGGCGCGCGCACGGTCCTCGGCTTCAAGGGCAAGCTCGGCCGCCGCTGGGAATGGTCGCTCGACGGCTCTGGCGAATACGGCCGCAGTCACTCCGACGGCCGCAACCCCACGCAGAATCTCTCCACCTTCCTTAGCAGCACCTCGACCCTCGGCCTCACGCAGGCGCAGCGTCGCGCGCTCTACAATCCGCTCGCCGATCACACGCAGTTCCCGTCGACCGGCGCGATGGCGCCGTTCATCGGCTACAACCGCCAGTTCTCCTATTACAATTACCTCGCGCAGGCGAATCTCCGCGTCATCGGCGACGTGTTCGACCTGCCGGCCGGTCCGATCCGCGTCTCGCCCGGTGCCGAGTTCATCTGGTTCCAGGCGACCTCGAACCAAATCGTTACCACCGCGCCCGACTACCTCGCCAATCTTGGCGGCACGCAGGGCGTGACGTCGGTCACGCGCAACTCGCGCCGCACCGAATCCGCGTTCATCGAGAGTGTGCTTCCGCTGCTGAGCGAGAAGTCGCGCCCGGTCCCGCTGCATTCCGCGGAAATCAACCTCGCCGCCCGCTGGGAAGGCACCGACGACTCCACTGACAAGGCCAGCCCGACCGTCGGCATCCGCGTGGGCCTTACGCGCGACGTCGCGCTGCGCTTTTCCTACTCCGAGGGTTTTTTCCCGCCCGACCAGTCCAACTACGAGGGCCCGCGGGAGAATCCCGCCGCCGTCACGCCGTTCACCGATCCGTTCCGCGGCAACATCACCTACAACTACGCCCACGGCGAAATCAGCGGCGGCAATCCCAGCCTGCGGCCCGAAACGTCGAAGGCCTACAACTATGGCGTCATCTTCACGCCGCGCTTCATCCCCGGCCTAAACCTCAGCGTCGATTATTGGAAAATCGAAAAGACGGACGCAATTCGCGTCATCACCGGCCCGTCCGACGTCGTCGCCAATGCGGCGTCGTATCCCGGCCGCCTCGCGCGCGCGGCGCCGTCCGCCACCGACACTGCCAACGGCTGGCTCGGCGTCGTCACGCTGGTCGACTGGCGTCCGGTCAACGTCGGCTTCACCGCTACCGATGGCGCCGACATTCGCGTGCGCTACACCCGCAACACCGAGGCGCTCGGCAAGTTCACGTTCATCACCACGGCGACGTGGACGAATTCGTTCCGCGATCAGATTCTGCGGGTCAGTCCGATCGTCGAGCGCGTGAACGCCTCGCCGAATCCACTGAAATGGCGCGCCAACGCCTCGCTCTTCTGGGAGCGCGGCCCGTGGCTCGCCGGCCTGACCGCCCGTTACATCGACGACTACGCTGCCGACAGCACCACGCCGTCGCCCTCGCTTCCGACCGCCACGGGCTTCGACGGCGACAAGATTCCCGCCGCCAAGACCTACGATCTGCAGCTCGGCTACAGTTTTCCGGTCCGCCAGCAAGGCGGCCGCGGTCTGCAGCAGTGGCTGAACGGCACGCAGTGGACCCTCGGCTGCCAGAACATCCTCAACAAGGCGCCGGCCTACCGCACCGATCGCTTCGGTTTCTACAGCCGCTACGAGGATCCGCGGCAGCGCTTCGTCTCGATCCAGATCAAGAAGACGCTCTGAGCGGTCCCGCCTGTTTCCCTCCATGAACAAACTCGCCGTCCT
>SIBG01000096.1 GCA_009695305.1 Opitutus sp. | reverse complement strand
TTCGTTGCGGACTGCTCGTTCGGCTCGCGGCTGCTCTCCACCTGTCCTCGCGGACACGCAGTTGCCGCACCTTCTCGGCGAAACGACCTAATTGGCCGGATGAGACTTCCACTCATGGTTGGTTGGTTTTCGGGATCGCACCCACGGATACTCCCACTTGTCCGGCATCGAGAGCACATCGCGCGCGAACAGGTGCGGCCAGTCGCTGTTCCGGCCGGCCTTCCGGCCCGCCGGCGGTGGCGGTTGCGCGGGATCGCCGGCGAGCCAGTCCGGCACGACATAATGATAAAACTGCTTCGACCACAGCAGCCCCGCGTAAGCCTGCCGCGCGATGCGACGCGCTTCCCCGCCGTCGATTTCCACCGCCGCCGTTTTTTTCCTCCCGCGCGCGAAGGGCGACTGGGTCTCGTTCCGCCCCGCGCTACCGAGCAGCGCATCAAAAAACTGGTTCGCCTCGCCGCGCCGCGCCGCGAACACCTGCGTGAAATTCTTGCCAAACCCTTCCGCGGGCCGGCCGGTATCCGCATACAGCCGCAGCCGCACCACCCGCTCTTCGCCAGGGGCCAGCACGAGCACCTGGTGCGCCGCACACTTCGTCCCGACCCGCGCCGGATTCACCGCCTCCCGCCGCCCGCCGACGACCCGCTCATGAAACGCATCCTTGGTAAACGCCGACGCATTCTGCCCGCCAAACAGTTTGGCCACATTCGTCTCGTTCTCCGTGAACAATAATTCCACTGCCTTGGTGGTGGCGGCGGCGCCCTGGACTCCTTCCACCTCAAAAAAATATCTCCCCAGCGTCGCGTGATCACACTGCACGCGCGTCTCGCCGACCGCGCGCAGTTTCGGCTTCACCTCGCAGCCCTCGTGCCGGCAGCCCCACGACCAGGTGTTGCGAAACCACAGGGTCGGCAGCAGGTGCAACGTCGCGGGCTCGGGCCCGCGGTTCGCCACCGTGAGCTGGATCAGCCAGTCGTCCGGCCCGTTTTCGCATACTCCGCGAGCACGTCGAAATATTTTTCTCCGTCGAACGCCCCCGTGTCGAGCAGCTCGAACTCCGGCTCCTGCCGCCCGCGTCGGCGGCTCTCGGCCCGCAGCCGCTCGTAGGGAAATTCCGTCTGCGGATACTTGTAGAGCGCGCGCATCCACGAATGCGTCGGCGTCGAGTCGAGATAGAAATAGCACTCCTTCACATCCTCGCCGTGATTTCCCTCCGGCCCGGTCAGCCCGAACAGCCGCTCCTTCAAAATCGGATCGCGGCCATTCCACAACGCGACCGCAAAGCACAGCCGGCACTCCCGGTCCGTCACGCCGAGCAGGCCATCCTCACCCCAGCGGTAGGCCCGCGCCCGCGCGTGCTCATGGGAAAAATAATCCCAACTCTCGCCGTCCGGCGAGTAGTCCTCGCGCACCGTCCCCCATTGCCGCTCGGCGAGATACGGCCCCCAGCGCTTCCAGTTTTTCTCGCGGCGCGCGTCCTCCGCGAGGCGCACGTGCTCCGGGGTGGGGACGGAAGCGTGGGGCAGCGACATGGCCGAAAATGACCCCGCTCACTTCAACCGCTCATCGAACCACCCGATGGTGCGCCCGATGAGATCCTCGATATGGGCCGGCTTCCGAAAGCGATGACCTTCGCCCTCGTAGACCACGAACTTCGTCTCGACGCCGAGGGTCTTCAGCGCGTGCCAGAATTCGTAGGATTGGGGGGCCGGACATTCCTTGTCGCTGTCGCCGACCACGACGAGTGTCGGGGTCTTCACCGCCTTGATAAAATTAATCGGCGAACTTTTGGCATAAACGGCCGGATCGTCGTAAACCGACGCCCCGAAATACGGAATCATCCACTGGTCGATCAGGTTTTGCCCGTAATAACTCTGCCAGTTCGAGATGCCCGCGCCCGCGACGGCCGCGCGGAAGCGGGTTGTTTGCGTCACGGCCCACATCGTCATGAACCCGCCGTAGCTCCAGCCGCCCACGCCGAGCCGCGCCGGATCCACCGGCGCGATTTTCAGCACGGCATCAACGCCCGTCATGATGTCGCGCAGATCACCGTAACCGAAATCCTTGACGTTGGCCGCCGTAAACGCGGCGCCCTGCCCGTAGCTGCCGCGCGGATTGGGAAAGAACACCAGGTAACCTTCCGCCGCGAGCGCCGCGAAACTCAGACCGGCGCCTGGCCACGCCGGCTTCACCTGGCTCGCCGGCCCGCCGTGAATCGCGACCACCATAGGGTAACGCTGCGCCGGATCAAAATCGCGCGGGTAAAGCAGCCAGCCCTGCACCGCGCGGCCGTCACTCGTCCACTCGACACTTTCGCTGCGGCCCCAGGCGGGTTTCAGCGCAGCGTTGAGCTGGGTGCGCTGCCGCCACGCGCCCAACGCGCCCGACCAGACTTCCGGCGGCTGCGTCCACGATGAACGAATCACGGCGCTCTTGGTTCCATCCGCCGAGAAGGAAATGCTCGACGCATCGCCGCCCGCTCCCATCGATTCGGCCCCAGTCCATCTGGTCTCAGATTTTCCCGTCGCCGGATCGAGCCAGCCCACGGACATCCGTCCGCGCACGCCTTCGCTGAATATTAATTTGCCCGACGGCTCCCACGCAATCCACGCGGGCGAGGCCGGCCGATTGGGCGTGAGATTTTTTGCCTGTCCGGCGCCGGCCGAATCAGCCGCCCCGCTCGCGGGCCCCGTCTCCGTGGAACGCTCGGCGGGCACGCTGTAAATATCGCCGCCCGTCGACCCTTGGTCACTCATGAGGCCCTGAATAAACGCGATGCTCCGTCCGTCCGGGGACCAGCGCGGCACCGCGATTTGTGTCGCCGGCTTGAACACCTCGCGCACCCGACCGCTCCCGGTCTCGACGGCGAAGAGCCGCGCGATCCACCAGTTGTTGTCCCCGGAGCCCGGCGCCGCCACGTAGGCGAGCTGCTGGCCGTCGGGTGACCAGTCGAATTCGTAAACGTAGGAGTCCGCCGGCGTGATCATCCGCGCGCGGCCCGTCGCGACCTCGACGAGCAAGATCCGCTGCTCAAAGATTTTCTCCGCGATTTCGCCCGCGTCGCGCGCGGCTGCCTCGACCGCGCCGGCCGCGTCCGTCTGGCCATCGATCACCAGCAGCGCGATCGTTTTGCCATCCGGCGACCAGCGGGGCCGCGCGAGCTGGCCGGCGACCGACGTGAGCCGGCGGACGGTGCCGCCCGGCGCCGGGACGACGTAGAGCTGAAGCTGCTTCGTTTTTTCCGCATCGGATAAAAACGCGAGCTGGGCCCCATTACGCGACCAGCTCGCGTGCTTCTCCGCATGGGCGGCGCCTTGGCCCGCCGTCACGCGCCGCGGGCTGGCGCGCTCGTCATCGAGCACCTGGAGAAAAGAATTACGCGACTCGGTGCGATCGGCGTTGTGCTGCTTCTCCACGTAAACGAGCCGCCCGCCATCCGGTGCCAGCGCCACCTCGTCGATCACCTTGACGGCAAAGAGCAGATCGATGGTTTCTTTCGGCTTGGCGAACACACTGACGGGCAGCACCGCCAGCAAAACAATTAGACGACGCATGAGGGGAACAGGGGAGGAGTTGGGACGCGCCCTCACTCATCGCCCGCGCCGCATCGCAGCGCAAGCCTGCGCCGGCCCGGCGCTCACAGCAGCCGCTGCACCGCCGCGAGGCCGGCATCGCTCGCGAGGACGAAAACGTGCGCGGCATCAGCCCAGGTCGCCACGCCCATCGCTCCCCGCTGCACCAGTAACGGCGACGCGAGATTCGCCAGCGCAGAAAAATCCGCGCGACGGCCAATGTAACAATGAAACCACTTGCCGTCGCGCTGGAAGCACACCTCGAGGACGTCATGCCCGGCGACCGAGAGCGTGCGGCACCCGGTGTTGCGCAGCGCCGAAAAATCCAACGCCGGCAGGCCGGTCACGCGCGCGGAGGACTGGCTCAAGGTCGTCTGCCACGCCGCCGCCGCCAAGCCGTGCCCACCGTGCAGCACGTGCAATTTCGCATCTTCCACGGCAAACGTCGTCAGGTCGCCATCACCCGCGGCCTGCCACCGCGGCCACAGCGCGGTCCCCATGGCCAGCAGCACTGCCGCGGCGGCCGCAACCAACCACGATGGCTGGGCCCACCAGGCGCGGCGCCCCGCCGTCGCGGAACCACCCAGCCGCGCTCCCGTGAGAATCGCATCGCGCAACCCCGCCGGCGGCGCAATCTCGCGCAGCTTCGCCGCCACCGCCCCGCCATGCGTTTGCTCCCGCGCGAACCACGCGCCGAGCGCCGGATCGCTCCGCGCCTGCGCCAGCGCCGGCTCGAAGGTCGCGTCACCCGCGTCGCGCCCACCCGGCCGGTAGGCATTCAGGATAAATTTTGCCTCTAGGTTGTTCATGCTTGTTTCCTCCCTGATCCGCTGGAGAACGGCACCACCTTCGCCGCCAGTTCCGCCCGCTCCAGCGCCAATCTCAGCTGGGTTTTCCCGCGCGAGAGCCGCGACATCACCGTGCCGATCGGCACGTCGAGCGTCTCCGCAATTTCGAGATACGACATATCCTCCAGATAAAAGAGCGTCAGCGGCGCACGGAAAATCTCGTCCACCGCTTGCAGCGCGCCGACCACCGTCGCCGCGTCCATCTTCGCCACCCGATCAACTTCCTCGGCGGCGATGTCCTGCTCACCCGGCGGCAAATCCTCCAGCGACGTCGCCCGGGCCTCCCGGCGCCGCACGCGCAAAAACTCGCGGTAGAGCGTCGTGAAGAGCCACGACTTCGCCTTGGCCGTCTCGCGCAACGCCCCGCCCTTCTTCGCCCAGATATAGAAAGTCTGCTGCACGAGATCACACGCGTCCGCCTCGCGGCGTGCGAGGCTGAGCGCAAACCGGAAGAGCGGCGCGTAGTGTGCGTCGACCAGTTGGGTGAAGACATCTTGGCTCATGTTCAACGGTTCAGAGTGGCAGCCCACGCAGTTTATTCCCGCCCGCCGACTTCATTTTGTCATTGCGGGGAGCGCAAGCGTCGAAGCAATCCATCTGGCGCTTTCGCGATGCTCCGCTTCCACCTCCCGCCCAATCTCGCTGCCGCCGCCGCCCGCGACGCCGTGGCGCTCCGCGTGGAACTCAACCTCACCACCGTGCCGCCACCCGAATTGCTGCCCGCCCTCGCTCTCCTCCAGCGCTGGAGCGGGACCCCCACCCCTCCAAAGTTCATTCAACTCTCCCGGTCCCAGCTCCGCGCCCTCGCCGCCGCCCTCGACGACCTGCCCGTCTTCATCGAGAACGGTCAGCCCACCGCCTGGCATCACGACGCCCTGATCATCGCACCGCCCACCACCGCGACGCCGTCCCCCCTCAGCGAAAATCGTTTCGAGCACCGCGAGCGGCCAGTCAGATCCAAAATCGAAAACGCACCCTCCGCCTCACCGCTGACGGTGGACGGCTCCGAGCACTTCCTCGCGATCACGCTACCCTCCCGTGAATCCCTGGCCTACGCTTCACTTGTGGACCTGCTCAAAACCCACGGCTTCACCCTCGAACCGTCGAACCGCAAGTGGTGGCTGCGCGACCGGCACAAGACCCTCAACTTTCTCGCGACCCACGGCACCCGCCTCCGGGAAACTCTGGACGTCGAGTTCACGCCAAATTTTGAAAAAAATACCGCGCATCTCCTGGAGGCCGAGATCGCCACGGAGGTCGCCGAGACGGGCGGCGAGTTTGCCGTCACCCTCGGCCTCCGCGCCGGCTCCGCCGACGAGTCCGCGCTCCGCTCCGCCGTCGCCTCGAACCGCGGCTATCTCGAGGCCGATGGGAAAATCTTCCTCCTCGCCGCGGCCAAACTCCAGCAACTCGCCACCGCCCAACGCGCCCTCGCCGGCGATCCCGCCGCGGCACTTGCTCCCCGTCGCACGCAGCGGGTTTCCGTCGCCCGCGTCGCCGAAGCGCAGGACATCCTGGCGGAACTCTCGCCCGCCTTTCAACCGCCGGAAGCGTGGCGCACGCGCAGCGCCGCGCTCCGGAATCTTTCCGCCCTCACCCCGGCACCGCTGCCCGCCGCGATCGACGCCCAGCTCCGCCCCTATCAGCGCCTCGGCGCCGCGTGGCTCTGGCACCTCCACCGCCACCAACTCGGCGGCATCCTCGCCGACGAAATGGGTCTCGGCAAAACTCTCCAAGCCCTCGCACTCCTATCTTCATTCGGCAATCGACATTCGCCAATCGGCAATCCGTCCCTCGTCATCGCCCCCGCTTCCCTCCTCGAAAACTGGCGCCGCGAGGCCGCGCGCTTCACCCCGCAACTCCGCGTCTTCGTCCACCACGCCGACCATCGCCTTGCCTCCCCCGCGGACTTCGCCGCGCACGATCTCGTCATCACCAGCTACGGCACCCTCGCCCGCGATCAGGAGCTCTTCACCGCCGTAGAGTTTGCGTGCGTGATCGGCGACGAAGCCCAGCATATCAAGAACCGCCGCTCGCAAAATGCCGCCGCCCTCCGCGCCCTGCGCGCCCGCACGCGCTTCCTGCTCACCGGCACCCCGCTCGAAAACTCCCTCGACGATTTGCGTTCGCTCTTCGAATTCCTCCTCCCCGGCTACCTCACGCGCGTGCCCACGGGCGTGCGCGGCGAAGAACGCGCCTGGTTCAATCAACGCCTCCGCGCCCAAACCGCACCCTACATCCTTCGCCGCACCAAACGCGCCGTCGCCCCCGAGTTGCCCGAAAAACTCGAACAGACCGTCTGGTGCGAAATGACCCCCGTGCAGGCCGCGCTCTACCGCACCACGCAGGAAAAATCCGAACGAGAACTCTTCGACCTCGAAGCTGGCGGCGCCAGCGAAACGAAACTCCAGTTCGCCGCCCTCACCCAACTCCTCCGCCTCCGCCAAATCTGCTGCGACCCGCGGCTGATCGAGGCAGGGCGCGTTATCCCTAACGCGCCTTCGTCCGAAAATCCCGCTGATCTCGAACGGCGGGTTGAGGTTAACCCGCCCTACCCCAGACCCCAAACGCCAAACCCCGAACCCTCCAATTTCGCCGACTCCGCGAAATTGGACGCCTTCCGCGAAATCCTCGCCGAAGCCCTCGACGACGGCCACCGCCTTCTCGTCTTCTCGCAGTTCACGTCGCTCCTCGCGCTCCTCCGCGCCGACCTCAATGAACAAGGCATCGCCCACTGCTACCTCGACGGTTCGATGACCACGCCCGCCCGCCAGGTCCAAGTCGACCGCTTCCAAAACATTTCCGCCCCCGACGCCCCGGCCGTTTTCCTCCTCTCGCTCAAGGCCGGCGGCACCGGCCTCAACTTGACCGCCGCCGACACTGTCATCCACTTCGACCCTTGGTGGAATCCCGCCACCGAAGCGCAGGCCACGGACCGCGCCCACCGCATCGGCCAAACCCGCATCGTCACGAGCTACAAACTCGTCGCCTCCGGCACCGTCGAAGAAAAAGTCCTGGCGCTCCAAGACGAGAAACGCGCCCTGCTGGCGGACGTGTTCGAAGCCAGCGCCGCCGCCGCCGCGAAACTTTCTCTCGCTGATCTGAAGTCGCTGCTCGCCCCGTAGTCCGCTAGCTCGCTGGCGCTACTTGGCTTGTCATTGCGAGCCCGGTTTGCCGGGCGCGACAATCCAGCAAACGTTTCGGATTGATCGCCACGCCGCCGTGCTCCTTGCGATGACAATCGGGGAGCTGAATCGCCCCGATCGCTCAAGGCGTTTCGCCGTAGTCCGGCTTTCGCAATGACAAACCAGGCGCTGCCGAATTTCCCGTTGACGCCTCCCACGCCGCGCCCTTTGTTCGCCCTTCCGTTTTTGGCCAGATAGCTCAGTTGGTAGAGCAGAGGACTGAAAATCCTCGTGTCCTCGGTTCGATTCCGAGTCTGGCCACCACTTTGACTAAACTCCCCTGCAATAACTTGCACGGGAGTTTTTCTTTTTTGGTCGGCGTAATGATTCTTTGTCTTGTCGTCTACTTGACGCAAAACACGGGAAAGTCCGCCAGAATGCCCGCTTTAGTGGTGCATTTGCCCGCGCACGCAAAATCTCTCCGCGGGAGTATACAAGGACAAGGGTCTGCGCCCATCGGCCCGCAGAATCGAAATGGCGACGTTGCATCCTGTCGGTTGTGTCCTGTTGCGTGCGGCAATCCGAGTAGACCGCGACCACGGACGGTGCGTCTTCTGCCGCGCCAGTCGCTTCATGCGGTGCGCGCTGCCACTCCATTCGCTCCACGGCCCGTCAGAAGCCTCACCGACCGCTCGTCCGTCCTGCAACCTACCTCCGGGGTCAGTCGTCGTGTGTGGAATCGTGCTGCGCGGCTCTGTCGCCTTCCGTTCGTCGGCTCGTCGCAGCTCCGCACGCATCCACTTGGCCGTTTCTTGGATGGGCTCGCCCATGGGCTCGGGTTGGCGCGCTCAGCTACGCAACAAAGGTCCAAGATTCTGCCGCCCTTGGCCAATCGCGCGAATCCAGCGGTTCGCTCGCACGCTCGCTCCCAACGTAGGCTTGGGCGCTGCAATCCACCGCCTTCGTGAGCCTCGCACCCGTTGCGCCACGTTGCATGGCGGGCGAGGCCGCGCACTGCGATGGCACTCGTTCCTCGTGTCCTTCGTCGTGTCGCCGTCCACGTCCCGTCCCGCAAGCCTGTCACATCGGCTGCTAGGGGGTCGCGCATAATCGGACGTTATGCAAAGCGTGCGCTGTTAGAAGTTACCCCCGTTTTGTGGACAGGGGGCGCGGACCAACCCAAAAGGAATCCGCCCCCATGCCGAAAACCAAACCATCCTACACTGCCGAGTTCAAACGCGAGGTGCTCGCCTATCAGGCGAGCACGGCCAGTTCCCTCAAAGCGACCGCTGCCCACTTTGGGGTGTCGGCCAATAGCCTGCGGGACTGGCGACGGCGGGCGGAGGCGCCAGCACCGCAGCTACCGGCCGCGCACGACCCAGAGCAACCACGCCGGGCCCATCGCGCCCAACCGGCTCGCGGACCTGCCCGCCCTCACCGCCTGCGATCAAGCCTGGCAAGCCGACATCACTTACGTGCCCACCGACGAGGGCTGGCTCTACCTTGCCGTCGTGCTCGATGCCTCCAGCAAACGCCTCCTCGGCTGGGCCTTTTCCGCCTCGCTCGAAACCGAGTTTGTCCTCACCGCCCTGCTCATGGCCATCCAACGCCGCGGCGGCCGTTGCGCCAAGGGCCTGCTCTTCCACTCGGACCGCGGCGTCCAATACGCCAGCGCGCGCTTCCGCGCCCAACTCACCACCCACGGCCTGACCGCCTCGATGAGCCGCCGCGGCAACTGCTACGACAACGCCCGCGCCGAAGCCTTCTTCTCCACCCTCAAAATTAAACTCGTCTATCGCCGCGACTTCGCTGACCACGCCCAAGCCAGAGCCGAAATCTTCGAATGGATCGAAGCCTTCGACAATCTGCGCCGCCGTCATTCTTCCATCGGCAACGTCTCGCCGATTGACTTCGAAAACCAAACCAACTGAAACCACCCCTGCGCCCCAAGTCTACGATTCGAGGGTAATCCCACTCCCGGTGCATCCCTGCTCTGAGTGCAGCCGTGCGGGTGGGTAAAAAAACGGCAGCGTTGACACGATGTCAAAAGGGAACGATTTGCCTTAGGTCAGTTTATTCCTTCGAAGTCGGCCCCTCCCAAAAAAATGCTGGTTTTAACAGTAGCCTCGGAGCAGGTGGCGGAGTCCGATGGGCGGCAGGCGGCGGAACCGGCCGGGTGGAGGGCTCTCCCTCACAGGGCCGTAGCAACCGCGAGACGAAGGGAGGATTCCGGCGACCATGGCCTGGATGAAAATTTCTCTCCCCTGTGCGTCATTTTTGCGCGGCCTGCCTGGCAGGGGCGCCGCGCCTAACGGAGGTCGCTTGGGCTGACAAATTATGCTGAAAAAAATTAACTCAAGCGTGCGCGGCGTGCTGGTGTTCAAGATAAAGGTGCCCGGGCCCGCGCCTCAGCGCGGCTTACCGCGTGCGCGGGCGGTCCGAGCGCATTCGACGGCGTGCCTCTTCGGTTGGGCGGCTTTTGCCTGCGCCCTGTTCTCGGTGGAAGCGACTTTGGCGGGCGCAAGTGCAACGGATGACGCCCGGCTCAAGCAGGCGCTCCAGCGCTACCCCGAGGCCGACACGGACAAGGACGGTGTTCTGACCGAAGCCGAAGCGCGCGCTCATCTAAAGAAGCTCAGAAGTAGCAAGGCCGGTAAAAGCAAAAGCGCCGATGCGAAAGCTGCGACCTCATTGGCCGGGCCGAAGCCGACATTGGCTGAGGTGCCCTACGGCCCACATGAGCGCAACGTGCTCGATTTTTGGAAAGCGAAGTCGGACCAACCCACACCAGTGGTGATCTTCATTCACGGCGGCGGATTCGAGTTCATGGACAAATCCAAGGCGCGCGAGGGCCGGATGCTGCGCGAGTGCCTCGACGCGGGCGTAAGCTACGCCGCGATCAACTACCGCTATCGCACCAGCGCGCCCATCCAGGAGGTGCTGCGCGATTGCGCGCGGGCCATCCAGTTCATCCGCCGCCAGGCCGGGGAATGGAACGTGGACAAGACCCGCCTCGCGGCGCACGGCCCTTCGGCGGGCGCCGGGGCATCCTTGTGGCTGGCGTTTCACGACGACCTGGCCGATCCGCAGAGCAGCGATCCCGTGCAGCGCGAGTCTTCACGACTGGCGGCGGCTGGCGCCGTCGCGTGCCAGTTCAGCCATGATCTCCTCGCGTGGGACAAGTTGTTCGCCAACTCCAACAACAGGTTTAAGGAGATCGATGACCGCCCTGGTTACTACGGCCTCAAGACCGACGAAGAACTGCGCGGCCCGGTGGGCCGGAAAATTCGCGCCGACTGCGACATGCACGGCCTGATTTCCCGGGACGATCCGCCCGTATTTCTCGACACCGGATTTCCCGGCGGTGACATCACCAGCCGCGGCCACCTGCTGCATCATCCCTTACACGCCAAAGCCATCTACGATCGGTGCCGCGAACTGGGCGTCGGCGTAGTTGCGCAGATCCCCGCGCTGAAGATAATGCCAGGCAAGGATGATCCCCATAACCTCCAGGAATTTCTCTTCCAGCACCTCAAGGTCGCGTCCGCCACGGCGACGACCAAGCCAGTGAAAGCGCCAACTGCGAAGTAAAATGAAGCTCACGCCTCATCGCTCAATGCACCCGGGACGTTGCTCCCTTCAAGTCTCAAACCGTTGCCGGCAGTTCCGGGCCGGCCTTGCTGCCTGGATCGCGTTGCTCCTCTTGACTGTAACGGCCCACGCCGCGCCCGCCGCGCGCCCCAATGTCCTCTTCATCGCCATTGACGACCTCAACGACTGGACCGGTTGTCTCGGCGGGCACCCGCAGGCGCGCACGCCGAACCTCGACCGTCTTGCCGCCTCGGCCACGCTCTTCACCAACACGCAATGTCCCGCGCCGTGGTGCAATCCCTCACGCACCGCCTTGCTCACCGGGTTGCGCCCGTCCACCACGGGCATCTATCACCACCAGCATATACCGTGGCGCAAGGCGGAGTTGCTCAAGGACGCGGTGACGTTGCCGCAATACTTTCGCCAGCACGGCTACGGCGTCACCGGCGCGGGGAAAGTCTTCCACCATGCCAACGAGGCGCAGGACCCGGCGTCGTGGGACAGCTACTGGCCCTCGCAAGAGCGCTGCATGCCGCGCGACAAGCCGCCTGCGGGCAAGAGGCCTTTCTGCGGCGCGATCATCCGCGACGGCGAGGTGGACTGGGCGCCGCTCGACCGGCCGAAGGAGGAAATGGCCGACTGGCAGGTTGCGGAGCACATCGCAGCCCAGCTTAAGCAACCGCACGACCGGCCGTTCTTTCTCGCCTGCGGATTTTTCCGCCCGCACCTGCCGTGGTTCGCACCGCGGGAATACTTTGACCAGTTTCCACTCGACCAAATCGTCCTGCCCCAAGTGAAATTGGACGACCTCGACGACGTGTCGCCCGCGGCGCGGACCGCGGTCCGCGCTGGCGGGGCGTTTGCCGAGGTCCAGAAAGCCGGGCTGTGGCGCAACGCCGTGCAGGCTTATCTCGCATGCACGACCTTCGCGGACGATTGCCTGGGCCACGTGTTGCGCACGCTCGACGAAAGTCCCTACGCCAAGAACACCATCGTCGTGCTGTGGAGCGACAACGGCTGGCACTTCGGCGAGAAAGAACACTGGGAGAAAGTCGCGCTCTGGGAACGCGCCACGAAATGCGTGCTGGTCGTGCGTGCGCCGGGCCTGGCGCCGGGCCGCGCGCACGCGCCGGTGAACCTGCTCGACCTTTATCCAACGCTCCTCGAACTCGCCGGCCTGCCGGCCAAGCCGGGCCTCGAAGGCGACAGCCTCGTGCCGTGGCTGCGCGAACCCAGCCGCGTGCGGGCCCGGCCGTCGCTCTCCACCTTCGGGCCGAACAATCACGCCCTGCGCTCGGAGCGGTGGCACTTCATCCGCTACGCCAACGGCGACGAGGAACTTTACGACCACTGGTCCGACCCGAACGAATGGGTCAACGTCGCCGCGCAATTGCAGTTTGCGCCGGTGAAGGCGGAACTCGCCCCGTGGTTCCCGCAGACCAACGCGGCGCCACTCTACGCCGCCTCCGCCATGAAGACCGGCCGCGATTCGCTCATCTACCTCATCGGCTCGCCGCAGCAGGTGAAGTGAAACCATGAACCGGTGTCTCCTCACCCTCTGGGCCAGCCTCTTGATTTCCGGCGTCAACTTGCCGGCCGCCGAGATTTCCCGGCCGCCCAACGTGCTGTTCATCATGACCGACCAGCAGCGCTGGGATTGCCTCGGCGCGAATGGCAACGCGCTCATTCAGACGCCCCACCTCGACCGGCTCGCCGCGCGTTCGGCCAACTTCGCCCACGCCTATGTGCAGTCGCCGGTCTGTGTGCCTTCGCGCGTGAGTTTCTTCACGGGCCGCTACGCACACGCCCACAAGAACCGCGTCAACTACACGCCGCTCGACCCGGCCGAAACGCTCCTGCAGGCGCGACTGAAAGCGGCGGGTTACCGCACGGCCGCCGTCGGCAAGCTGCATTATTTTCCGCCCACGGTGGAGGAGGCGAGACGCACCGGCTTCGATGTCGTGGAGTTGCACGACGGCGTGAGCGCCACCGATCGCTGGTCGGACTATGTGAAGTGGCGGCAGCTGCACGACCCGAAGAAAGGCACCTACTACCGCGCGCTGGCGAAGGACATCGCGCCGGGGAAGAATCCGTTTCGCGCGGCCATCGCGGCGGAGTTCAGCGACACGGCGTGGGTGGGGGCGCGCACGCGGCATCACTTGGAAGAACTCGCGCGCACCGGCCAGCCGTTTTTTCTGCATGCGTCGTTCTGGAAGCCGCACGCGCCGTTCGAGGTCTGCGCCCCTTACGACGCGCAATACGACGGAGTGAAAATCCCCCTGCCCGAGCAGGTGTCGGCCGCTGACGTGCGCCGCCTCCTGCCGGAGCCGCTGCAAAAGCTCGCGCTGCGCAACGGCAAGTCCGAAGCGGCCGTGGACCGCGAGCAGGTGCAATGGATCTACCGCAGTTACTATGGTGCGGTGAGCCACGTGGATCACGAGATTGGCGAAATCCTCGCCACGCTGGAGCGCACGGGCCAGGCGGCGAACACGCTGATCATTTTCTCCACCGACCACGGCGACCAATTGCTCGAACACGGCATCATGGGAAAAAACTGTTTCTTCGAGTCCTCCGTGCACGTGCCGCTGCTGGTGAGCCTGCCGGGCCGGGTGCAGCCGGGGCGCTACGCGGAACTCGTCGAGGCCGTGGACGTGTTGCCGACCCTGCTTGAGCTGCTCGGGCTGTCGGAGCCCCGCGAGGTGCAGGGCCGCAGCTTCGCGCCGCTCATCGCGCCGATGGGCCGCCGCTACGAACCGCGCGACGCCGTGTTCAGCGAGAACATCATCCCCGAAGTCATCACCGGCGGAAGACTCGACCTGCCGTTCGAGAAGGGCAAGGGCGTGGACGGCGTGCGGCATCCCGATGCGAAAATGGTCCGCACCGCCCGCTGGAAGTACAACTACTACCCCGAGGGATTCGCGGAGCTGTACGATTTGCAAACCGACCCCGGCGAACGCGTGAACCTCGCGGGCCGCGCCGAAGCGCACGCCGTCGAGGCGGAGATGAAGGATCGCCTGCTGCGCTGGCTCACCACCGCGTCTGAGACCGATCAGATCGCGCCGCGCTGGCGGGTGTACGATCCGCAGAAATAGGCTGAGATTGTTGCCGAATAGACCGCCACCTCAACCGATCTCACTCCATGAAACGTCGCCGCTTTCTCCAAACGACCGTCACCGCCGCACTCGCCGCCAGCGCGGTGCAATTCCGCCTCGCCCGGGCCGCCGCCGACACTCCCCGTTACCGGCTCACGCTGGGCCAGTGGACCTATCATCGCGCCTTTCGCGGCGAGCCTGGTTTTGCGAAACGTGACGGGCTTGAATTTGCCCGCCTGGCCGGAGAGCTGGGTTTTGAAGGTCTGGACTACAGCGGCATTTTGCTGGGTGAAAACCATGCCGACCCGAAATATCTCGCCGAGCTGAACCGCCGCGCCGCCGACGCCGGCGTGCGCAATGTGATCATTTTGGTGGATCTCAACGTCCCTCTCGGCGCGCTCGACGAGGCTGCCCGCCGGAAGGCGGTCGATAAGTTTCGTCCGTGGTTAACCGCCGCCGCCACGCTCGGCTGCACCGGGATCCGGGTGAACGCGCGCGGCGAGGCTGCGCTTCCCGCCGGGGAACAGGCCCGCCTCGTGGCCGACGGCGTGGCGCGGTTGCTGGAGTTGAGCACGCCGCTGAATCTGGATGTGCTCATCGAGAACCACGGCGAAGGCCTGGCCTGCGACGGCGCCTGGATCGCCTCGGTCGTGAAGCGCGTCAACCACCCGCGCTGCGGCACTCTGCCCGACTTCGGAAACTTCCAAAAAAATCGCGCCCGCGGTGAATTCCATGACCGCTACGCCGGAGTGGCGGCGATGCTGCCATTCGCCAAGTGCGTCTGCGCCAAGGCGCACGACTTCGACGCCAACGGCGACGAATGTTACACCGACTACGCGCGGATGCTCCGGCTGGTCGCCGATTCCGGTTACCGCGGCTGGCTCGAAGTGGAATACGAAGGCCCCGGCGGCACTCCGCGCACCCCGTCGCCCGTGCGCCCACCCGCTCCGCCGCTCGGCGAACGTGAAGGTGCCATCGCCACCATACGTCTGCTCCAAAAACACCTCGGCCCAGCGCTGCAGGTGCGGAGCTGAACCCGGCCCGTGGGAAATCCAGTCTCCGGTCGATCTCGAATCTTTCCCCCTCGCAAACTATGATACCCCTGAGCCGTCTCCATTCCGTCGATGTGCGTTTTACCTCGGAAAACGAAACCACTGAATGGTGGAACGCGCCTCCGGCGCGCAAGCCCGATGTCGCGCCCGAGGGCGAGCTCGCCTCATCGGGTTTTGAGCCGTCCGCTCTCAAATCAGCCCGTTGGGGACAACGGGCTTCATCTCGGACTCTCAAGAAACAGCGTCCGTGGACCGTTTGTAGGAGCGGCTTTACGCCGCGAACAAAAGTCAGTCCGAACGAAGGTTCGCGGGATAAACCCGCTCCTACAGTCTGTTTCTTCCCGTCACGGGCAAAAGTCGCTTTTGCGGTTGGGGCTGAATCGTTGCGGCTAAGTCGCCGTGGCTTCGCCGCGGTGGTGTTCGCTCTTCTCTTCGCCCCGGCGGGGCTCGCCCAGCTCGTGGCCCCGGCTGCGGCCGCCCGCGACGAACCGATCACGCTCAGTGCCTTCGAGGTCACGGCCGACCCCTCGGACTCCTATGAAGCGCTCAACACGAGTGGCGTCACCGGCACCAACCGGTCCATTCGCTCGCTGCCGATGACGATGAACGTCTACACCCGCACGTTCATCGATGAACTCAATGCGACGGACATCTCGGACATCATGAAGTTCACGCCCAATGTGACCTACGCGCTCGACAGCACCGGCGGCGGCACCCAGGGGCCGGAGCAATATCGGTTGCGCGGCCTCGGCAGCAAAGAGGAACGTCGGCGCAACGGTTTCGTGTCCCTCAGCCGGAGCGATGTATTTTCCACGGAGCGCCTCGAAGTGCTCCGGGGTGCGCAGGCGCTGCTCTATGGCCAGGGCGTTTCGTCGGGCGCGGTCAACACCGTCACCAAACGCGCAACCAAGGGCCGCTTCGGCGAGCTCCGGATGCAGTATGACAGCAACGGCACCGGCCGCTTCACGCTCGATTTCAACGACACGTTCGGCCCCTATAGTTTGCGCGCCGTCGCGCTGAGCGGCCACCAGGCCTACTGGCAGGACAATCTCGCTGACGAGCCGCGGGGCTTCTATCTCGAAGGGATGAGGCGGATCGGCCGGCGGTTCGTGCTGCGCGCCAACCACGAATACATCGAGGAAAACAGCCGCACCCGGAGCGGAAACCAAATCACGATTCGCGACAACCGGCTCCGGGATCCACGCGTGGGCCGATCCTTGGATGACTTGCTTTATAATGGTGGCGACACCGCGGGTATTATCATCGGCGGCGAACCGCTCAGCTATAAAAATTTCCGCTCCGCCCAAAGCGTGACGACCGGCCGGCGGCAGAATTCCAACACCACCGTCGTGTCGCTCGAGGGCGATCTTTCGCCGCGCCTCTCCGCCCGCCTCGCGTGGAATTACCAGCGCGTGCGCATTTTTAGCGCGACTAACAATGGCGCCGCGGATCTGGTCGCGCCGACCGATAGCAACGCGATCGACGGCCAGTGGAGCATGCGGGTCAGCCCCCAGCGCAACCGGAACTACTGGCATATCCGGGCGCTGCAAGGGGCCGCGGTCTATAAGTTCGAGCTCGGCAACTTTTCCACCCACCAGCTCGTCGCGGGCGGCGAGCAGCGGCTGAAGCAGCAGACGTTTATCAATCAGCGCATCTATCAAATCGATGCGCAGAACAATTTCGTGCCCGGCACCGATAGTCTCGGCGGTCGGTTTCTCCCGGTTTTCTATGTGCCCGTCCAGGATCGCTATATCAACGCCCTCGCCCCGCCGCCCGGCTATCGCTGGGCGGACACCGCGGCGTTCAATTCGGTTCCCGCCACGCCCCTCAATCCCCGCGGCCTCTCGGGCGCCAGCGCCCTCACCCTGCGCGTCGAGCGGCAGCTCGCGGGCTACGTCAACTGGCTCGGTAATTGGTTTAACAACCGCGCCGAGACCATGGTCGGAGTCCGGCTCGACCACGTGACGCTCGATAACGACCAATTCGAACAGCGCATCACCGACCAGACGGCCAAATCCGGACTCGCCGGCCTGGTTTTCAACATCACGCCCGACCTCGGGCTCTATGCGAATGGGTCGAAATCGTTTGCGGCGGCGGGAACGTTTCAGGCCACCGTGGACAACACGTTTCCGCAACCGGGCAAGGGCGTCTCGGCGGAGGCCGGGATCAAGTTCGATCTTTGGTCGCGCCGGATTTCCGGTTCGCTCGCGTTCTACGATAATCGCTCCCAGAACGAGGCGCTCGCCCTGCCGAGCGCGACGCGCAATATCATCGATGCGCTCGGCCTCAACGGTCGCAATGGCGGCACCGGCGTGACCGCCGATGTCCGCTCGCGCGGCGTCGAACTGGTGCTGACCGCGCAGCCGGCGAAAGGCTGGCGCGTCTATTTCAGCCTCGGCACCAACGACGCCACGATTACCTCGGGGATGAAGCACGAGATCTTCTACAACGACCAATTTAATGTCAGCGGCGGCAACGTAAAAGTGAAGCAGGCCGACGGCTCCTTAATCGATCTCCTCGTGCCCTCGGTCCGCAGCAACGCCGCCAGTCCGAAGATCCCGCTCACCGTCGCCATGCTGTTGCAGGATCCGGCGAGCGGCTACCGCGCCACGCTCAACCCGGCGAGCGGTCTCATCACCAACGCGGCGGCGCTCTTCCTGACCACGCCGGGAGTGGGCACCGGCGCGACGGGCTTGCCCATTACGCAGCATCAACTCGGTTTCGTCGCACCGAACAACGGCATCTATGAAGTCTTCACGCCGGGCGACAAGACGACGCCCAACGCCGGATTCACCGTCAGCGGCAACACGAACTATGAATTTTCGGCCGGGCCGCTGAAAGGCTGTTCCACGGGCGGCACCGTCCAGTGGCAGCGTGAGATCCGCCAGGGCTATGCGAACCTCGGCGGGAGCCGGCGGCTTTATTTCCAGCCCGAGTTTGTCCGCGTTGATTGGCGCCTCGGTTATCGCGTCAAGTTGCGTGGCGCCTCGTGGAACCTGCAGTTCACGACCCAGAATCTCTTCGACGTGCAGCCGGTGGAGAAGACCCTCGCCGAGAGCGGCGCCTTCACGCTGGTGACCGTGTCCCAGCCACCGCGAACCTACCTGCTCTCGGCCGGT
>SIBG01000095.1 GCA_009695305.1 Opitutus sp. | reverse complement strand
TCATTCCACTCCCGCTTCCGCGACGAATGCCTCAACCGCGAACAACTCTGGACCCTGACCGAAGCCCGCGTCGTCATCGAGGACTTCCGGCTCGAATACAACGCCGAGCGGCCGCACAGCTCGCTCGGCTATCTCGCTCCGCAACGCTTTGTCGCGGAAAAATCTTTACCAATCCCAAGCTCCGGGCCGGACCGCCAAGCCGGTCCGTCCCTCCGCTTGGGCTTGCCAACCACCACCGCAGTCATCACATCAACCAACGCTGCGGACTAACATTCCACCTGGCCCAGTTTTCGGGACCCACTCACCTGTTTCCGGCATCTTCAGAACCTTACACCACGATGTCCAGCGTGCGCAGGTCTGCCATATGCACAGGCGTGATGTCGCGCACCAAGTTTTACGACATTCATCCAAGGCTGCTTGCCGACGAACTCATCGAACGATCAGCCCCACTCGCTAGCTACTCGAGCCCACTCGTGCGCCGCACCAAGAAAGGCGACACCGTCGTAAACGAACTCAACAAGGAATAGCCATTCTAGTCGCGCGCGCAGCGCTGCGCAATTCCCGACCGGCAGCAACGAGAAGCAGACAACGTTTCAATATTCCGAATTGAGTCGATTTATGAACGGTCGGAGCACCAGCAACAGGAGGCTTCAAACTTACCGCCCCACCGTATCAGTTGCACTCGGAGATAGTTTAGAGAAAATCGGTGGCATGAAAACGGCCGAGAAATGGCGATCGCTCCTTTGTTTCAGGAATCTTTTCTCGGCAGGCATCGCTCTTTTCTCCGCTGGGACCGCTGGGGCGGAGCCGGGCAAGATCAGCGCGAATGTCTTTCGCTCCGCCGCCCTTGGCGACCAGTTGTCCTATCTGGTTTATCTCCCTTCGGGCTATGACGCATCGCGCGAAGCGCGCTTTCCGGTGGTCTACCTATTGCACGGTCGCGGAAACTCCATGGAGGCTTGGCGGATGATCGCCCCTGACCTTGATCGCATGATCGAGGCGAAACAGATTCCGCCGGTCATCGCAGTGATGCCCGACGCGCCGTCGAATCATCGCGCGAACTACTACATCGATTCACAGGCGACCGACGGGCGGCCCGTGGAAACGGCCATCACGGTCGACCTCGTTCAGCACATCGACGCCACGTTTCGGACGGTAGCGCAGCGCAGCGGACGAATCGTTGCGGGTTATTCCATGGGTGGGTATGGCGCGCTGCGCTTTTCGCTCGCGCATCCGGAGTTATTTTTTGCGGCGATCGTGTTGAGCCCGGCCGTTTATTTTCCGCTGCCCCCGCGGGCCTCAAGCACGCGCGAGTTCGGGGCGTTTGGAAACGGCGACGTGAAGTTCGACGACGCGATCTATCGCGGAAAAAACTATCCCGCCATCCTACCGACGTTCCAGGCGGCGGGGCGGCCCCTCGTGATGTTTATCGCCGTGGGCGACGATGAGGCGGCCAACGCCGATCCCACGGAGGCGAGCAACGACTTGGACTACGAGGCTCACACGCTCTACAATCACCTGCGGCGAATTAAGGAAATCGCGGTGGAACTCCGGGTCGTCAACGGCGGCCACAATTGGACCACGTGGCGGCCGACGTTCTTAGAGGGATTGATCCACGTCTTCCATCCGCCACCGCCGGCGGCCGTGAAACCGAAGTGACGCCCGCGACGCCGTTCGTTCCGCGTGGACCGTCGCGAATCAGGACGACGCCGGAACCAGTTCGGGTTTCTTCCTCGGTGTGAGGATCGTGAGCCCCGCCAGGGATTCCTCGGTAGGCTCCGGGAAGAAGTAGCTCGCCAGATATCCGACCAAAATCGAAATGAGAATGGAGATCGCGAGGTAGAGAAACGGATGCACAAGTTTCGCCCACCAAACCGCAAACGTGACGATGAAGCTGATCACCATGCCGATCAGCACACCCTGCCAGTTGGCCCGCCGGGTGAACATGCCGAGCGTGTAAGCGCCGCCAAAGGCGCCGCCAAAAAGCCCCACCAGCTCGATCGACGTGTCCAGAAATGAATTGATGCTGAAGCGAGAGAGCAGGATCGCCAGGCCCATGCCAATAAATCCAGCGAGCACCGTCACCCACTCCGCCAAACGAATGCTGAAGTTCTGGTCCGGTTTCTTGGAGATTTTTTCGTAGAAATCCACGGAGACCATCGTCGAGACACTGTTCAAGATGCTGGAACTCGTCGCCATCGCTGCAGAAAAAAGTCCGGCGATCATCAGGCCGGTGACCCCAGTCGGCAATTCGGCCGCGATGAAGAGCGGGAACGTCGCGTCGACCGGGAGCAACGGGTTCATGCGCTCGGGATGGCTGTGGTAGAAGACATAGAGGCCGGTCCCGATGAAGTAGAACAGGGCACTCGCAGGAATGACCATCACCGCAAACACCCAAACCGAGCGACTCGCCTCCTTCGCGGATTTCGTCGTGAACACGCGCTGCATCAGGATCTGATCCTTGGGAAAAGTAAGGACCGTCTCCAGCAAAGTCAGGAAAATGAAACACCAGACGGTCGCTTTGGTCAGGTCGAAGCTCCAGTCGAACATTTTCATTTTGTCGTCTGCTGTCGCAGTGGCCACGAACTCACTTACTCCTCCATCGAGCCTGGAGACGATGAATCCCACCGCGAAGATTAGCCCGCCAACCTTCACGACCACCTGCGCCAGGTCCGTCCAGATTACCGCCCGCATTCCGCCGAGCGCGGTATAGCCAATCGTAACCAGCCCCATGATCAGGATGCTCCAAATCACGTTCAACCCGGTGATCGTCGCGATCGCGAGCGACGGCAGAAACAGAATCACGCTCAGCCGACCGCTCAAATGCATCAAAATGCAGAAACCGCTGGCCGCGAGACGAACCGACTTGTGAAACCGCTGGTCGAGATAAGTAAAGACGGACATGAGCTCCAGGCGCCGCAGCACCGGCACAATCCAGACGGCAACGAAAACCAGCCCAAGGGCACCAAGGATATTACCCATCAGATACTGCCAGTTCGTCGCGAACGCCTTCGCGGTGGTCGCGATATAGCCGATGGAACTTGAGTTGGTGGCATAGAGACTGATGCCCGCGGCCCAGAATGGAATCGTCCGGCTGCCCACGAAAAACTCCGCCGTCGATTGCTTCTTCTCTCGTCGAAAGCAATAAACTCCAATGCCCGCAATGAGCGCCAGGTAAAGCGCGATCATGACCCAGTCGAGCGGCCGGAGCAGAAGTTTGTTCGAAACAAGTTCGATCAGGCTCAATTTAAAATGCTGGTCGACCGCTTGGGCGAGCAAAAGACCGTTCCCCCAGGCCATCCCGGGGTGCATGCCGGAGAAAGTGGTCTTGCCGAGTTCAGCCCACACCCGGGTGATCGTATAATAGGTCACGACCCGCCGGGCTTCGTGGTCACCGACCACGAAGAACATGTGGGCCTGGCCGACCGCACGAGCCGCTCCTGGGACCAATTGCCCGGGTAAACGCGAGGCCTCCGCCCACGGCAGCCCATCGGTCCATTGATAGAGCCTTTGCCCCCCGCCGTCCGCCGGAGAAACGACGGCGAAAAGTGATTCCTGCTGGGCCACGATGGCCTCGACGTTTCCGGCAGCGACAGCGAATCCGGGATGCGTGCTCCACGCCGGAACGCTGGCATTTATGGACAACGAAAAAAGACGGGAGATGCCGGCCGAGTCCGTGCCGTGCACAAAAACCCGGCTGCCCTTCACCGCTCCGCGCACTGCATGCAGCGGCTGCGGGAGCAGCGGCAGCGGACGCGTTGAAAGCTGCTCGTTCGCGAGACTGATTTGAACCACGAGCCGACAGGATTCGCCAGTGCTGTCTCCGATGAACGCAAAAGCCGCGCTCCCATCGCCAGACACGCCGAGAACTTTGCCCCCGGGATTCCAGGTGAGTTCGCGCCAGTCTGCCGTCGCTCCCTTCAGCCATGCTCGCGTCTCCGTTACGACGACCGCCCGACCCGCCACGACGAGAACGGAGCTGTCGCCGGCCAGCGGGACGCTGCCCTGCTCAACCGTGCGCAACGGCAGGAGCGGTTCCGCGCGCAGTCCCGCGGAAAGCGTGAGCGACAAACCTACCAAAATCGCCGGGAAGTGGAAGCGATTGAACACGAGAAATTCTTGCGGAGCATCACGCGACAACGTCGTCAGCGTCGCGATTGCAGGGGAGAACAGTCAAGGATTGGTGCGGCGGGAAAAAGAAAAGCTCCAGCCGTCCCGTCAAGGAGCAGCTGGAGCACGCACCAATTGACGATCAGAATTTGATCGAGTGACTGACTGAAATCACGCGGCCGCGGCCAGCAAAGTAGTTTTGGAACTGGTCAAGCTGTGCCCACGGCAGGATGTAATATTTATTCGTCAGGTTTTCGATGCCGAGGGAGAAGTCGCCCCACTTCGTGGAATAGCTGCTGGAGAGGTTGAACAGCGTGAGCCCGGTGGTGTGTTCCTCGCCGGCGCGCCCGACATTGATGTCGCGCGCGCGCAGCGTGTCCTGATCGATCGTCACGCTGCCCTTGGCCGAATATTTCCACCTGACGGAGGCATTGAATTTGTCCGGGCTGACATTACCCATGCCCTGCTCGCGGTTGATCGGGCCGGTCTCAGTCGTCCGCGTCATGCCCGTGGCGTGCGAATAGAGCGCGTTAATTCTTACCGTCTTGCTCACTTTCCACTCGCTGGTGAATTCGAATCCCTTGAGCTCGACCGGCCGGCGCTGAAGGATGAAATCCTTGGTGATCGGATCGATCGAGAGGCTGGCACCGAGCTCCGAGAACGACTTATAGTAAGACGCGCTGAGACTCACTGTCTTGCCGTGCCAGCTAAAGCCGCCCTCCTTGTTGTCGACGACGACGGCTTGGAGATCGAGGATGCCGGCGACGGATTGGCCCGCGTAGTTTACGTTGCGCAGCGGGATGCCGACGTTGGGCAGCGTGAAGCCCTTGCTGTAGGAACCGAAGACCGACCAGTGCTCCGGCAGGCGCACGATCACGCCGGCGTTGGGTAGCGTTTCCTTGTAGCTGAGCGTGCCACCTTTGACGAACGACCGGTTGGCGAAATAGACCGTCGTGTAGTCGTCCACCTGCAGACTGCCGTCCTCATGACGCACGCCTGCGGTGACGGTCACCGGTCCCTGCGTGTAGGATGCCTGCACGAATGGTGCCTTGCTCGTGTAGTTCATCGGGGGCACCCACAGCCGGTCGGTCAGCGCAAGCCGTTGCTGCGCGGTCTCCTCCAAGTAATCAAAGCCGGCATTCACTTCCAGGCCCTTGACTCCGAGCAGATCCGCATGGGACCACGAACTCCGCATACCTCGCTTCTGGGAATTGATTTCCGATTGCTCGACCAACGTCCCAAGCGGTGCGAAGAGCGGATCCTGTTTGTCTGAGCCGCCGAGTTCCGGGTTAAACCGCATGGCCTGGCTGGCCTTGTAAACTTGGACGTTCAGCGCGCCGCCCATGAGGTCGTTGTGTTTGTAGGCGACGGCATACTGATTGAAATCGTTGAACGCCGTTTTCCCTGCGGGCGGAGCGCCCTTCTTGGCGGAATCGGTGATCTTCTTGTCCCGGTCTCCGAGGTTCTGGACGTAGTGCGCTCCGCCCTCGAGGTGAAACCGGCTAATGGTGAGGGCGACGCGTTGCGCATTGTTCGTCCCGAAATTATATCCGCCCTTGATAAACAGATTTTTCGCTTCCGAATCGACAGTGGCACCGCTCGCACCCATGCCCACGCGCCGGCCGTCCGCATCGAAGGACATGCCGCGCTTGTTGAAGGAGCTGCCAAAAATCAGGTCTTTGTTTCCCTGCTTCATCATGTAATTCAGGCCGACGCGCCAGCTGTTGCTTTCGGTTCTACCGCCCTCGGTGGAGAATTTGGTTCGCAGCGTCGCTTCGGTGCCCTCCTTGGTCGGGCTCTTCGAGATGTAGTTGATGATGCCGCCGGCGGCCCCGATGCCCTCCGAGGCCGATGGTCCGTTGATCACTTCGATCTGCGACACGATGTCCATGTCGGTAAACGTGCCATTGCGGCTGCCTTCGCGCAGCGGCGTGGTCTGTGAAATGCCATCGAACAACCGCAGCGCTACGCGGCCGCGCAGCGTCTCACCAGTGTTCTGCATCTGCTGCGTGGTCGGGGCATAACCCGGAACTGTTCGCGCCAGCACGGCGGTCGCATCATCCGTGAGCATCTGGGTGTGCTCGACCTCGGCCGAGGAGATCAACGTGATCGCGCCGGGGATTTGGTTCACCGCCTTCGGCGAACGGTAGCCCGTTGTCACCGTGAATTCCTCCATTTTCAATATTTCGTCATCCTTGTCTTTGGCGGACGCGGCGGGCGCGACTTGCTGGGCAAAGGCGGTGGCGGACAGCAGGGCAAACAGCAGCGATGCGCTGATCGCGGCGGCGGGTTGGGTGCGTGGGAGTCGGGTTTTCATGTAGGATAAGGCGGTGGTCGTGGCTTGGTCGTGTTTGAGCAAACGTTTGCACAAAACGCAAAATTATTTGGCCCGTATATCGATGGGCGCGCGAAGGAGTCAGGTTGGGGCGAGGTGAAAACTGCGGCGAATCGGTCGCTCGGATGTTGAAGGGTGGGACGGATGGAGTCGGACAATACTAGGGGAAATTTCCTTGCCGGTCGGAACTCGGGGTGGCGTGCTGGGGTTGAGCAAACGTTTGCATAGACAAGCGATTTCAGTTTTCTACTCGTGTCAACGTTTTTTCCGAGCAGCGTCCCCTCCGCGATCCCGATGTCCCCCGCCCTCACGTTTCCCTCCCCGATGCACGTGAAATTGGCTGGCCTGTTGGGCGAGGCGCTGGCGGCCAGCCGCCGCGGACACCTGAAGCAGTTCATCACCGACGAGACCAGTAGACCAATCGCGCTCTTCCGCCCCGAGTGCGTGGCCCACAACCACGAGGGCGACTGGTATGGCGAGCACGCCGGCAAGTGGCTTTCCACGGCGGCGCGCGCTGCCAACCGCACCGGCGACGCGACAATCGCCACCAGCGTCCGGCGCGTCGCCGATTTTCTGCTAAGCGTGCAGGAAGGGGATGGCTACCTCGGCACCTACGCTCCGGAGCGACGCTTCAGGTGCAAACGCGGACCCGCACTCCACACTTGGGATGGCGCGCCGACGGTGAGAACATGGGACGTCTGGGTGCATAGCTACTTGATCCTCGGGCTGCTGGAGGCGGGAAAATATTTATCGGAGCCGCGCTACATTCAAGCCGCACGTCGCATCGGCGATCTTTGCTGGCACACATTTTCGGAAGGTGGCATCGCGGTCACGTCGCTCGGCAATCATCATGGCATGTCCGCCACCGTCCTGCTCGATCCGGCTGTGGAATTATTTTTGGCGACGGGCGAAAAAAAATACCTCGCGCTCGCCGAGCTCGTTTTGAAACAGCTCAACGCAGCCCCGGCACTGGAGCTGCTCCCGCAAGCACTCGCCGGCACCGATGCGGCAGCCATCGGCACCGGCAAGGCCTACCAACTCCTTTGGAACCTCGTCGGTCTCGCGAAGCTCCACCGCGCCACGGGCGAGCCGCGCTATCTCGCCGCGGTGCTGAAAATCTGGACCAACATCCGCGACCATCACCTCACTCTCGGCGGCGGACCGTGGGGCGGCGTGGCGCACCGTTCGCGCGAAGTGTTCAATCCATCGCCCGTCTTCAGCCCTTACGGCTACGTGGAGACCTGCTCGATCCTCTCGTGGATTCAACTCAACCGCGAATTGCTCGCGCTCACCGGCGAAGCGAAGTTCGCCGACGAAATCGAAAAGTCCGCCTACAATGACCTGCTCGGTGCGCAGGCTCCCGCCGGCGACAACTGGTGCTACTACTCGTTTCCCAACGGGCGCCGCGTGTTCACGACTTATTGGCGGTGTTGCAAATCGAGCGGCCCGCTCGCGCTTGAGGAATTGCCTTCCGTCGCGTGCAGCCTCGCCGCCGACGGCGGCATCGCGATCAACCTCTACGGCCCCAGTGAGTGCGAACTCGCCACGCCGTCCGCCGGTCTCGTGCGCCTCGCGCAACGCACCCGCTATCCCTACGACGGCGCGGTCACCCTCGAGATCACGCCCGAGCGCCCAGCCGAATTTCCCCTGCACGTCCGTATTCCCTCGTGGGCGCATGACGCGACCATCACGATCAACGGCCGCGACGCTGGCCAGCAACCCATCGTCAGCACTTACGTTGTCTTGCGCCGGGCGTGGCGCGCCGGCGACATCGTCACCCTGAGTTTTCCGATGCCGTCGCAAGTCCACTGGCGCACGCACCGCAATGTGCAGGAATCGCGCGCGCCCGACGGCGCCCTCGTCGCGCAGGAAGTGCTCCACTTCGACTACGCCGCGATCACGCGCGGCCCACTCGTTTACGCCACCGGGCTCATCGACGGTTTCAAAATCGAGGAGACGGTTCGCTTGCCGCACGACTCGGTCGCGGCGATTGAACAGCTCGCCGCACCGACCGGGGAGCAAGCGCCCGCCTTGCAGCTGAACCTCGGCTATCGCGCACCACTGATCTTTCACCCCTATTTCGAAGCCGGCGGCCGCGCCGACGGCACGTGGCGCCTCACCTGGCTGCAGCTCGCGCCCGATCAGAACCCGTGAACTTGCCGGCGATGAACTTCGGTCGAAAATTTTTCTGCGCGCTCCTACTCCTCGCACCGTCCCTCGCATGCGCCGCGGAAAAACCGAATGTCATTTTCATCCTCGCCGACGATCTTGGCTACGCCGACCTGAGTTCGCACGATCACCCGCGAATCAAGACGCCCAACATCGACCGCCTCCGCGCCCAAAGCGTGCGCTTCACCGATCATCACGTTTCGTCCGTCTGCGCCCCGTCGCGCAGCGAGCTCATGACTGGCATCGACGCCTACCGCAATGGTGCCTCCGATGCGATCGCCGCCCGCAATCTTCCCCGCCGCGAGCTCCCGCTCTTGCCGCAGTTTTTCAAGGACAGCGGCTACACGACGGCGCACTTCGGGAAGTGGGACCTCGGCGACAGCTACCCGTTTCATCCGCAAGATCGCGGCTTCGATCTTTCTTTTCATTCGCGATGGGTCCGATACCCCGAAGCTTGCTTCGGCTTGGTTGGACGGACGGGTTTAAGCGCGAATTGCATTATGGTCGGATGAGTTTGCGGCGGTCTTGTCAAATGCCCCGGGGCTTGCCCCGGGGATTTTTACTACAACGGTTTCGGTCTGCGCAGCATCGCCAACGACTGGGAGGCCTGCGCGTTCGACGACCTGATCTGGAAAAACTACGAACCCTACCGCTTCAAAGGCTACAACACCGACTTCTTTTTCAGCGAAGCGATGAGCTGGGCGAAGCAACAAACCCAGCCGTTCTTCATCTACCTCGCGACGACGTCCTCGCACTCGCCGCTCTACGTCGAGCCGCGCTACGCGAAGCCCTACGAGGACCTTGGCGAGATGTTCGCCAACCTCTACGGCATGACGGCCAACCTCGATGAAAACGTCGGCCGTCTCCTGAAATTTCTCGATGAAAGAGAGCTCAGCCGGAACACGATCGTGATCTACATGCACGACAACGGCTCCGACGAAAAGACCAGCTGGTTCAACGGCGGCATGCGCGGCCTCAGCGGTTCGACCTACGACGGCGGACACCATGCGCCATTTTTCATCCGCTGGCCCGCCGGCATCAAAGGTGAGCCGCGCGACATCACGGCGTTGACCCACGGCACCGATGTGCCGCCGACGCTCATCGATCTTTGCGGACTCAAGCTTTCGCGGCCCACCCATTTCGACGGGCTCAGTCTCAAGCCCCTGCTCGATGGTTTGCCCGATCCGAATCTCGATCGAAAAATCGTCATGCAGTATGGCGTGCAGTTCAAAGCATGGGACGCCGCCGTCATGTGGAAAAAATGGCGGCTCGTCAGCGGCACCGAGCTCTACGACATCGCCACCGACTACGGGCAAAAAACGGACCTCGCGGCCCAGCGACCCGACATCGTGAAAATTTTGCGCACGCACTACGAACAGTGGCTCGCCACCACCCGCCCACTGCTGAACCCGGACAACTGGGTCATCGTCGGCTCGCCCGTCGAGCGCAACACGCACCTGACGTCCGACGAGTGGTTCGGTTCGCGCGGCAGCCACTGGAAATACCTCGCGGTCACCAGCGAGCCCGTCGTCGGCCATTGGAAAATCGAGGTCGCCGCCACCGGCGACTACGACGTGAGCCTATACATGTTTCCACCCGAGGCCAACACGCCGGTCAATCAAGCGCTGCGCAACATGCCGGCGCGACCCGTCGCCGGCGCGCGCGTGCTCCTCGATGGCCAGGAAGTCGCGCGGCAAGCGGTGTCCACCGCGACCCACGCACGGTTCACCCTCCCGCTCAAGCAAGGCGAGCACCATCTGCTGGAAGGTCAGTTCCTCGATCGCGACGGCGCGACTCTCTGCGGATCCTTTTTCACCCAGGTCGCGCCCTCGCGAAACTAACGCGCCGCGGCGGACGCCTCATCCTCAGACGACCTTCGCAATGCCCGACGATCGAAGCGCAATACTTCGGCGAGTTTCGGCATCGCGGATGCCGCGCCAGGCTTGGTGATCGAGAGCGCGGCCACCGTCGTGCCAAATCTCGCGGCCGCCGTGATATCGCCCCCGGTGCGCACGAGTCCTGCCGCAAACCCTCCGCAGAACGCGTCGCCGGCCCCCGTGGTGTCCTCGACTTTGATCCCACGATGTGCCGGTAGAAAAAAATACCCGTGCGCCTCGGAAACAAAGCAACCCTGGCCGCCCATCGTGACAATGATCGTCGGCACGCCCAATTCCCGGCACAACGCGTGGAGGGCGTCGTGCGACAGCGCGCGTAGTTTCGTCTCGTCAAACGCGCGGCGCTTCAACCGCGGCCAACCGCGCACCAGCGCGACGAACTCGCTTTCGTTGGGGATGAGGATATCGACGTCCGCCAGCAGCGCGGTCGCGAAATCCTCGCGCATCGGCGCGGGATTGAGCATGGTCGTCACCCCCGCCCGGCGAGCGGCGCGCAGCACGTGGGCGGTCGTGGCGAGGCTGGACTCAAGCTGCGTCAGCACCACCGCCGCGCGGCGCAGCGCGGCGAGTGGCACGTCGGCGGGTGCGAGCAGCGCGTTGGCGCCAGGCGCGATGACGATTTCGTTTTGGCCTGCGCGGTTCAGCAAAATGACTGCCGTGCCACTCGCGGCGCCGGCTTTTTTCACGATGTGGCAGGCGATTTTTTCCGTGCGATAGAATTTTTCCGCCTGGGCGGCCACGCTGTCGCGACCCATCGCACCGACGAACAGCGTCGGCACGCCAGCCCGGTCGCAAGCGATCGCCTGATTCGAACCCTTGCCGCCCTGCCCCACACTCAATCGGCCCACGATGGTCTGGCCGCTCGTCGGAAATTCTGCGCAGGCCAGCGTCAGGTCTTGCATGATGCTGCCGACGACGACGACTTTGGCGGATGGTGGCATGGACGGAGATGAGGGAAGGCGACCGCCGGCGCTCAGTTCTGGCGTAGAAAAGGGCGCGCTCGAACGGGGTGTGGGTAAAGGCCGTGCAAACGTTTGCGTCAGCAAATGACCGAGGTCAAGTGGAACCTTCCGTTCCACGCCGCTAGCACGATTTTCGGATAATCAGGTTGGGCTGCAGCTTGAGGCTGGTCGGCGCTCGGCTGGCATCCGCGATGCGCTTGAGCAGCAGCTCCGCTGCGCTCTGGCCGACTTCATACGCCGGCTGCCGCACGACCGTCAGCGGCGGGTTGAACACACTCGCCAGCGGCAACTCGTCGAAACCGACGATGGCGATCTGCTTCGGGATGCGCAGCCCGAGCGCCGCGATCGCCTCGAGCGCGCCGGCCGTCATGAGTCCGTTGCACACAAACAGCGCGGTCGGGGGCGACGCGAGCGCCAGCAGTTCGTTCGCCAGCCGCTGCCCGCTCTCCTGTTTGAAATCGCCGAAGCGGACCAGTTCCGGTTTCACCGCGAGGTTCGCGCTCGCATGAGCGTCCTTGTAACCGCTCAAGCGCTCGCGGCCAGTGGAGGAGTCGGCAGGCCCACCGATGATGCCGATGCGTCGGTGGCCTTGCGCGATAATGTGCTTCACGGCCTCGAGCGCGCCGCTGTGATTGTCCACCTCGACCTTGTCGAGGTTTCCACTAGAGAGGATGCGATCAACGCAGACGACTGGGGTTCCGTTTTGCACCACCTGTAGCACGGCGGGATCCTGCTCATGAATCGGCGGGAGAATGATTCCGTCCACCGACTCGGCCTGCATCACGTCGAGGTAGAAGTGTTCCTTTTTCTCATCCTCGTCGTAGTTGCATAGCATCACGGCGAAATTATTGCGGTAGGCGACGTCCTCCACCCCGCGCGCAAGATCGGCGAAAAAAGGATTCTGGATATTGGGGATGATCAGCCCGATGAGGTGCGTCGCGACATCGCGCGCCCGCAGCCGCCGCGCGACACGGTTCGGCTTGTAGCCGAGCTCGTGCATCGCCTTTTGCACGCGTGCTTGCGTCTCGGCGCCGATCTTCCCCGTCTGGTGAATCGTGCGCGACACGGTCGAGATGTTCACATTGGCCCGTCGGGCGACATCGACCAAACTGGGATTTTTTTTCATGCGGGGAAGGCGACCGTCTGCTAGGCAGGGTGGCGTGGCAAGCGCGCTCCACACCTTTTACCGACTGACCACCCCTTGAAATTGCATAGACACCGACCTGAACCGAAGCAAACGTTTGCACAAGAAAACTCTTACTCCCCACCCATGAGCCAAACCCCGCCCGCCAAGCCCGCCCGCGCGCCCGCCGCCCAGCTCACGGAGTTTCAGCTCTCGCACGCGCGCAACGGCCCGCACCTCCCGATCCCCGGCAACGTGCCCGGCTGGCCGTTTCAAACCATCGGGCACTGGCGGATCAACGCCGCCGACCGCGCGGCGACGTGGCTCCGCGACTTTCGCCAGTGGCGCCAGGAGCACTTGATCCGCATGGGCTACAGCGGCGCGAACTACGAGCGCCCGGAGCTGCGCTGGTCGCAGCGAAATTTCGTGCACGCGCAGATGATGGTTGAGGAGCGGTTCTTCTACGACCCGGTCGCGCGGCGCTACACGGTTGATCGCTATCTCGACGATCTCGTCGCGCGCTACGGCGGCATCGACAGCGTGCTCCTCTGGTATGTTTATCCGAACATCGGTCTCGACGACCGCAACCAGTTCGACCTCGCGGCAGATTTGCCCGGCGGGCTCCCGGGGTTAAAGCAGGCGGTTGATGGTTTCCACCGGCGCGGCGTGCGCGTCTTTATTCCGACGATGCCGTGGGACAACGGCACCCGGCCCGCCGACGCAACCGATTGGGAAGCGGTCACGCGGCTCGCGAAGGCGATTGGCGCCGACGGCGTCAACGGCGACACCTACAGCGGCGTGCCACGCGCGTTTTTCGACGCCGCGGACCAACTCGGCCACCCGCTCGTCCTCGAGCCCGAAGCCGTGCCGGCGTCCGACGAAGCGCTCCAGTGGAATCTCCAGAGCTGGGGTAAACTCGTCCCGACCGACATCGTGCTGCCGGTGAGCAAATTGAAGTGGCTCGAGCCGCGCCACATGACCAACACCGAAAATCGCTGGGGCCGCGACCGCACGAACGATTTTCACTACATCTTTTTCAACGGCACCGGCTACAACGCGTGGGAGAACATTTGGGGCATCTGGAACCAGCTGACGCCGCGCGATGCCGCCGCGCTCCGCCGCATCGCGCATCTTTACCGCCAGTTTCCCGACCTGCTCGTGAGCCTCGACTGGGAACCGTATGCGCGCGCGCTTCAGGCGGGCGTCTTCTCCTCGATGTTTCCCGGACCCGACCTGACGCTCTGGACGATCGTCAACCGCAACGAATACGACCTCGTCGGCGATCAACTGCTTGTCGCGCATCGCACCGGCCGTCGCTACTACGACGGCTGGAGCGGCGCAGAAATCTCGCCTCGCCTCGGGGGCGGCAAAGCCACCCTCTCGTTCTCACTCGAGACCCGCGGCTTTGGCGCCGTGCTCGCCGTCGAACGCGGCGCAAAACCTGCCGGCCTGGAGACGTTTCTCAAGCAGCGCCGCGCGCTCACCCGCCAGCCGCTGCAATCGCTCTCGGCCGAATGGCGCGCGCTCCCGCAGAAAATCGTGCCGATCGCGCCATCGAAGCGCGCCGCGCAAGCGCCCGCCGGCATGGTCACGATTCCCGCCGGCGAGTTCGAATTCCGCGTCATCGGCATCGAAATCGAAGGCTTCACATGGAAGGGCCAGGATGTGCAATACCCGTGGGAAAATTCGCCGCGCCGCGCGCACCTCCATCGGATGGTGCTTCCCAAATTTTTTATCGACCGCTATCCCGTCACGAATGCGGACTTCAAAAAATTCGTCGATGTCTCCGGCTACCGTCCCGCCGACGCCCATAATTTTCTCCGCGACTGGAAAGAGGGCGCGGCACCCCGCGGTTGGGAGAAAAAGCCGGTCACGTGGGTCGCGCTTGAGGACGCGCGCGCCTATGCGAAATGGGCCGGCAAGCGCTTGCCGCACGAATGGGAATGGCAGTATGCCGCGCAAGGCACCGACGGCCGGCTTTATCCGTGGGGCCACGAGTGGAAAAAATCTGCCATGCCAAAACCAAACGTCGGGCGCACGCTCCTGCCGCCCGCCGACGTCGATGCGCACCCCGCGGGCGCGAGTCCGTTCGGCGTGAGGGATCTCGTCGGCAACGTCTGGCAATGGACCGATGAATTCCGCGACGACCACACCCGCGCTGCGATCCTGCGCGGCGGCAGCGCCTACCGGCCGCAAACGTCTCATTGGTATTTTCCGCAGGCCTGGCAGCTCGACCAGCACGGAAAATATCTGCTGATGGCACCCTGCAAGGACCGCAGCGGGATGCTCGGCTTCCGCTGCGTCGCCGACGCCGTCTAATTTTTCTGTCATTGCGAGGAGCCACGCGACGAAGCAATCCATCTAACTCCCCCGCCATGCGCAGCAAACTCTTCGTCCCCGCGTCGCGCCCCGAGCTTTTTCCGAAAGCGCTCGCGGGCATCGCCGACGCGATTTCGTTCGATCTCGAGGACGCAGTCGCCGAAGCGCGTAAAGCCGAAGCGCGCGCCATGCTTGCCACCGCCCTGGCGTCGGCGGAATTCGCCGCGTCGCGCAAAACGATCGTCGTGCGCATCAACGCCCGCGCCACGCTGCACTTCGCGGCGGACCTCGCGGCCGTGGCGATCGCGCGAGTCGATGTGATCAACGTGCCCAAGGCCGAATCGGCCGACGACGTTCGCGCCGTGGCCGACGCGCTCGCGCGCCTCGAAAAAGAGCGCGGCCTCACCCGCCCAATCGGTTTGCTCGCGACGATCGAGTCACCGCGCGGCCTGCGCTGCGCCGCCGAAATCGCGTGCGCGCATCCGCGCGTCGTCGGTCTTCAGCTCGGCTTCGCCGATCTCTTCGAGCCGCTCGGCATCGACCGCACCGAAACCGCTGCGGTGCGCCACGTGCAACTCGCCGTGCGTCTCGCCGCGGGCGAAGCGGGCGTCGCGGCCTATGATGCGGCGTTCGCCGCGTTCAAGGACCTCGACGGATTCCGCGCTGAAGCGGTCTCGGCGCGGCGGCTCGGCTTCACGGGCAAATCGTGCATTCACCCGGGCCAGCTCGCGCTCGCCAACGAAGTCTTTCGCCCGAGCGACGCGGAGATTGCATTCGCCCAGCGCGTCGTCGCCGCCGCGGCCGAGGCTGCGCGCAACGGAGTTGGGGCGTTCGCCGTCGACGGAAAAATGATCGACGAGCCGTTCATCAAGCGCGCCCAGGCCATCGTTGCCCTCTCCCAGCCAGTCGTATGATGCTGAAGCAACGAGACTACACGCCCGAGGCACCCGGCCCGCTGAAAGGCGTGCGCGTGCTCGATCTCTCACGCCTCTTCGCCGGCAACGTGCTCACCCAGATGCTCGGTGACTTCGGCGCCGACGTGATCAAGGTCGAGCCGCCGACGGGCGACACGTTGCGCGACTGGAAAACCGCCGGGGTATCGACGCACTGGAAGATTTATTCGCGCAACAAGCGGAGCCTCGCCCTCGATCTGCGCAAGCCCGCGGCGATCGCGTTGCTGCGCAAGCTCGTGCCGACGGCGACGATTTTCCTCGAAAGCTTTCGACCGGGCACGTTGGAAAAAATGGGGCTCGGCCCCGAGTCGCTGCACGCGGTGAACCCGAAGCTCGTCATCGCGCGGATTTCTGGCTGGGGCCAGGATGGACCCTACAATCAGCGGCCGGGCTTCGGCACGATCATCGAGGGCATGTCAGGTTTCGCGTCGTTCAACGGCTTCGCCGATCGCGAACCAGTGCTGCCGCCGATGTATCTCGCAGACGGAGTGGCCGGACTCTACGGCGCGTCGGCAGTGATGATCGCGTTGCGAGAAGTCGAGCACAACGGCGGCCAGGGCCAGGTGATCGACCTGCCTCTGCTCGATCCGTTGTTCGCGATACTTAGTCCGCAGGCCGCGAACTACCGG
Source organism: Opitutus sp. (assembly GCA_009695305.1). Lineage (GTDB taxonomy): Bacteria > Verrucomicrobiota > Verrucomicrobiia > Opitutales > Opitutaceae > SIBG01. The sequence goes on along the minus strand of SIBG01000095.1, from coordinate 2,074 downwards.
CTCACCGGAAAAACCAAGCCGCGCACGGGCAGCCGCTCGTCGAATTCCGCGCCGCGCAACACCTACGTCTGCCAGGACGGTCGCTACGTCGCGCTCTCCGGCTCCACGCAAAAAATGTCCGAGCGGCTCTTCGCCGCGATCGGCCGGCCGGAGCTCGCGACCGATCCGCGCTTCCGCACGAATTCCGACCGGCTGAAAAACGTCGAGGCGCTCGACGCGATCATCGCGGCCTTCATCGCACAGCGCACGCAAGCCGAAAACGTTTCCTTTTTCGAGCAGGCCGAAGTCACCGTCGGCCCAATTTACGACATCACGCAAATCCTGGCCGACCCGCACGTGATCGAGCGCGAGATCGTCGCGGATTATCCCGACGCCGAGTTCGGCCAACTGCCGATGCACCATGTCGTGCCGCGCCTGCGCGGCACGCCCGGCTCGATCCGCTCGCGCGCGCCAGACTTGGGTGAACACAATCGCGAAATCCTCGCGGAGGTGGGAGTCGACGACGCTGCCTACGCGCAACTGGTCGCGGACGGCGTGGCGATCGAGTCTTCGGAAAAGAAATGACACCCACCGGCCCAGCGGAGAGTTCAGGCGTCGCCGCTGGTGCCGTGAGCAGTCTTTCTTTTGGCCGCGACGATCAGCCGGAAAGCACGCGGTTGCGTTCGGCGATGCTGCTCGTCGGCACCGGTTATTTGTTTCTCACGCTCTGCGACTATCGCGAAGGCCTCGCGAACCTCGCCCTCCGCTACCTGTTGAAGGACGATCTGCGCCTGACGGCGACACAGCTCGCCGGATTTTTCGCGATCACAAAGCTCGCATGGTATTGCAAGCCTTTCGCCGGCCTACTCGTTGACAACGTCCGGCTCTTCGGCACGCGGCGGAAAGGATACCTCGTCGCGTTTTCGGCGCTGGCGGGCGGCCTGTGGCTGGCGCTGACCTTTGCCCATGGCACCTACACTTCGATGCTGGGGCTGGTGCTCGCGATCAACGTCGCGTTGATGATGGTGCACACGACGCTCGGCGGCATGCTCGTGGAAGTGGGCCAGACGCTGCGCGCCACCGGTCGGATCAGCGCGGTGCGCAGCGGCGTCGAAAGTTTTGGCTGGCTGCTCGCGGGACTCGTCGGCGGCTGGATCGCGGCGCGCCTGCTGCATCGGGGCTTTCTCATCAACGCCGCGCTGATGTTTGTGCTGGCCGCGCTGTTCGCGAAGCTGCTCATGGAAAATCGCTCCGGGGCGCCTGAAACAGGAAAATCCGGCGTGACGCTCGCGCACTTCAAGGAGCTGTTTCAACACCGCACGCTGTGGATCGCGGCCGGGTTCTGGATGCTCATCAAGTTTTCACCGGGCTTCGGCACGCCGTTGTTTTACTTTCAAACCGAGACCCTCGGCTTCACGCCGCAAAAGATCGGCTACCTCGGATTCGTCTCCGCAGCCGCCGGGCTGCTCGGCAGCGTGGGTTACATGCAGATTTGCCGCCGCATCGCGCTGAACAAACTGCTGTGGCTCGGCGTGAGCCTCCACGCCGCGTCGTCGCTCGCGTATTTCGCATATCGTTCGATGGGCGCGGCGTTCGCCATCGAGGCCACGTATGGACTGTGCACCGCGCTGGCCTTCATGCCGATCTTCGACCTGCTGGCGCGCGCGACGCCGAAGCAATTCGCGGCGCTCGGCTACGCGCTCATCTTCAGCCTGGGCAGCCTGTCGGTGTCCGGATCGGATTTGATCGGCTCGTGGATCTACGAACGACTCGGCCACAGTTTCGCGGGCATGATTTTGCTCAACTCGGGCACCTCCGCCGCAGTGCTGCTGGTAATTCCGTTTCTGCCTCGCGCGCTCGTCGTGAACCGCGACGGCGACAAACCCGCGGCCGTCGCCGAATGATTTCAACCTCACGCACCGATGCACTCAAAGTCTAAGATTTTCGCGTTCACCGCCTCCAGCACGCGGTTCTTCAGCAGCGAGTCCGCGAGCATCTTCTTCAGCTCTGCGTTCTCCCGCTCCAATTCCTTCATGCGCTTGGCCTCGTTGACGTCGAGTTGTCCGAACTGCCGCTTCCAACGGTGGAATGTGAC
>SIBG01000011.1 GCA_009695305.1 Opitutus sp. | reverse complement strand
ACACTTCCACGATGCTCTTGCCGCCATCGGCTTCCCGCAAAATGCGGATCTTTTGCTCCGTCGCGTGGTGTTTTCCTTTCATGGTCTGGGCTCCTTCTAGGGCCGCAGACTAACCTTACAAGTGGCCCGGATTTCGGGGGATCACCGCAGGGCCTTCTCAAATTTCGCCCTGGCCCCGGTCGCGGGCGCCGCGTCGGTCGCAAACACATTGTCGCGCACGAGCACGCGCATTTCATCAAAGATCCGGCTCATGCTCCCAATCACCGCGAGGCTCGGAATTTGGTTTTCGGACACAAACCGGCTGCGCCTCTCAATCTCTCCGGATGAGAGGTGCACGTAAATGGCGAGGCTCGTCAGCGCCACCAGCGGCACGGCTAGCAATATGATCAAACGGTTGGCGATGTTCATGGGCTGAGAGGTTCAAGGCGGTGGCCCGGCGAGCGGCCAGTCGTGGGGTTCATGGATAGATGGGAGCGAGGAGAGTAGACGTCCATTTTTCCGGGCGAGAACAATTGCTCGGACGCACCGGGATGCTCCACGGGGTCGAAGATCAACCATCCATCCGGCGCGAGCAACTCCGCCATGCGCTCGAGAATTGAAAGTCGGCAACCCGCTTCAAGGTAGGTCAGCACTTTGCGACATAAGGTCACCTCGGATGATTTCTCCAACGGCCAGATGGGGTCAATCAAGTTGAGGGGGAGAAACTCCACCAGCAGGCGAGCCGCCAAATTCAAATGCCGTCGCTAATGATTGGAGGATTCGCCGAAAAACCGACGGTGTCGCTTTGCCCTGCCGGTCTGGCCAAAGTCTAGCTCGAATAGGAGTTGGTCTGCCTCGTCTACCACCTCCAACGCCCCCATCGTCTCGGCGCTGTTCTCTGCCTGACTTGAACCCGCCCGGTGCCAGCACTCAAAGCCCGCCTTTTTCTCCACTACATAAAAAGACCTTCTCCGACCTTTTCTCTCTCGCGGCCTTCCCGCGTCGCGGTCTCTCAGCCGAGGATTCCGTAATCTTCAAGTGTGACGGACTGCTGGAATCGCGTGACATGTCAGGCGAATTTCACTTCTTTGGCCGGACGTTTCCACGATTCATGAGCAACAACCTCGACGAACTCAAAGACTTGGTCGCCACCCTCAAGGCCGACCAGCAGGCTCAGCAGGAAAAAGAAAGCGCGATACGTGGACCAAGTATGTCTCACTCTCGATGATCTGTCTCGCCGTCCTCGCGGCGATCGCCACGCAGCGTGGTGCCGGTTACTCGTCCGCCACCATGAAGCAGCTCAACGAAGCGACGTTCAACCAAGCCGAGGCTTCCGACCAGTGGGCCTTCTATCAAGCGAAGGGGATAAGCAGAGCATCTACGAGCAGGAGCGCGATCGTCTCACCACCCTCGGCCAGCCCGATCCCAAGACATTCACCGCCGTCACCAGTCGCATTGAGCGCTACGACAAGGAAAAGAAGGAAATCACGATCGAGGCCAAAAAAATTGAGGCCAAGCGCGACGAAGCCCGCTCCGCCGCCACGCTCGCCAATGACCACGCCCGTGAGATGGGCCTCGCAATCTCGGTCTTCCAAATCGCCATCGCGCTTGGCGGCGTCACGCTCGTCATGAAAAAGCGCTGGATGTGGAATGTCTCGATCGGCGCCGGAGCGATCGCGACCGTCCAGATGTTTAAAGTTTTACTACTGCAGTAACGGGGGTCCGTTCCACGACGGCGTTCCTGCCGCCACAAACCACCCGGAGAGGCGCTGCCACGCCCCCTCTTTACGCCTCAACCCCGAGCTTCCCCAGCAGTCGCTGCAGGTCTTCGTTGCCGCGGTATTCGATGACAATCCGGCCCTTCTTGGCCGAGTGCAGCACCGCCACCCGCGCACCGAGGTGCGATGTGAGTTTTTTCTCAATGCCCGCCACGCTCGCGGCGTCTTTCGCCGACATGCCGTGCTTCGTCGATTTCGCTCGGGCGCCACTGGCGGGTTTCGCGGCCAGGGCGAGTTTCTCGGTCGTGCGCACGCTCGCGCCTTCCTCGATGACGCGGCGGGCGAGCAATCCGCGCTGGGCAACATCCTCGATGCCGAGCAGCACCTTGGCATGACCGACACTGAGGAGATTTTTGGCGACGAAGCCCTGGAGCTCTGCGTCGAGCGAGAGCAGCCGGAGCGAATTGGCGACCGAAGCGCGGCCCTTGCCGACGCGCTCGGCGGCAGTTTCCTGCGTGAGATCGAAATCGCGGATGAGACTGGCGTAGCCGTGGGCCTCCTCGATCGGGTTCAGCCCCTCGCGCTGCAAATTTTCGATGAGGCCAAGCGCGGCGGACGAGGCGTTGCTCGCCTCGACGATGCGGGCCGGAATCGCCTTGAGCTTGAGCTGTTGGAACGCGCGCCAGCGGCGTTCGCCGGCGATGAGTTGGAATTTCCCGTCGACTTGGCGCACGACGATGGGTTGAAGCAGCCCTTCCGCACGGATACTCTCGGCGAGTTCACTGAGCTGCTCGGAAGGGATTTCCTGCCGCGCCTGATAAGGACTCGGCTCGATGAGATGGACCGCGATCTCCTGGTAGCCGGGCGCGCCAGCGGCAGCGGGGGCCGGGGACAGCGCATGGTCGGAGGCGTGCGGGGCGGCAGGCGGTGGCATGGGCTTGCCGGCGGCGATGAGGCCGCCGAGGCCGCGGCCGAGTCGGGATTTGGGTGCAGCAGACATGTTATTTGACGGCGCTTCCGGAGTTGGGAATGAAAAGGGTCTGGCCGGCGCTAATGCGAGAAGGATCGGAAAGTTTATTGGCGTTGATGATGTCCTGCTGCTTCGCGCCCGTCTTCTTCGCGATGAGCGCAAGAGTGTCGCCTTTCTGCACGGTGTAATTCACCCCCTCCTTCGGATAGTCCTCCGGGAACGCGGTCTGGACGGGCGGGCGCGTGGCCTGGCTTTTCGCGAGCGAGTCGAGGGCGGCGTTGGTTTGCTTGGCGAGCTTCTCCAACTGCCCGCTGACCTGCTGGAGCGTCTCGGTCTTCATGCCGGCGACGGCGGCCTTGATGTCGCGGTCGAGACCGGCGAGGGCGACGTTCAGCTGTGTGAGGGTCACCAAAGATTTTTCCGTGGCCGTGGTCTTGGCGCGGAGACTGGCATTTTCGCGTTCGAGCTGCTCGACGCGCAATCCGAGATCGCCGACGCGCTGGCTGAGCCCGCGCACGTCTTCCCGGAGGTTGGCGACCTCGATCTGGGATGAATTGGTTTGCGCCGCCACTGAGGCGGTCAGAGCGCAGGCCAGAGACAAACGGGACAGCATGGGGGCGGAGCTTGCCAAAGCGTGGGGCAAAAACAAGTGAAGACCTAACGACGGAATGGTTGCGACGCGACCAACGCCGGCATCGGACGCGAGGCGATCCGGGTCCCGGGTGCGATGGGGAAGCCACGGAGAAATTCCGCGGCAGCGAGCATTTTCCCGCCCGGGCGCTGGAGGCGGCGCAGCCGGAGGATCCCGGCGCCAGTGGCGACGAGCAGGCCGTCGGCGTCGGCGCCCATCACCTCGCCTACCGCGCCGGCACCGGGCAGCGTGTCCGCCAGGCCAAGCTTCACGGGCTGGCCGGCGAGCTCGGCGCTACCCGCCGGCCACGGAAAAAGGCCGTTGATGCGCGCCGCGAGCTCAGCGGCGGGCGCGGTGAAGTCGAGCGCACCATCGTCTTTTTCGAGCTTACGGCAGTAGGTCGCGGCTGAGTCATCCTGCGGCGTGAATGCCAGGGAGTCGTCGAACAATCGCGGCAGTGCGCGAGCCAGCAGAGGCACGCACGCGGCGGCGAGTTTCGCCTCGACCGCAATCGCGGTGTCGAGCGGAGCGATCGACACGCGCGCGCCATCGGCGACCGGGCCGGCGTCGAGTTTCCGAACGATCCGCATCAAGCTCACGCCGGTCTCACGCTCACCGCTGGCGATCGCGGTTTGGATCGGCGAGGCGCCGCGATATTTCGGGAGCAGCGACGTGTGGAGGTTGAGCGTGCCGAGCCGCGGGGTCGCGATGAACTCGTCGCGCAGGATATGGCCGTAAGCCATCACCAGGGCGAGGTCCGCGCCGAGTGCGGCGAGTTGAGCGCGGGTGTCGTCGGTGAGTTTCTCCGGCTGATGGACGGGCAGACCCCGGGCGAGCGCCCACGACTTGATCGCGTTCGACGTGATCCTTTGTCCGCGACCGACGGCGCGGTCGGGCTGAGTGAAGACTGCGACGGCCTGGGCGAGTCTACTCCCCTCGCCTGCCAGCCAGTCGAGGAGCGGCAGCGCAATCGGATCAGAGCCGAAAAAAACAAGGCGGAGAGGTTGCATTGATAGGAGCTCGCTCGCCCGCGATTCTCAGGACCATCGCCCGTCAGCAGGCTACAATTTAGCCAGCCAGGTCTTCACGGCTGGCGCAAGCGACTTGGCGAACGCGGCGTCGGTGTCCGGCTTCGCCACGCCTTCGAGCACGCCCCAGCATTCGACGTGCGTCGTGCGTTGGCCGGGCGCGAGTTTTCCGAGCGGACCGAGTGTCTCAAACTCGATCATCGCGCCGTTCGTGAACGTTTCCCAGCAGCAGCCGAGATCAGGATAACGTGCCCCCGCGATGATCGGGGCGAACTTCAAAAACGTCACGCCGTCCAGCCAATAGGCCGACCAGCCGGGATAGTTGGTGATGCCGAGTTTCTGCGCCTGCTTGGCCCTTGGCACGTTGATCCCGAGAAAATCGCGGTGCGGCTCCCACACGGACAGCGCGAGGTCAGTGTAAGTCCACGGCACGAGCGCGTAGCTCGGCAACAGGTCGCCCGCGACGTGGCTGCCCTTGGGCGGAAGCGGCAGCACGCCGTAGCCGCCGGCGCGAAGCATCGTCAGCGCCCACGGCGCGCACTCGACCGCCGCGCGGCCACGGTTCGTGAGCGTGTGCGTGACTTTCACCGTGCGGTCACCGAGCAACTCCAGCTTCATCGCCTTTTGCAGCCCGGTCAGTTTCTCGGTTGGCTGCGTGAGCGCGACGCCACGCGGAAGCACCCGGACCGCCAGCGGGGCGTCGTCCGGTTGATAAGTCCGAACGATGTGCTCCGGCGAGTGCCAGAGCCGGTGACCGCCCCGCAGCAGATAACCGTGGGCGCGCGGTTCGTTCGCCGGAATCTGGAGAAACAAATTACGCGCCCGACCCGCGAGCGGACGAAGGGAGACGACGCGCGGGCCGCACGCGGTGGTGACGACGAGTTCGATCGCGCGACTCGCGAGTTTAAGCGCGGCGCCGCCGTGGTATTCAGTCTTCGAGAGTCTCATGGCGGGAGGGGTGCGATTTTGCCGCGTGGCCGCCACCGCGGCTCCCGCGCGTCTCGTCCTTCGCCTTGCCGACGAGATCAAAATATACCGGGCAGCCGGCGAGATCGAATTCCTTGACGATGCCCGCCTCCAGGTAGCGGCGGTATTGCTCCGTGAGCTTTTCCTCGCGGTTGCAAAAAATCTTGATGCGAAACGGCCGCGTGCCCGTCTGCGTGGCGTAGTAGATGCGGAAGCGCTTGCCGGCGACCGAGGGCGGCGGCGTGCGCTCGGCCAGATAGCCGAGGATCTGATTCAGCTTCGCCGTCGGCAGCTTGGTATCGAGCTGGCGGTTGAGTTTCACCGCGGCGTTGAGCATCCGGTCGACTTCGTAGCCGCTCACGGCCGACACGAAAATCACCGGCGAGCCCGGCGTGAAATACAGGCGCTCGAAGAGCGCGTGTTCGTATTTTTCGCGGTAGTCGCGTTCGCTCTTATAGGGCTTGAAGCCGCCCTGCGTCTTGAAGGCGCTCTTAATCAGATCCCATTTGTTGACGACGATGACGATGGGCTTGCCCTCCTTGATCGACTCGCCGGCGATGGCCTTGTCCTGTTGCGTGACACCGTCCATGGCGTCGAGCACGAGGAAAACCACATCGGTGTTCTTGATCGCGTCGAGCGAGCGCAGGCGGGAAAAATATTCGATCGGCGACGCGAGCTTCGTGGCGGCCTTGATGCCAGCGGTGTCGATGAGGCGGAAAGGATAGAGTTTCCCGTCGCGACCCTTGAAATCGAACGGCAGTTCGATGGCGTCGCGGGTCGTGCCCGGCACTTCGCTGACGATGAGGCGGTCGCTCTGGAGGAGGCGGTTGCTCAGCGAGGATTTCCCAACGTTGGGCCGGCCAATGAAGCAAACACAGAGTGGGTCGCTGGCGGTCTTGGGGCCGAGCGGATCGGCGTCGCCCACGGGCGCGGGACCAATGCTCGCGAGAATCGCCTCGCGCAACTCCGCCTCCCCCCGGCCATGCTCGGCGGAAACGGTCAGCGGCTCGCCCACGCCCAGACGATAGGCCTCGGCGAGATCAATTTTTTCGTCGCCAAAGTCCGCCTTGTTCACGATCAGCCGCACGGGCTTTTTGCTCTTGCGGAGCATCGTCGCAATTTTCGTATCGAGCGACGTGAATCCGTCGAGTCCATCGACGACGAAGAGAATCAGCGCGGCGGTCGCGATGGCGAAGTCCACCTGCACCTCGGAGGCGGCCGTGAGGGCCGCGGGGGTGTCGATGCCCTTGTAGCCGATGCCACCGGTATCGAGCAGCGTGTAGGCGCCGTCAACGATCTCCGCCGAGATGACATCGCGCGTGACGCCCGGTTGATCGTGCACGATGGAAATGCGCTTCCGGGCGAGCCGGTTGAAGAGGCGGCTCTTGCCGACATTAGGGCGACCGACGATGGCGACAGTGCGGTTCATGAAGGCTTTCTGGCAACGAAGCGTTCGATCCGATCGCACGCCTCGATGATCTGCTCATAGGCGGTGGCGAAGCAGGCGCGCACATGGCCGGTGCCATTGGCGCCAAACGCCGTGCCCGGCACCACGGCGACCTTCTCCTGCGCGAGGAGTCCGACGGCGAATTCCTGCTCGGTGCGACCGCTCGCCGTGACGTTGGGAAACGCGTAGAAACTGCCGCGCGGCGAGTGACACTTCAGGCCGACTTCGTTGAACCGGCGGACGATCAAATCGCGGCGCCGGTAATATTGCTCGCGCATCTGCAGCACGCTGTCCCACCCGTGCTTCAAGGCCTCGACCGCCGCCTCCTGGGCAATGATCGAGGCGCACATCATGGCGTATTGGTGGACCTTCATCATCGCGTCAATCAGCACCGCGGGGCCGCACGCGTAGCCGATGCGCCAGCCGGTCATGGCGAACGCTTTCGAAAAGCCGTGGAGAAAAATGGTCCGCTCCGCCATGCCGGGCAGACTGGCGATGCTGGTGTGCGTGCCCTCGAACGTGAGTTCGGAATAAATTTCGTCGCTCAGCACGAGCAGGTCTTTTTCGCGGCAGAACGCGGCGATCTGCTCAAGCTGCGTGCGGTCACAGGTGCCGCCGGTCGGATTGCACGGCAGGTTGAGCATGAGGATTTTTGCGCCCGGCTGCCACGCCGCGCGCAGCGCCTCGGCCGTGAGGGCGAAGTGGTCCTTCGCGAAGGTTGGCACCGCGAGGCCTTGGCCGTGCACGAGCGTGATGCTCGGGTGATAGCTGACGTAGCACGGTTGGTGGAACATCACCTTGTCACCGGGATTGCAGAACGCGCGGAAACACAGGTCGAGCGCCTCACTCACGCCGACGGTCACAATGATTTGATCCTCGGGCCGGTAGGTGATGGCGAAGTGCTCCTCGACGTAAGTGGAGATCGCGCGGCGCAGTTCCGGCGTGCCGAGGTTTGAGGTGTAGTAGGTCTTGCCGCGCTCGAGCGCAAAGATCGCGGCCTCGCGGATGTGCCACGGCGTGACGAAGTCAGGCTCACCCACGCCGAGCGAGATCACGTCCTGGCCCTTCATCTTGGCGACGAGTTCGAAGAAGTCGCGGATGCCGCTCCGCGGCAGCGTGGCAATGTGCCCCGCCACCCATTTTTTCGGGTCGTTGCTCATGGGAGGAGGTCCGCCGGTCAGGGCGCGACGTTGAGCCGGGTGCTGGGCGCCTCGCCGCCATCGAGCAGGAAGCCCTGTTCTTTATAGCAGCGCAGCATGAAATGCGTGGAGGTCGAGAGCACGCCCTCGATCGTGGAGAGTTTCTCCGACACGAACGCCGCCACTTTTTGGAGTGACGCGCCCTTCACGAACACGAGCAAATCATAGCCACCCGACATCAAGTAGCACGACTCGACCTCGTCGAACCGGCTGATGCGATCGGCCAGGCGGTTAAAGCCGCCGCCGCGCTCCGGCGTGATCTTGACCTCGATGACACCACGCACGGCGCTGGCGGCGGCGGCCTCGTGCGAGAGATCGAGCACCGGACGCCAGCCGAGGAAGATTTTATCTTTCTTCAACTGTTCCAGGTGCTGAATAACCTCCGGCTCGGTCAGACCCGCGACCTGGGCCATCTGGCCGGTCGTGAGGCTGCCGCCTTCGATCAAGAGCTTGAGAACAGGGTTCATAGAGGCGGCGTTTATCAGGGAGGTTTGGCTAGTTGACGAGGATGAAAATCCAAGAAGACGGTAAAGATCCGACGTAGTGGGCCGATCGGGCGTTTTAGCGCCACTCTCATGAAAATTTTGATCATCGACGACGACCCGGTTTCGCGGGCCGTCCTGCAGAAAATCCTCGCTGACCAGCCCGAACACCAGACGACGGTGGCCGAGGAGAGGGAGGCGGGCTGGGCGTTGCTGGATGACCCGACGCGGTATTTTGATGTGGTCTTTCTCGATATCAGCATGCCAGGCATGGACGGCCTTCAGCTCTTGCAGGGCATCCGACAGTCACCCTTCCTGCGCACCCTCGAAGTCGTCATGTGAACCGGGGCAACGGATCGCGTCACGATTTCGAAGGCCATCCAGCTCGGCGCCCGCCACTATCTCATCAAGCCGTGCTCCGCGGAGGTGGTGTGGGCGAAACTCCGGCAGATCAAGCCGGTGGTCGAGGAACCGGCCGAGCACCGACTCGCGGGCAACCTGATGACATAATCGACGGGACCGCGCGCGGCGTGGTTGCCTCACGGCTCAAAATCATCCAACGGTGGGGGTTCCCATGTTCGAATCTCTCACCGAAAAACTCGGCAACGCCCTCCGCAATCTTCGCGGCGTCGGCAAACTTTCCGATGAAAACATGTCGGAGGCGCTCAACGAAGTGCGCACCGCCCTGCTCGCCGCCGACGTGCACTTCAAAGTCGCCCGCGAGTTCGTCGAGCGCGTGCAGGCGCAATGCGCCGGACAGGAAGTCACGAAAACGGTCACGCCCGGCCAGCAGGTCGTCAAAATCATCCATGACGAACTCGTCCGTCTCTTGGGGGAAGGCTCCACTGCCCTCTCCGCCTCCCGCCCGCTGAAAATTTTGCTGGTCGGCCTCCACGGCTCCGGCAAGACCACGTCGACCGCCAAACTCGGCAAGCTCCTGAAGAAACGCGGCTACCGCCCGCTCGTCGTCGCGTGCGACGTATACCGGCCCGCTGCGATCGACCAGCTCGAGATTCTCGCCCGGCAGGAGGAACTCGCGTTCTACGCTGACCGCACGTCCAAAGACGTGCCCGCCATTGCCGCCGCGGCGCTGACGGCCGCGCACGCCGCCACGTGCGACTGCATCCTCTTCGACACCGCCGGCCGGCTCCAAATCGACGCCGACTTGATCGAGGAAGTGAAACGCGTCCACGCCCGCGTGCAGCCCGACGAAGTGCTGCTCGTCGCTGACGGGGCGCTCGGCCAGGAGGCGGTCAACGTCGCCAAGGCTTTTCACGACGCGCTCGCCCTCACCGGACTGATCCTCACGAAGATGGACGGCGATGCGCGCGGTGGCGCGGCGCTCTCCATCAAGTCGATCACCGGAGTGGCAATAAAGTTTGTCGGCACCGGTGAAAAAACCGCGGACTTCGACACGTTTTATCCCGACCGCCTCGCGTCCCGCATCCTCGGCATGGGCGACGTCGTGTCGCTCGTCGAGAAGGCGCAGGAAAATATCGACCAGCAGGAAGCCGAGAAAATGGCGGAGAAAATGCGCAAGGCGGACTTCAACCTGGAGGACTTCCTCGCGCAGATGCAGCAAGTGAAAAAAATGGGGTCAATGCAGAGCATCATGGGCATGATGCCCGGCATGAGTGGCCTGCAGCTCCCGGCCGGAGCCGACCAGCAAATGGCGCGCACCGAGGCCATCATCAAGTCGATGACGATTCAGGAGCGCCGCAAGCCCGACGTCCTCAACGGCAGCCGCCGCCAGCGAATCGCCAACGGCGCGGGAGTGAAGATTGTCGAGGTCAACCAACTCTTGAAACAATTTCAGCAGATGCAGAAAATGATGAAAATGTTCAAGGGCGGCGGCGGAAAGAAGATGATGCGCCAGATGGAGGCCATGCAGGCCAAGGGTGGTCGGCCCGGATTCTGAGGCCGCCGGGCCGGCTGGGTCACGGCACCTCGTAGACTTCCGCGAGGGTCACTCCGGTCCTTCCCGTCTTGTCAGTGACCACCATCGTGTAGGCACCGGGCAGCAGCGTGATCAGGATCGCAGCATCGCGACTCGTGGGGCTAGCGTAGCGAAAGGCACCGACGGCAACGAATGCGGCGGTGAGGCGGGTGACGTCGCCGAGACTCCAGTCGTCGTTACTCGCGAGCACATTGGCGCCTTGGAAGAGGGCCACCACGGGCCGGGGAATTGCATCGGCGATGCCAAAGGCCCCCAGCGAAGGGCCGACGCCACGCAGGAGGACGCTGCGCGGGGTGCGGCCGGCGATGACAAAGCCGGCGATGAGTGTGTCCGTGGGCGTGGAAAGCCGTCCGCGAGCAGCGATGTTAACGAGCGCGCGATCGGTGGTAACGTCGGCACCCGTCCGGGGATTGACATCGAGCGCGGTGGCGGAGGCGTTAAACTGGAAAACAAGTTTGGCCCCCTCGCCAACGCGGTGGCCCGTGTAGCGGCACTGCACGACCGCACCGCCATTATCCGTGACCTCCAGAATGCCGTATTGGGTGGTTCCGAGGAACGGGCCGGCACTGTAGGGACCACCCTTAGTGTTTGCCTCGCGCGCGAGCGCGCCGGCATGGAGCACGACCAGCGGCGCGCCGCCACCAGTGGCGTAATCGGAATGCGTGCCATCATCGTAGGCGAGCGCGTGCATGTCGCCGGCGAGCAGGACGACGTTCTTGATCCGGTTATCCTTGAGGAAATTGGCCAGCTCCGTGCGCTCGGTCGCATAGCCGCCCCACGTGTCCGCCCCGAGGGTCGGCGCGTCAATCCAAGGGTCCGTGCACACCCAGAGGATGAGAGGGAACGCGGCGTCCCGGGCGCTCAGAAGCTCTTGTTTGAGCCAAGCTTTCTGCAAGGCACCCAGCCGCGTTTTGGCGGGGGACTCGGCGATGCTCGAACTATTGGAAGCACTGCGCGCGTCGGTCATGATCACGCGCACGCGGCCGACGGTAAACGATTGCGCGATCGTGCCGCCAGTGACCGTGATCGGATAATGCGGCACGTAGTCGCGGAAGACCGCGCGGGCGGTCGCGGTGCCAATCCCGCCGCCGATAGAGTTGTCGCCGGTGAAGTCGTGATCATCCCACACATAGGCGATGGGGACCCCGCGGTAGAGGGCACCTTGGCGCGGGTGGTTGAGCACCGCGTCGTAGTTGCGGATGTAGTCGTCGGGATTGGTCGTGTTGGTGTCGATGTAATGCAGATCGCCCATGTGCAAAAAGACGAGTGGCTGCTCCGCGAGGATGGCGTCGAACGCGCGCTGGTCGGGCTCGCGGTAATCGCTACAGGAGGCAAACGCCAGTTTGAAGGACGCCGCGCCTTGCGGGAAGGTGCGGAAGTGCCCCCGCGAGATCGTTTCCGTCCGCAAGACGCCGAGCACTTCGAAGCCGTAGTAATAGTCGGTGTTGGGCAGCAGGCCGTCGACATCCGCCGAAATGATGTTCCCGCTGACCGGGGCGGTATTCCCCGCGGTGAAAAAGGTGACCGGCGTAAGTTTGTCGTTCGGACTGAGCGCGAGGCGCACGCGCACACCGGGCGCGTTTAACCGGATGCTGACCGTGGCGCTCGTCGGGGTGACGTTGCCACTCCACGCGCCGCTGACGAAGGGCGAAGCCGGCTGCGCGCGCCCAAGTGACACGGCCGCCGCCAAGGAAATGATCCAGAGCTTGAGATGACGGTGTGCATGAGGGTTTGCCACACGTCTTAGTTGAACAGCACAGAACCGGAGGCAAGCGCGAAGACCACTTAGACGCAGAACTCCAGGCGGCCCCGGACGGGCGAATCACCCGCCGTCGCCCATTTACGGATAAGTCACCAAGCCGAGGCAGGAAAAGATCATGCGCAGCGTTGCCTTCGCGCCTTCAAGCTGCCCACATCACCGCACCCAATGCCCCATCTTTCCCACCGCAAGCGAGCGTTTTTCCCGCTCGTGCTCGCGATAGGTTTCATCGCACCGGTTTTTGCCGATCCGATCATCACCGAGTTCATGGCCTCCAACGCGAAGACGCTCGCCGATGTCGATGGCGATTTTTCCGACTGGATCGAATTGTATAATCCCGACGCCGCTGCGTTCAACCTCGACGGCTGGTATCTCACGGACAGCTCGTCGAACAAAAACAAGTGGAAGTTTCCCGCGGTCACCATCCCCGCCGGCGGCTATCTGGTGATCTTCGCCTCCAACAAAAACCGCCAGGATCCAACCAAACAACTTCACACCAACTTTACCCTCGACGCCAACGGCCAATATCTCGCGCTGGTCAAGCCCGATGGCACGACGGTCGCCAGCGAGCCGTTCGGGGCAAAGTATCCCAAGCAAGTTACGGATGTCTCATACGGACTCAGCCAGCCGACCGCGGGGGGCGAGACGGCGCGCGCGGGTTATCTTCGCACAGCGACACCCGGCGCGAGAAACGGAGGGGCTGAAGCGCTCTTCCTCCTCGAGCGGACCACGCTGGCTCGCACCTCCGGTCCGTTTATTGACTCAGTCACACTCACGATGTCCGGCGCAGAGGCGGGCCAACGCATCCGGTATATCATCGCGCCGCCATCGACGAAGGGAGCGGACGTGCCGGAGCCCTCGGCCGCGGCGACCGAATATACCGGACCGTTCACCATCACTGCTTCCGCCATCGTGCGGGCGGCGGTTTTTTCGGGAGACGATTCCCAGCAAGGGCTGGCTGCCACCGGACATTACGTCCGGATCGCCAACTCCGGGGCCGCCCGGCTGGACACGTTCTCCAGTCAGCTCCCGTTGCTCGTCATCGACACCCATGGCTCCGGCGCACTGCAAAAGGACGGCCTCGACCACGCGGCATGGGTTTACACGTGGAATCGGCCCACCGCTGGCGGCACCGCGGTCACGAGCACGCCCACGGTCGCGAGCTCTCTTAATACCGCGGTGCGCGGTTCGTCATCGGCCGAGTTTCCAAAGAAGGGCTTCAACCTTCGGCTCACCGACAGCATTGGCCAGGACAACACGGTCCCGCTCTACGGACTCAATTCATTCAGCCGCTGGGCGCTCGTCGGACCCTGGACGTATGACCCCACTTTTATCCACAACGTGCTGATTTATGACCTCAGCAATCGCATGGGCCGCTGGGCCTCGCGCACGCAACTCGTGGAGGTCTTTTTTAATGCCAACGGTGGCGACCTTGATACCAGCGACTACGTCGGCATCTACATTCTGACGGATACGCTCGAGGTCGACTCCAAGCGCGTCGATCTCGCTACGCTCGCCCCCACCGACATCACCGGTTCTGCGGTCACCGGCGGCTATTTCATGAAGTTCGACCTGCCGTCCGATACCGATTTCGGTTTTCAGACCAGGCGCAATTATCCCCTCTCCCCTTTCCGCCTGATTGTCGACAGTCCCAACGGCAAAGCCCTGGTCTCCGCCCAGCGCGATTACATCCAAGGTTACGTGCAAAGTTTCGAAGACGCCCTTTACGCCGACTCCGCCGCCGGCTGGGGGCAGCGCACCCATCTCGACTACATCGACCGTGACTCGTGGGTTGATCACCACCTCATCAACGCGCTTTCCATGAGTGCCGACGCCTTCGTGCGCAGCGCCTACCTGATGAAGGATCGAAAAGGCCGCCTCGTGGCCGGCCCGGCGTGGGACTATGACCGTGCCCTGGGCGGCGGCGACCCGCGCACCCAGATCCCCGATATTTGGAACGGAGGCGATTTTGCCACCGACGTTTGGAAATACGGGTGGTGGGGCATCATGGTCCGTGACCCTGAGTTCATGCAGGCGTGGATCGACCGCTGGCAGAAACTGCGGCAGAAGGATCTCTCCACCACCAGCGTCTCTGCCATCATCGACGGCCATGCCGCTCAGATCGGTTCGGCCGCCGCCACCCGCGATGCCGCTCGTTGGCCAGAGAACGCCAGTCGATTTAGTGGTGGCTGGCAGGGCGAAATCGACAACCTAAAGAATTTTCTCGCGAAACGCAGCGCGTGGATTGATGCGATGTTCGTCGCGGTGCCGACGATCACGAACACCGCCGGCGTGCTCACCGTCACGCCGGCACCCGGCACTCAGGTCGCCTACACCACCGACGGCACCGATCCGCGTGCGCTTGGTGGCGGCTTGTCTGGCGCGGCCAAACTCTCCTCCGTCCCCGTCGCACTGTCCAACGGCAGCAATTTCCAGTCGCGCAGTTTTCGCGCCGGCTTCAACCCCGCCGTCGTTCCCGGCAGCCCGTGGAGTTCCATGCTCGGCAACCCCGGCCGCCTGATCAACCTGTCCATCCTCACCGACCTCGCCGCCGGTGACACGTTCACGATGGGCTATGTCGTCGGTGGCGCCAACACCAGCGGCCCGAAGGCTCTCCTCGCTCGCGCCGCCGGTCCCTCCCTCGCGCAACTCGGCGTGACCGGCGCACACACGGACCCCAAGCTCGAGTCCTTCACTGGGGCCGCGAAGCTCGCCGAAAATGACAACTGGGGCGGTGCCGTCGGCATCAGCACCGCCTTCGCGCAGGTCGGAGCCTTCGCCTACATTTCGGCCGACTCGAAGGACGCCGCCCTCTTCAATCCCGCCGTGGCTCCGGGTGGCAACTCCGTCGTCGTCTCTGGGATCGGCAACGCGAAGGGCACCGTGATCGCTGAACTCTACGACGCCACACCCGCGGCCACGGTTGGCGCGACCACCCCTCGGCTGATCAACGTCTCCGTCCTGAAAAACCTCGGCGCCGGCCTCACCGTCGGTTTCGTCATCGGCGGCGGCTCGGCGAAGAACGTCCTGATCCGCGCGATCGGCCCCACGCTTGGCACCCTGTTCAACGTCGGTGGCGTCGAAAATAATCCTCAGCTCACCCTCTTTAACGCCAGCTCCGTCAAGATCGGCGAAAACGACGACTGGGGTGGCACCAGTGCCCTGACCGCGGCGTTCACCGCCGTCGGCGCTTTTGCGCTTCCGGCGAAATCAAGCGACGCCGCCCTTCTAGCCACGCTCGTCCCCGGCAGCTACACGGTTCAAGTCAGCGGGGGAAAGACCGCCGGCACCGCCCTCGTCGAGGTATACGAAGTGCCCTGACGGTCGACGCGAACCGGAGCGCATGGTGCGCCTGTTGCCGCCGCGGGCGAATTGCCGTCGCCGGCGAATGAGACCGCTGCTCAGCGGATCGTCACGTCCACGTGCTCGCCGGGCCGCAACGTGATTCCCGCTGGCATGGCCAGTTGAATGCGCAACGCGTGCTCTGGCATCGGACTCGTCGGCAACCGCAACGCGGCGATTAAGCTCGGCGAGATCGGCTCCATCGCCGCGCCCACTTCCGTAATTTTTGTGGTGGCGACCTGGCGCAAACTGGTCCGCGTGCGAATTTCTGCCGTCATACCCGCCTTCGGTTCGATCAGGAGCGGCTGCCGCAGAAATCCGGTTAGCTTCAGCGATTTGGTGGCGTGAATTCGTAGCACAGCTTCTCCGGCCATGACGCTTTCGCCCGCTCGCCGCAGCACCTCCGAGACGACGCCGTCAATCGGCGCGACCAACGGCATCGGCGTGAGCTGCGCTTCCGCCAGCTGCAACTTCGCCTCCTGCACCTTGATCGCGGCGGCCAGCGCAGTATCCGGGGACAATCCGGCGGCCAACGCATCGGGCGAAGCATAGTTTTTGATAATCGGCTCGAGGTGAGCGACCATCCGCGACTGCTCGCCCGCCTGCGCCGCCAAAGCGTCGCGGTTGGCCTTCAGTTGCTCGAAATTTTCCTGCGTGATCAGTCCCGCTCGATGCAACGCGCCCGCGCGCCCAAAATCGGCCTCCGCTTGCTGCAGACGCACCTGCAATCCAGCCAGCTCAATCCGATGGTCCATCGACTCGATCTGCAGGCGTTCAAACTCAATCGCCATCCTCTGCTTATCCGTCGCCCCGGCCATCGAAGCGGACAGCATGCCGACTTCGGCCCGAATGACCGAGAGCGTGGCATCGAGAATTCGCGGATTCGCCGCGACCACTTGGCCGACAACTTCACCCGCGCGCACCGCTTGTAGCATCGCCACGCTCAAGCTCGCGACCGTCCCCGCCTGCGCGGACCGCACTTCAGCTTGGATGATTTCGGCCTCAGCCACGATGGCTGACGGGGTGACGGAGCGACTCCAGAGAATCGCCACCACGATTACCCCGAGGACAAAAACTGCCCGTGGCAAATAGAGCAAGCGCACCTCGCGCCAGCGCTGGGCGGGCGGCGTGGGAATCGGGCCAAGAATGCGCGGGTCGTCCATGGGATCAAATCTCCGATTCGTCGGCGGCCTGCACGCTCGACACGCGGTCGACGCCCGGCACCGTCGACAGTTCGCTCAATAATTCGCTGGCGCGCTTGGGATCACGCAGGAGCAGCCGATACGAAAGGTCCGCGCCGTCCGTGCCCTGGCTGAAGTGCTGGTTGGCGATATGCACCCGCAAACAGTGGCGTTCCAGCAACTGATCAACCGTGAGTAACTCCGACGCCGGACGCATCCACTTCAAGTTCAAGATCAGATCGAAGCGGTGCCGCGTGCCGGAGGCCGTCATCCACAGGAAGACAAACAGGCCCGACAACGTGAGGGCACCCAGCACCGCGGACGAAAATTTCTCCGTGCCACAGGCCGCACCGAGGACGATCACCGAGAGCACATAGCAGGTGTCCAAGGTATCGCGCAGGACGTTGCGGAAACGCACCACCGCAAAGATCGCGATGAGCCCGAACGCCGTAAATATGTTGTTCGACATCACCGTCAACACGAGCGAGACGAGCACCGGCAGCATGATCAGCGACACCACGAACGACCGTGAATAAGAGATCCCGGAGTGTGTGAAGACATAAACCCACGCCAACAGCTGCCCGCTCAAAAAGGCCAGGAGCAGCGTGAGCGCCACGATCTGGAAACTCGTCGGGGCGGCGCCGAGATCGCCTTGAAAGAGAGCGTTCATCGATGGCTTTGGCCGAGTGAGCCCCGCACGTCGGCGGAGGCGTCGAGCCACGGAGCGCTGGTGGCAGTTGAGGTGACCGATTGGCCCCATTCAAAACCGGTGCGCCGGCGCGACACTTTTTCTTGACCGAGAATTTCCACGCCTTGGACATACTTGGCCGCCCCCGTCCGTTTCAAATCAAATCCGCGCACCATTTCGATCATCCAAGACGGCATCTTCTCGGTGAACTTGAGTTCAAGGATCACGAAGTCGGCAAAAATCAGCGTGGCCTTGTCGAGTTGGGTGCTCAAATCGTAGCCGAACTCCGGCTCGACCCTGACGGCGCGGTCAATCGTGACCCGCACGCTCGCCTTACCGGCATTGACGTAGGCCTCGCGCATATAGGCATTGTGCAGGCGCGAGGCCGCTTGCAGCCGCTGGGCTAGTTCCCAGAAGTCAAGCAGGTCGGCCCAATACTGCGGTTTCCACGAGTGCAGATGCTCCCGCCGGGGGCTTTCGCCGGCCAGGAGTGGGGCGATCGCATCGCGGCGCACACGCGCACGCTGCTTCACGATGCCTTCATTGATGCGGCGCTTGATTTCAAAAAATACCGGCGAGGCGGGATTGTCGTCATAGTAACGAATCCGCAGCTTGAACCGATTTCGATCACCGCTGGTCGTGGCACAATAGGTGAACAACCGGTTGGAATCCAGGTAAAGCGAGTGCACCGGATAGGCGTTGTCGACCTTGCCCAGCGCAAATTCGTCGGGTTCCAAGTAGCAATTGACAAAGGCCCGAACCGCCAGAGCGGCATGCTCGGATAGTAAATACTTTATTTCGCGTCGGATGCGCTGGGCTCGGTCGGTGACCATGGTGGGGACGCAGACGAATCGCGGGCCCGCCTGTTGCACGCAACTCCAAAATACTGCGGCACAAATGGGTTCGACTTGCGGGCCACCTCCCCGCTAGACGAATACCGATGGTCCGCCTCGTCTGTTTCTCCGCGACCCTTTGCGCGCTGGTCGCCGCGCTCACCCCGCCCGTCCATGCGCAAACCGCCACCATCGGTGGCGTCACCATTTCGAACAAGGGCCTCGTCGGCGTGGGCCGGGTGGCGGCCGACAAGAAAGATAGTTTCAAGGAGACCTTTGGCTCGCTCTCCGGCCTCGCGCTGGATCTGCGCACCTGGCAACGCAACGCCAGCGGCACTTACTCCGGCACGCTCTACACGCAGCCCGACCGCGGCTACACGAAATCTGGCGTGACCACCAACTACCGCCCACGCCGGAACAGGTTCACGTTTTCATTCAAGCCCGACACCAACGGCTCTTCGAAACAGGATCAACTCGACCTCACCCTCAGCGAGACGACGCTCTACACCGAGGCCAACGGCACTTCATTCACTTCGCTCGATCCGTCCCCAACCGCGTCCGGGACGCGCGCCGGATTTCCCGCGTTGCCGCAGGCCGCGAGCGGCCTCCTCTCCCTCGACGCCGAGGGTCTCGCCCTGTTGCCCGACGGGAGTTTTTTCGTGAGCGATGAATACGGTCCTTACCTCTACCGTTTCTCGGCGAGCGGCACGTTGCTCGGCGCCATCCGTCCGCCGGAGGCGCTCATCCCGAAGCGCGGATCCACCGATTCATTTTCCTCCGATAGTCCCGGGGCCAACCAGCCCCATCCGTCGCCGCTCCAACCGATCGCCGGCCGGGACAATAACAAAGGCCTCGAAGGTCTCTCCGTTTCCGCTGACGGCCGGACGCTTTATGCCCTCATGCAAGCCGCCACGCGCCAGGATGGCGGCTCCGGAACCACCAGCCAAAATCGTTTCGCGCGGCTGCTGGCCTACAACGTCACCAACCCCGCCGCCCCCACGCTGACCGGGGAGTGGATTCTGCCGCTGCCGTTCTACACTGATGGCAGCAATGTCCAACAAGTCGCCGAACAGCACGAACTCGTCGCCCTCAATAGCCGCCAGTTTCTCGTCGTCGCCAGCGACGGCAACGGCCGCGGCACCGACATCGCGAAGTCGCTTTACCGCGCCGTTCTCCTCTACGACATCGGCCCTGCGGCTGGCGTCCCCGCAGCGACCAACCTGGCGGGCACCGCGTTCGACAACGCCGCCGCCCCCATCGCCCAAAACGGGGTCCTCGCCACCAACCTTGTGCCGGCCACCTCCGCGGTGCTCGTAGACCTCAACGATTCCGCCCAGCTCAACAAATTTAATCTCAACAACAGCTCGACCTCGAACTCCGACACCCTCGCCAGCAAATGGGAGAGCCTGGCCATCGCATCCGCGCTCGATGCCACCACACCGGACGATTACTTTCTCTTTATCGGCAACGACAACGATTTTTCGACGAGCGACGGATTCCAAGACGGCAACTCGTATAGCGCCTCGCCGAACGTCGACACGATGGTGCTCGTCTACCGCGTGACGATCCCCGGCACCAGCGCGGTGCCGATCCTTATTACGCAGCCGACGAGCCGGGCCGCCAATCCCGGCCAAACGATCACATTTACCGCCGCGGCGAGCGGGTCCCCAACGCTCACCTTCCAGTGGAGAAAAGACGGCGTGCCAATCGCCAACGCGACGAGTGCGACCCTAAACCTGCCGAGTGTGCAGGCCAGCGACGCCGGTTCCTACACCGTCGCGATCACCAATTCCTTCGGCACGGTGACCAGCACGTCGGCCACGCTCAGCGTGACCAACTCCCCCGTGTTTTCCATCCAGCCAAAATCGCAGGAGATTGCGACGGGCAGCACGGTGGTTTTTTCGGCGACCGCCACGGGGTCACCGGCACCAACTTATCAGTGGCGCAAGGATGGGGCCAACATCCTGGGCGCGTTCGCTGCCACCCTCGTTTTGAACAGCACGTCCGCGGCCCAGGAGGGCACTTACTCGGTCGTGGCCACGAACTCCACCGGCAGCCAGACGAGCAGTGCCGTCACTCTCAGGGTCATCTCGACCAGCGACCCTGCCCGCTTGATAAATCTTTCCGTGCTCACCTCACTCGCCTCCCGCAGCGACAGTTTCTCGCTCGGCTATGTCGTCACCGGCGCGAGCACGACCAATGCAAAATCCGTCGTAATTCGCGCCGCGGGCCCTTCGCTTGGCGCGCTCGGGTTTCCTGGCACCCTGGACGATCCCAAACTCGAGCTCTTCGCCGGTCCGACCAAGACGGGGGAAAACGAGGACTGGGGCGGCACCGCCTCGATCACCGCGGCGATGGCCGCCGTCGGCGCGTTTGCGTATGTCAGTCCGACCTCGCGCGACGCCGCCGTGGCGACGAATATTTTTTCCAGCGACAACTCGGTGAAAATCACCACCGGCGCAAACTCCGCCACCGGCAGCGGTGCGGTCATTGCCGAGGTCTACGACGCGACGCCCCCCAGCGGCTTCACCGCCACCACGCCACGGCTGATTAATTTTTCCGTGATCAAACAAATCAGCTCGGGTGGCAGCCTCACGCTTGGTTTCACGATCGGCGGGTCCACTGCGAAGACCGTGCTCATCCGCGCGGTCGGGCCCGGATTAGCCGCCGTGAGTGTCACCAGCGGCACACTCGGAGACCCGCAGTTGACGCTCTTCAACAGCGCCTCGGTTTCCATCGCGACGAACGATGACTGGGGCGCCGACGTGCAATTGACCGCCGCGGGGAGCCGCGTCGGGGCCTTCCGCATTGGCGACGCACCTTCGAAGGATGCGATGCTGCTCATCACGCTGCCGGCGGGAGGCTACACGGCGCGCGCGACCGGTGGGGGCAACACCAGCGGTCTCGCGATCGTCGAGGTTTACGAAGTGCCTTGAGCGCCGGGCCGAGCGAATTGACGCCAGTCCCGGTTGGAACGGTCGACGCGACGCCATGATGGTCCCACCTTCGCGCACTCACTCGCCACTGGGCCCACGCCGACCATTTCGCCACCCTTTCGACTCATGACTCCTCTACCCTCCCGCAACGTCCTTGGCGGTCCGCTCAAGGAATGCTCCATCGATCCCGTCACCGGTTTTTTTCGCAACGGCCACTGCGACACCTGTCTCGAGGACGAGGGCTGCCACACCGTGTGCGTGGAGGTGACGACCGAGTTTCTCGAGTATAGTCGCGCGGCGGGTAACGACCTCTCGACGCCGCAACCCGCGTATGGATTTCCAGGGCTGAATGTCGGCGACCGCTGGTGCGTCTGCGCCGCGCGCTGGCTCGAGTGCCTTGAGTCCGGCGTCGCTGCCCCCGTCGCGCTCACCGCCACGCACGAGCGCACGCTGGAGATTGTGCCGCTGACGTTGCTGCAAGCCCACGCGACGGCGTGAGCTGAATCGGCCACGGCGGACGCCACCACGACGGGCGTCCCTTCCGCAGCCTACGGCAGCTTCGCTTGGATGAGCTTGCTCGCCGCGCCGAAGTCAATGAGCGCCGCCTCTGGCCGCTGTTTAAGCGCCGCGATCACCTTGCCCATTTCTTTCTTTGATTGGGCACCAGTCGCGGCGATCGCCTCGACGATGAGCGCTTCGAGCTTGGCGGGCTCCAGGCCGGCCGGCAGATATTTTCCGAGGAGCTTGATCTCGACGTCGTTCGCGGCAACGAGATCGGCGCGCCCACCCTTGGCGAACTCCGTGTTAGCGTCCGCCAGATTCTTCACCGCCTTGCGAATCGTCGTGATGACCAGGGCGTCGTCGATGGGTTTGTTGGTGTCCATCTCCGCGCGCTTGATCGCGGCGTCGGCGGTGCGCAACGCAGTCGTCGCAATGCTGTCGCGAGCTTTCATCGCCGTAATGATGTCGGCGCGGAGGGTTTCATAGATGGTGGCCATGGCAGCAGCGTGTCCGGAGTCGGCCGGGTGTCGAGCGGGCAAGTCTTCCGGTTTCCGACGTGCGTCCCGGGTTGAGAGCTGATTAACCATGACCCGATGCAACCCCTCCACGTTCTCCTGCCCCTGCTCGTTTCGATCGCCACCGCCGCTCCGTCCGTCAACTGGGTGCCCGCCGACCTCCCGCCTCCGCCCGCCACCGGTCCGGTGCTTTGCCCCGGTGCGTTCCTCACCCCCGCGCAAGGCCAGGCGGTGCTCGACGCCGCGCTCGTGCAATTTCCCGACCGCGCCACCTGGCAGGCCTACGTCGACCATGCGCGCAACCGGATCCAAGAGGGCGCCGGCCTGAAGCCGTGGCCGAAGCGCACTCTCCTCCATCCCATCAGTCGCGCGCGCCGCACCTACGACGGCTACTCGGTGGAGAACGTCGCGTTCGAATCCGTCCCCGGCTACTTCGTCGGCGGCAATCTCTACCGGCCGCTCCACGGCCAGGCGCCCTATCCGGTCGTCCTCTCCACCCACGGTCATGTCGCCACCCACGAGAGCCCCGGTGACGACGACCGCCCCGGACGTTTTGTTCACGTGATGCAAGCGCGCAACGCGACGCTGGCCCGCCTGGGCGCCGTGGTCCTCGCGATCGAAATGGTTGGCTACGGCGACTCGATCGCCGCAGTCGGATCAGCCGCGCATAAAACTTCGTTCGTCCAATCGCTCCAAATCTGGAACTCGATCCGCGCGCTCGATTTTTTGCTCGCGCTCGATGGCACCGACCCGACGCGCGTCGCCGTGAGCGGCGAGTCCGGCGGCGGCACGCAGACTTTTCTCCTCACGGCCCTCGACCAGCGCGTCACACTCGCCGCGCCGGTCGTGATGGTGTCGTCCTATTTTTTCGGCGGCTGCCCCTGCGAAAGCGGCCAGCCGGTCCACCGCAGCGCCGACCATTTCGTGAGTAACGCCATGATCGCGTCGTTTGCCGCCCCGCGGCCCATGCTCGTGGTGTCCGATGGCGCCGACTGGACCCAGCACGTGCCAGAAACCGAATTTCCGTTCCTCCAGAAAATCTACGGCTACTACGGCGCCGCGACAAATGTCGCGAACGTTCATCTGCCAATGGAAAAACACGACTACGGTCCGTCGAAACGCGCGGCCGTGTATCGCTTTATCGCGGAGAAATTCGGTCTCAGCCTCGCCCCAGCCCTCGACGCCGCCGGACAGATCGACGAGTCGCACGTGACGATCGAGCCCCCCGGCCCGATGCACAGCTTCAACGCCGAGTTTCCGCTGCCCGCCAGCGCGCTCAAGGACATCGCCGCCGTCGAACGCACCCTGCACCAGCTGCAGCAGTAAGTCGCAACGTCGGGAAAATTGCGCCGGAATTATCCGGACGACACGGCGCGCCGCGTGTGCTACGTTCGCCCCATGCGAATGACCAATGCCACGATGTATGCCCGCGTGCTCGCCAGCGACGCCGCTTGCAACGGTCGCTTCTTTTTCGGCGTCACCTCCACCGGCATCTACTGCCTGCCCGCGTGCAAGGCTCGCAAGCCGAAACCAGAAAACACCCGCTTCTTTCCGACCTGCGTAGCCGCTCGGGCCGCCGGCCTCCGGGCGTGCAAGAAATGCCACCCCGACGACTTCGCGCGCGGCGCCGATCCCGTCCTCGAGTCCGTTGAGACGCTCGTCGCCGAGGTCCGCAACGTCCCGGATAATTTCGCCGACGCCCGCGCCATCGTTCGCCGCTCCGGCTTTGGTGCGACGCGCGTTTTCGAACTTTTTCGCCAGCACTATCACTCCACACCAGCCGACCTGCTTCTCCGCGCCCGACTCGATCGGGCGAAATCCCAACTCCGTCAGGGTGCCGCCGGTCTGGCCGAAATTGCCGGCGCGGCTGGCTTCGAGTCCCTCTCGGTCTTCCACGAGCACTTCCGTCAGCGCAACGGTCTCACGCCCGCCGCTTATCGCGGTCTCACCGCCGCACGTGCCTTCGAAATCACCCTGCCGCCGGGCTATCTGGTGGGCTATCTCCGCCGCGCGCTGAGTCGTGATATCCGCAGTGTAACCGAGCGCCTCACCGGCGATGTTTACACCGCCGCGGTGCGGCTCAGTGACGGCCCCGCGCTGCTCACCTTGCAACTCGCCTCCGATCGCATCCGGGCCGAGATCTCGCGCGGCTCCACCTTCGAAGCGCACACGCTGGTCGTCGGTCTGCTGGGTCTCGACCAGGACGCCGCCGCCTTCGCCCGGCTCGCCCAACGCCTCGGTCTCGCGCGCCTCGTCGCCGGCCGCCACGAACTCCGGATCAGCCAGACGCCGTCCGTGTTCGACGGCCTCCTCTGGTCGATCATCGGCCAGCAGATTAACTTTCCCTTCGCGTGTCAGCTCCGGCGCCGCCTCGTCGAGCGCGCGGGCACGCCGCTCGCCGCAGGGCTCATCGCCCCGCCCACGCCCTCCGCCGTCGCCGCACTTGAGCCAGCCGATTTGCTTCCCCTGCAATTCTCCCGGCAAAAAACCGACTACGTCATCACCACCTCGCGGCTCATCACTGGCGGCCAGCTCGATCTCGCCGCGTTGCGCCTGATGTCGGCGACGCGCGCCGAGCGCACGCTCCTCGCCATCCGCGGGCTCGGCCCGTGGTCGGTAAACTACCTCATGATGCGCGCGCTCGGTTTTCCGGATTGCGTCCCGCTGGGCGATACCGGGGTGACCAGCGGTCTGCACGCGCTATTGAAACTCGACGACCGCCCCGACCTCGACGCCACCAAACGTCTCATGACCGTCTTCGCCCCTTACCGCAGCCTCGCCACCAACCATCTTTGGCAGTTCAATCAGCCCATTCCGTCATGAGACAATTCTACGATACCATTTTCACGCCCGTCGGGGAATTTTCCGTCGCGCTCGACGCCAACGGCGCCGTCATCGCCACCGCTTTCGGTGGCCTGGCCGAACTACGCGAGCGTTTTTCCGCCGACGAAATCGCGCACGATCCCGCCCGCGCCGCCGACGTTTGCCGCGAAGTCACGGAATATTTCGCCAGCCACCGCCAGAACTTTACCGTCAAGCTTTCGCCCAGTGGCACGCCGTTTCAGCAGAGCGTTTGGGCCGCCCTGCGCCGCATTCCATTTGGTGCGACGCGCAGCTATGGCGATCTGGCCGCCGAACTTGGCAATCCGGGCGCCTCCCGCGCCGTCGGTCGCGCCAATGCCACGAATCCGATTTGCCTGCTCATCCCGTGTCATCGGGTGGTTGGCAGTGACGGTTCCCTGAACGGCTACGCGTTTGGCGAAACCCTCAAGCGCCACCTGTTGCTTCACGAGGGCGCGGTCGCACCGACTTAATTTCGCGCCAGCCACGCGACCCACGGCCGGTTCGTCCCCGCTCAAAACCTGTCTTCGGCGAACGCGATCGCCCGATTCACTATGCGGTCACCGAGCTCTCCAACGGACGCCGTCGGGGCTACAGCTGGCATAATTCCCACGCCGCCATCGTCTTTGGGCCCGATGCCGCGTGGTGCAAGAAATACGGGGCGACTAAATAATCAATCGCTGGACGCCGCGCGCGCGCGCTGCAGTGCGATCACGAAGGCCTTGAGTTTCGCATGGTCCTTTACCCCCGGCGCGGATTCGACGCCGCTGTTCACGTCGACGAACCGCGCACCGCTCGCGCGCACCGCTTCACTGATATTTTCTGGCGTCAGGCCGCCGGAGAGAATCCATGTTTTTCCTGCGTGCATCTGCTGGTGCCGGGCAAATTTTCCCCAGTCACCCGTCGCGCCCGTCCCCCCGAACTTCTCGGCGTGAAACGTGTCGAGCAGGAAGAACTTCGCGAGCGGCAGCAGTGCCGCCGGCAGGTCAACGCCCGGCGGAAGTTTTGGCGCCAGCCAGAGGCGGTCGGAGCCGACCGTCTCGGCCCAGCTGGCAACGAGCGCGGCCGGTGTTTCCGACCTGAAGTGAACTTGGAAAAAATCAAAGCCGGCCGCATTTATCGCGACGAGTTCCCCGGGCGTCGGCTCAACCGTCACGGCGACTTTCTTCCGCTCGGGCAGTCGCGCGGCCATCGCCCGGTAGGTTTCGAGCGAAATTGCGCGCGGCGACTTTGGGTAAATGATGAAGCCGAGGTAATCCGCCCCGCAGCGATCGGCGAAATCCGCGTCGACCAGTGAGGTGAGACCGCAGACCTTGAATCGGAGGCCATCGATCATGGCTTAAAACGCATTGATGCTCCTGATCACGTGGTCCACCTGAGCGTCTGTCAGCTCTGGGAAGATCGGCAGGCTCACACAGGTCGCGGCGGCCTGCTCTGAAACGGGAAAAGAACCGGGGCCGCGATCGAGATTGGCGTAGCATTTCTGCAGGTGCAGCGGCACGGGATAAATCAGATCTGTGCCGATCTCGTGGCGCGTGAGCTGCTCCCGCAGCGCGTCGCGTCGCGGATGACGAATCGTAAATTGATGAAAGACGGACTGCCCGTAGGCGGGCTGGTCCGGCAGTCGCAAGTCGGAGAGTTTGAGGCCCGCGAGATAGCGTGCGGCAATCGCCTGGCGGCGCGCGGTCCACCCCGCGAGGTGCGGCAACTTCACGTTGAGCAGCGCGCCTTGAAAACCATCCATCCGGAAATTTCCCCCGACCATGTCGTGATAGTAGCGGCGGTCCGAACCGTGCACCCGGATGTGGCGGGCCCGGGTCAGCAGCTCCTCGCGTCGCGAGGTGAACGCCCCACCCTCACCGCAGCCGCCGAGGTTCTTGGTTGGGTAAAAACTAAAAGTGCCGACATCGCCCAGGACGCCCACCGGGGTGCCGCGGTATTTCGCGCCGACCGCCTGCGCGCAGTCCTCGATGACGAAAAGATTGTGCCGCTGTGCGACCGCCATGATTTCATCCATCCGCGCCGGCTGGCCGAAGAGGTGGACGACGATAATGCCTCGCGTGCGGGGCGTGATCGCCGCGGCAAGTTTCGCCGGATCGAGATTGAACGTGCCCTCCTCAATGTCGGCGAACACCGGCGTAGCTCCAACGTAATTGATGCCCCACGCGGAAGAGATGAAGGTAAAGGGTGCCGTGATGATTTCGTCGCCGGGACCGAAGCCGGCGATCAGGCACGCCACGTGCAGCGGTGCCGTGCCGCTGTTCATCCCCAGCGTGCGCGGGTAGCCGAGTGTCGCGGCGAAGTTACCTTCGAAGTCCTCCACATCCTTCCCGAGACAGAATCGCGTGGCGTCGTAGGTCGCCGTGAGGGCCGCCAGCGCGGGTTCGCGCAGCGCGCGGTGCTGGAGACTGAGGTCGAGGAACGGGACTTTCATTAGGCGAGTTTTCGGACCAGCGCTTCGACCAAGCAGCCGAGGCTTGGTGTCTTGGCGACAAAATCGATCGGCACGCCGGCTTGCTTCATCGTCTCGCTCGTCTGCGGGCCGATACTACCCGCGAGTGGACGTTTCGCGTCTGGGCCCAGCTGGAGCGACGCGGCCTGATCGACAAACGACTGCACGGCGGACGAACTCGCGAACAGGATGGCATCGGCGCCCCGCGTCCGGAAATCGGCGGCGGCGGGCTCGGCCGTGAGATCGACTTTTTCGGTTTTGTAGACTTGGAAGCAATCGACGATGGCGCGGGCTCCCTCCAGTTTGGTCACGAGGGTGTCGCGGTTGAGATTCCCGGTGACGACGAGAATCTTCGAGCTATCGAGGCTGCCGGTGGCAATGAGATCGTCGGCCAGCGCCTCGGCCGTCGCGACCGCCGGCTGGCATTCAATTTTGAGATGGAGCTCGGCGATGGCCTTCGCCGTGGCGTCACCGATGCAGGCGAACCGCAGGAGGCCGAACGCGCGGATGTCATCGAAAAGCCGGAAAAACTCCTCGGAGAAAAATCGCACGCCGTTCGCACTGGTGAACACGATCCAATCGTAGCCGCCGAGCTCCAGCATCACGTCGGCAAGGGCCTCCTTGGATATGTCCTTCACCATGCGGATGAGCGGCAACTCGATCACTTCGGCGCCCAGCGCGAGCAGTTGGCCAGATAGCTCGGACGTCTGCTCGCGCGCGCGGGTGACCGCGATGCGACGACCGGAGAGAGCGAGGGAAGCAGTCATGGGAGCAGGGCGAGTTGCCGGAGGATGCGCGCCGCCGTCGCGCTGGGTGCCGCCAAATCAGCGGGCGTGAGCGCCAGGCTGCGCCGCCCGATGTTTTCGTGGAAAAGATGCAGTGTGTCGGGCGTGACGTGCGCGGCGAAAGCCGTGTGGCAGCCGCCGCCCAGCGCGGCTTGAAACGCGCGCTCGAGTGTCACGGCGCACGCGGTCGCCGCATCGAAGACGCCGGAAAAAATCGCCGTATCGGCCGCGCGGCATTGAATGGCGATGGCCCCCTGCCCCACCGCTGGCACCATTTGCTCGAATCCGAGCGGGTTGAACGTCACCCCTGGCCAGCTCGTAAAGCCGAGCCGCGCCAGTCCGGCGGCAGCCAGCACGGTCCCGGCGGCGACGTGCTGCTCGCCAATCTTGCGCAGGCGGGTGTCGACGTTGCCGCGGATTTCGGTGAACGCCACGCCGGGAAACAGCTGGGCCGCTTGCAGCCGGCGACGCGGGCTGCCGGTGGCGAGAGTCTGCGGTGTTTCCACGCCGGCGCGAAGCACCAGCACGTCGCGCGGGTCGGCGCGCGGGAGGTAGCCGCCGATGGCCAGGCCCGCGGGCATGTCGCCGGGAAGATCCTTGGTGCTGTGGACGGCGATATCGGCCTCGTTCCGCTGGAGAGCCGCCTCGAGTTCGCCCGTAAAGAGGCCCTTGCCTCCGCGCTGTTCCAGCGACCATTCGGTCTGCTTGTCGCCCGTCGTGACGATTCTAAGCAGCTCGACGTCGACGCCCAGCCGCGCGCGCAGATGCGCCGCCACCATCTCGCTCTGCGCCAGCGCGAGCGGACTTTTTCTAGTGGCGAGGAGAATTTTTTTTGAACCGCTAATCATCGCTGATTCCCGCTAATCTCAGAAAAAAAATGGCGCTAGCGAGCTTTCACTCATTAGCGCCAGTTAGCGGAGATTCGCGGTGAAGTTTTCAGTAGCTGGCCTGCACGCCCTTGATGTGTTTTTTCGTCATCCAAGGCATCATGCTGCGGAGATAAAGGCCGGTCTTTTCGATTTGGTGGCGCTCGCCCTTCTTGAGGAGCGCGTGGTATTTCTTGAGCCCACCCTTGTATTCGTTGACCCACTGGCGCGTGAACTTGCCGGTCTGGATCTCCGTCAGGATTTTCTTCATCTCCTTCTTCGTCGCCTTGTTCACAACGCGCGGGCCACGGGTGATGTCGCCGTATTTCGCGGTTTCGGAAATCGAGAAACGCATGCCGGCGATGCCACTTTCATACATGAGGTCGCAGATGAGCTTCAGTTCGTGGAGGCACTCGAAATAGGCCATTTCCGGCTGGTAGCCCGCCTCGACGAGCGTCTCAAAGCCCGCCTGCACGAGCGCACTGGCGCCACCGCAGAGCACGGCTTGCTCGCCGAAGAGATCGGTCTCGGTCTCCTCCTTGAACGAGGTCTGCAACACGCCGGCGCGGGTCGAACCGATACCCTTGGCCCAGGCGAGGGCCTGCTGCTTCGCGGTCTTCGACTTGTCTTGGGCGACGGCGATGAGGGCCGGCATGCCTTTGCCCTCAGCGTAGAGGCGGCGGACCATGTGACCCGGGCCCTTTGGCGCGACCATGATGCAGTCGATGTCCCGGTGCAGCTTGATGAGGCCGAAGTGAACGGACAGACCGTGCGAGAAGATGAGCGTCTTGCCCTTCGCGAGGTTCGGGAGGATGTCGCTCTTGTAGACGGACGCCTGCTTCATGTCGGGCAGGCCGACCATGATGACGTCGGCCCGGCGAACCGCCTCGGCGGTCGCGTAGACCTTGAAGCCGTGCTGTTGGGCGACGGCCTTGGACTTCGAGCCGGGATAAAGGCCGATGATGACCTTGCAGCCGCTGTCCTTAAGGTTGAGCGCGTGGGCGTGGCCCTGCGAACCGTAGCCAAGAATGGCGAGCGTTTTGTTTTTAAACACGCCGAGGTTGGCGTCTTTGTCGGTATAGACTTTGGCAGGCATAGTTGGAAAGATTGCGATTGGAGGGCGTGGAGGTCGGAGAGTAAACGTCAACGCGCGGTCAGCGCTTCAGCGCGAGGCGGCCGGTGCGGGCGAGTTCGAGGATGCCGAACGGCTCCAGCAGCCCGAGCAGCGCGGCGACTTTATCATCGGAGCCGGTCAGTTCGATGATGAGATTGTCGGCGGCGAGGTTGACGATTTTGGCGCGGAAAATGTCGGCGATCTGGACGATCTCGGAGCGCGACTGGGCGCTGGCCTTGACCTTCACGAGAATGAGTTCGCGCGCGACGGCCTGACCTTCCTTGAAGTCGATCACCTCGACGACGTTGATCAGTTTCCGCAGCTGCTTGATGCAGAGGTCGAGCGCGGCTTCGTCGCTCTTCAGCACGGCGGTGATCCGCGACAGCGAGGCGTCGTGCGTGGGCGCGACGTTGAGCGAGTCGATGTTAAAGCCGCGGCCGGAAAACATGCCGGAAACGCGCGCCAGAACGCCAAACTTGTTCTCAACGAGGACGGAGATCGTGTGTCGCATGGAAATGGAGGAAAAAGGATAGCTGGTGGACGCCGAGGGACTCGAACCCCCGACACCCTCGGTGTAAGCGAGGTGCTCTAACCAACTGAGCTAGGCGTCCGAGCCGAGGTTAGATGAAAGCGGGCGGGCGGCGGCGTTGACAAGGAATTATTCAAGGATGACGCGGCTTCGCTCCATCGTGGAAAGCGTGAGCTTTTCCCGGCACGGGCGCGGGTTTCGCTACACCGCCACCAACGCTTTCCGCTTGAGCAGGCCCTCGCGGACCATGAGCTCGGCGTTTTGGAGCGCGTTGAGCGCGGCGCCCTTCCAGAGGTTGTCGCCGCTGACCCAGAGCGCGAGGCCGTTGTCGAGAGCCGTGTCGAGACGAATGCGGCCGACGCCACACTTCACCTTGCAGCTGAAGTCGAGCGGCGTGGGATAAGCCAGCTTCGCGGGATCATCGACGAGTTCCGCCCCGGCAAACGCCGTGATCGCCGCCCGGGCGGCCGCGACGCTCACCGGTCGCTCGAATTCTGCATTGATCGCGACCGAATGCGCCCGCACGACCGGCACGCGCACGCAAGTCGAGGAGACCCTGAGATTCGGCAGGCCCATGATCTTGCGGCTCTCGAGTGCCATTTTCGTCTCTTCGCCAGTGTAGCCATCGGAACCGAACGAGTCGACCTGCGGGATGGCGTTGAACGCGATCTGGTAGGGATAAACTTTCCGCGGCAGCGCCGTGCCCTTGACGTGCGCCTGCACCTGGGCCTCAAGCTCGTCGATGGCGTCGGCGCCAGTGCCGGAGACGGACTGGTAGGTCGCGGCGAAATAGCGCCTCAGCCCGAACGCCTGGTGCAGCGGCCAGAGCGCCATCAGCGCCACCGCCGTTGAGCAGTTGGGATTCGCGATGATGCCTTTGTGCTGGCGCAAACCTGCGGGATTGATCTCGGGAATCACGAGCGGCACGTCGGGGTCCATGCGAAACGCCGAGCTTTTGTCGATCACGAGGCAGCCCGCCTTCACGGCATCGGGCGCGAGCGCGCGCGTGATGGCTCCCTCGGTGGCGAAAAAGGCCACATCGACGTCGCCAAACACCCCCGCCTTCGCCTCCTCGACGGTGTATTTCGTGCCGGCAAACTCCAGCACTTTGCCCGCCGACCGGGCTGAGGCGAAGAGCCGCAGCGAAGCCATGGGGAAGTTCCGCTCCTGCAACAGCCGCAGGAGCTCTTGACCGACGGCCCCAGTGGCGCCGACGATACCGACATTGATGGATGCGTTATTCACGAGTGATTCTCCTTGGAAACAGGCCAACAAAACCTGCCAGCGCCTCGGCATCAAGCCCGGAGAGCGGGTTCTGCTCGTCCGGATCAGCACAGCGACCCTGCAATTCTTCCGCGACGGTGCGCTGGTGAAAAGCTACGTCATCTCCACCTCCAAGCGCCCGCCCTCCAACGCGAAGAACTCCCTGGGCACGCCGCGCGGCCTCCATGAGATCGCTGAGCGCCTCGGCGCCGGCCAGCCGCCGGGCATGGTCTTCAAATCGCGCGTCTCAACCGGCCGGCATTTTTCCGAGTTACCCGACGCCGGGACCAACGACAATTTGGTCACGAGCCGCATTCTTTGGCTGCGCGGCCTCGAACCGGGGGTGAACCGCGGCGGCGCGGTCGATACCTACGAGCGCTACGTTTATGTCCACGGCACGAACCAGGAATCCCGCCTCGGCGAGCCGCTGAGCGCCGGCTGTGTGCTCATGCGCAATCTCGATATCGTCGAACTCTTCGAGGAAGTCCGCGCCGGGGATCTCGTCTGGATCGAAGACTAAGCGACCGCCAGTTGGCCGCTCCACCCCGACCGAATCGTCTCATTCTCAGGGCCGGCGAATCGGCGGCGCGACCACTTCGTCATCGCGCACCACCTTGGTGCCACCGCCGCCGTAAATACTGGAGCTCGCACTCGTAATAATCCGCACCCGTTCGCCGGGGGCGAGAGGCGAGCTGCCGCGCTCCTGCACGACGGTTACGGTCTGACCACCCTCCACCAAAATGGTGATTTCTTCACCCTTCTTGTCGTCGACCCGGGCTCCGGCCACGGCTCCCACGGCCTCGCCGATCACGGCGCCCGCCGCTCCGACGGCGGCCGAGGGACCGCCATAAATCGCGCTCCGCCCGGCGGCGGCGCCAATACGTGAGCCCATCCCGGTCGACCCCGCCTGGGTGCTGGAGGCTTTGATCACGACGTCCCGCACCGATAAGATCTCCCCGCTTTGCGACTTGATGACGGTGCCGATCTGATTGCTGTCGTAGACCGGCAGGCTCGATCTGCTGTTCAGGCAACCCCCTCCGACGAGGAGCGCAGCCACCGCGATTGCGCCATTAAACTTTTGTTGGATTTTCATGATGGCGTCGGTTTCTTCGTTAGTCGGGATATCCGTCGGAGCCATGAAATCAACGACCATCCGGCCCGGCGCTACGTTCCTACCTCGCGCGGTGGATTAATTTGTGGCCATCGACACGCGCGCCCCGCCGCCGCCGTGCAGCACACGCACGCGGTCCCCGTCGCGAAAAAACCCGCCAGCGACGTCCTGCGCCACCACGACGATCCGGCCGTCGTCGAGTCGAATGGTAACTTCCTGCCCATTCGCGCGGGTGGTGACCTCCTCGACGGCCTGGCCCGCGACGGCGCCAACGACCGCGCCCGCGGCCTGACCGAGCGCGGAGCCAACGTTGGAATTGCGAGCGCCCGGCTTGGTCGCCGCCGCGCCGACTGCGCCGCCGCCCAATAATCCAAGGTGCGATTTCTGGCCCTCGATATTGACCTCCCGCACGGCGGTCACCGTGCCAAGTTCGGCGTTCTGCATCACATTCGCCTGTGCCGCCGGAACCATCCGACGCGAAGAGGGGAAAGTGCAACCGGCCACCGCGACCAACAGGCCGCACCCGAAAACGAAGGAAAGCTGCGGCAGTTTCATGGGGAGTAAGACGCAGCCGGGCCGGTGGTTGGTTACAGCAAAACTGCCCGCCCAATCAGGCATTCTTGCCGAAGAGCAGTCGCAGTGAATTCACACAAACCACCAGCGTGCTGCCTTCATGCGCGGCCACACCGATCGCGAGCGGCACAGCCCCACAGGCCGTTGCCACCACCATCACCACGACCACGCCGAGCGAGATGGTGAGATTCTGCCGGATGATGGCCCGGGCCCGCCGGCTCAACCGTTGCGCGGCCAAAAAATTCTCGATCCGATCGTGCATCAAGATCACCTCGGCCTGTTCGAGCGCGGCATCACTGCCGCGCGCGCCCATCGCCACACTCACGTCGGCGGCGGCGAGGCAGGGCGCGTCGTTCACGCCGTCGCCCACCATCGCGACCTTCCGACCCTCCGCCCGCAACGCTTGAATGGCGGCGACTTTGTCTTCCGGCGACAGACCCGCGCGCACTTCGTCGAGGCCGAGCTCCTGGGCCACGGCTTCGGCCGTATGGCGGCGGTCGCCCGTGAGCATCACGGTCTTGATCCCCATCGCTTTCAACTGTGCGAGCACGCCCCGTGATTCGGCGCGAATCTGATCCTTCAGCAGCACGCGCCCGACCAGGTCTTGGCCGAGCACCCACACCTCGCTCAACTCCGCGGCGGCCGGCGGTAAGTTCCGGGCCCAATCCGCCAGTGGTCCGTTTTCCAGCAGCTCGCGCCGTCCGAGCAGCAGCGTCGCACCACCAATTTTTCCGCGCAGGCCCTGGCCGGTGATGGACTGAAACTCGTCGAGCTCAAGCTCCCGCACGCCCTCGGCTTTCGCGTGGCGCACGATGGCGCGCGCGATCGGGTGCTGGGATTTCGCCTCCAGGGTGTAGGCCAGTGCGAGCACCTCCCGCTCCCGACCGCGCGGATAGCTTTCGCAACCCACCACGGCGAGTTCACCCGTCGTGAGCGTGCCCGTTTTGTCGAGTGCCACCGTGGTGACGTCGGCGAGCTTCTCGATCGCCGCGCCGCCGCGAAACAGGACGCCATGGCGCGCGCCCCACGCAATCGCCGCGAGGATCGCCGACGGAATCGACAGCACGAGCGCACACGGGCTCGCCACGACCATGAGCGTCATCGCCCGGTAAAACGCCGAACGCGTTTCCGGTGTGTTCGTGAACGGCGGCAGATGAAACCCCAGCCACCACAGGAGAAACATCGCGGTCGAGCCCCCGATAACTGCGTAGGTGTAGCCGGTGCCAAATTTATCGGTGAACCGTTCGCTCGGCGCTTTCAGTTTCTGCGCCGTCTGGATGAGCCGGATGATTTTTTGCAGGGTGCTCTCGGCCGGCAGCCGCGCGACATCAAACTCCACCACGCCCCACAGATTCAGGGTTCCGCTGAAAACCTGGTCGCCGACATTTTTCTCCACCGGATTCGCCTCACCGGTGAGGGCCGACTCGTCGCTCGCACTCTTGCCCTTGGTGACCACGCCGTCCGCCGCGAATGCCTCACCGGGCTTCACCCGCACGCATTGCCCGACTTGCAGAGCCTCGACGGCGATTTCTTTTTCGCTGCCGTCATCGAGCACGAGCGTCGCCCGCTTCGGCGACGTTTTCAGCAGTGCGCTGACTTCACGTTGAGTGCGATCGAGCGCGTATTCCTCCATCGCGCCGGAGGCCGAAAAGAGAAACAGCAGCATCACCGCCTCGCCCCACGCCCCGATGAACGTCGCGCCAACGGCGACCGCCAGCATGAGAAAGTGGATGTCGATCCTCCGCTCGCGGAGATTTTCCCAGGTGTCGATCGCCGCGTCCCAGCCGCCCGTCACCAGGCCGGCCAGGAAAAAAGCCTTCGCCAGCAGCGGCAGGCCGGGGGCGAACTGCCCCGCCAGCACGCCGCCGATGCCCGCCGCCCCGCAGATGGCCGCGAGCGTCGCCAGCGTCCGCCACTCCTGATCCTCCGGGGTCGGCTCGGCCTTGATCTCGGGCCACTCCATCTCGCGCCACAGCCACATCTTCTC
This sequence comes from Opitutus sp., assembly GCA_009695305.1. Lineage (GTDB taxonomy): Bacteria > Verrucomicrobiota > Verrucomicrobiia > Opitutales > Opitutaceae > SIBG01. The sequence continues at coordinate 32,296 of SIBG01000011.1, read as the reverse complement.
CGCCGTCACGCACGTATCCCGGCCGATCACGGTGGCGCTGCCGTCACGCCGGAGCGAAAACCCGAGCGGCGCCGTGGCGGGATGCGCCGCGAACTGCGATTCGATCGCCGCGATGGTTTCCGCAAGTTTCTCCTCGAAACCGCCCAGTCCGACTTTGCCAATGGTCGCGACGCTCACGGTGTGCGTCGCCGGATCGATGCGCACCGCGCTCACAGCTGGCTGCGTGCGCAGGAAATTCACGAGCTCCGCCACCCAATCGTCTTCGGTTTTCATCGGCCGGTCCATCGCGGAGCACGTTCAACGGCCCGGCCCTCCGCCGCAAATTCATTTGCGCCGCATGCGTTGCCCTTCATTGGTTGCCCGACTCACTTGAATTAAATGATCGGACTTCGCGACGACCCCGGCTCCGCGCCCCCGCCTCCCAGCCACGCGCCCGCCCTCGCCGCGAAAATCTTCGCCGAGGCTGGGTGGCTGCAGACGGCGCTGCGCCTTGAGCACCGCCCCCAGCAGGAGGAAATGGCCCGCGCCGTGGCCGCGGCCATGCAGGCCGACGAGCCTCTCCTGTTCGAGGCCGGCACCGGCGTCGGAAAGTCCCTCGCCTACCTCGTGCCCGGCCTCATCCATGCGATCGATCAGTCGCGCCAGCTCATTGTCTCGACCCATACCATTTCCCTGCAGGAACAGCTGTCGACCAGCGATCTCCCGCTCTGCCGCCGGCTCTTCCAATCCACACCCGACCTCGTGCGCTACGCCGATTTCAAATCCGCGGTGCTCGTCGGCAAATCAAATTATCTTTGCACCACGCGCCTCGGCCATGCGCTCGCGGATCGCGCGAGTCTGTTTGCCGACGCCGATTACGACGAACTCCAGCGCGTCGCCGCCTGGGCCGAAACCACGGACACCGGCCTGCGCCACGACCTCCGCCCGCCGCCGCGCCCGGAGATTTGGGACGCGGTCAACGCCGACTCCTCCTCCTGCTCGCGCAAACACTGCGACTGCGGCAAATGTTTCTACCAGCGCGCCCGCACCCGGATGCGCTCCGCGAATCTCGTCATCGTCAATCACGCACTGCTCTTTGCGCTCATCAGCTCCGGCGGCGCGCAAGCCAACGGGGTCAAGGCTGACACCCGTGGCGTGCTGTTTGCGGATGATTTTCTCGTGCTCGACGAGGCCCACACCGTGCCCGAAGTCGCGACCAATAACTTCGGCCTAGCCCTCTCCAGTTACGGCGTGGACCGCGCGTTGAAGTATCTGTTCAACCCGCGCACCAAGCGCGGTCTCTTCCGCAAACTCGGGGGCCCCGAGGCGCAGCAACTCGTCGTCGATGCGCTCGACGCCTCGAAGCTCTTCTTCGATTTTCTCTCCACCACCCTGCTGGCGCCGCGCTTGATCGTCCGCGTGCGTGAGGCAGGGGTCGCCGAGCCCACCCTCGAAGGCCCGCTGTCCGCGTTGCACCGCCTGCTCGGCAAGCTCGCCGATAAGCTCGAGGACGGCCGGGAGCGCGACGAGTTGCTCGAGCAGAAACAGCGCATCAAGGCGCTGCAGGCCGGGATCACGGAATGGCTCACGCTGGGCGATCAGGGCCACGTTTACTGGGCCGAGCGCGGCGGTCGGAAGCTAACGATCGTCACCCTCCGGAGTGCGCCGATCGATGTCGCGCCCGCACTTCGTCAACATCTCTTCGGCTGCGGCACCAGTGTCATCTGCACGAGCGCGACACTCGCGATGGGCGGGCAAATCGAGCCGTTTGCCGCGCGCCTTGGAGCGGACAGCGCGCGCGCGGTCATCGTGAAATCGCCCTTTGATTTCGCGCGGCACATGCGCGTTTTTGTCGCCTCCGATGTGCCGCTCCCCTCGCCGCGCGAGGCGAAGCTCGCGCTCGACGTGCTGGCGGACTACGTGGGCTTTTGCACCGAACGCGTGCGCGGTGGCTCGCTGGTCCTCTTTACGAGCTACACCGACATGCGCGCGATCGCCGCCACGCTTGAACCTGCCTACCGCACGGCCGGTCGGCCATTTTTCATGCAGGGAGCCGACCTCTCACGCACCGAACTGACGAAGCAGATGCGCGAGCTCGGCAACGCCGTGCTCTTCGGCACTGACAGCTTTTGGACCGGAGTGGACGTGCCGGGCGAGGCGCTGGCGCAGGTCATCATCACCCGCCTGCCCTTCGACCCACCGACGCACCCGATCACGGAGGCGAAATGTGAGCACATCCGCGAGGCCGGCGGCAGTCCCTTCAACGAGCTCACCCTCCCGGATGCGCTGATCAAGTTTCGTCAGGGCATCGGTCGCCTGATCCGCACCCAAACCGACCGTGGCCTCGTCACTTTGCTCGATTCGCGGCTGCTGGCGAAGGGCTACGGGCGTTTGTTTCTCGATTGCCTGCCTAATCCGGAGTTCACGTCAATCTCGCGGGAAACGCGTAATAAAAAATTTATTCCTTTCGCCTGAGCGTTTCTGAGGTTAGGTCTTCGCTTACCTCTATGCCATCGCTCCGCGCTTTTGCGCTCACCGACATCGGCCGTGTTCGTCGTCAAAATGAAGATCGCTACCTCCTCGATAAAGATGCCGGCCTCTTCGGTGTCGCTGACGGAGTGGGCGGATTGCCCGGCGGAGCCGATGCGGCCCAGCGTTGCGTGGACGAGGTCACGCCCGGAATTCGCGCGGTGGCGCCGGAGCAGCTGCCAAATTACACGGCTATCGTCCATCTGACCAATGAGAGTGTCGCGACGCTGGGCCAGAAGATCAGCCCGGCCATGGGCATTGGCTCGACGCTGACATTCGGGTGCGTGCGCGGCAACCTCCTGCAGATCGCGCATGTCGGCGATTCGCGCTGTTATGGCTGGCGCGGTGGCCAGTTGCTGCGGCTGACCGAGGATCACTCGGTGGAAAACGAGGCGCGCATGCGCCGCGCCAAGGGCGAAGTCGTTTATTACCACGAGGCCAACCGCAATGCGCTCACTCGCTGCATCGGCCAGCCCACGCCGCCGGACGTCGACTTGATTTCCCGCCCTATTCTAGCCGGCGATCGCTACCTGTTCTGCACCGATGGCCTGACGCGCATGGTGCCGGACTCCGAACTCGCCGAGTTTATCGGCAAGGCGACGGATCCAGAGCAAGTGCAGCGCGAATTCACGGCGCTCGCCGTGCGCCGGGGCGGTCCCGACAACGTCACGAGCGTGTTGATTTTCGTCGACGCCGTGTGAGGCGATGGCGTCGCGTTCGGAGCAATTTTCCGCGGCGGTCGCGCGGCAGCCCGATAACGAGCTATTCCATTTCAGCCTCGCGCAGGCCCTCGCCGCCGAAGGCCGTGGGGCGGAGGCCGTGCCGCACTATGAGTTTTGCGTGGCCAAGAAAGCCGATTGGATGATGCCGCGGATCCTGCTCGGAAAACTGTTCGCGCAACTCGGTCGGCGGCCCGAAGCAAAGCCCTTGCTGGAAGCCGCGCTGCGACTGGCGCTCGAGCAGCAGCACGAAGACCCCGAGCGGGAACTGCGCTCCTTGCTGGCAGACCTCAGCTGAAGGGACTCACAGAAACGGTCCGGCGAACGGGCCAAACCGGCAGTGGTGCCAGAGGGGGGAGTCGAACCCCCGACCAAAGGCTTATGAGTCCTCTGCTCTACCACTGAGCTACTCTGGCGGATAAGAGGGCGGAAACGTGCAGGTTCCCCGCGGAAAATCCAATCTATTTTTCACGCCCCGCTGCAGGCATCGCTGGCGGCACCGGTGGCTCGTCGACCAGCAGGCGCGATTGCACCTCCAGCGACCCCTTGTAAAACGGCGGAAACAGGATCAGCAGCGCGCGCTCCTTGCCGGAAAGTTGCAGCGTCGCTGCGTAGGATTGGAAGCTGCGGCCCTTGACCATGGTGCGGAGCATGACCTTCGCGGAACGCCCGACCGCGAGCGTCGGATTGAGGCCGTCTTTGAGGGTCACGTCCGTCTTGCCGACGCTGCCGGCCAGCACAAGCCCACTAAAATTGATGATCGTGAGTCCTCCGGTGCCGTGACGCGCAGCGCCGTCGTCGAGCACGGACACACGGTAACGCAGGCCGGTCGCCGGCACGGGTTCAATCGGTGCGAGAAGCAGGAGCGCGTCGTGAATCTCCGGCGGAATGACCGCTTCCGCGACCACGGCGCCCGTGGTAGTATCGGTGAGGCGCAGTGGCATCGCCCCGCGATAATCGTAGCGGGGCGAGCGGGCGGTCGGATAAAGCACGAGTTTTGTCGGAGCGATGCCGGTGCGAGGCACGTAGGTGAGCCCGGTAACCGGGCGTGACGAGAAAACGGTGAACCGCACGGACTGCTCGGACAAACGCGGAGTTTGAGCGAGCACCGCCTGCATCGGGGCAAAAAACCCGAGCACAGCACAGGTGTGCGTGAAGAGACGGTTGGGGGTAGCGCGGTGCTTCAGTCCGCGTCCGGAAATCGACAAACGCGGGCTGAAGCACCGCGCTACCATGGACCACGACGTAAAACTCAAATGTCGGAACGCGTGAGCCATCGGAATGAAATGATCTTGAAACGACGGCCGTAAATTTTGTTGAAGTCGTTGAGCTCGGCCGGCGCGGTTTCTTCGGGCTGAGCATTCGCCTCCTTGCCGAGAAATTCCGGCACGCGTTGCACGGTGGCTTCGCACCACGCCTTTCCCTCGATGGCAGACGTGGCAGGATTGACGGCCTCGCCGTAGGTGCGGATGACAAACGTGTCGGAGCGCGGAAAGAGCACGGGCGCGAGCGCGGTCATGATGTCGGCTTGGGTGAGGAACTGGGAGCTGAATTCTGTGACGGCCGAATTTACCGCGGAGTCCGTGATCGCCTGTTCCAGCAAGCTCGGTCCCCCGGCCGTGCCCGGAGAGAGAAATTCCTCCAACGATAGAAACGGGCCGCTCGCACCGTGGCGCGTCTTGACGGTGGTCGTGATGGCGCTGGCGAGTGCGCTGACCTGCGTTGAGGTCAGCGTAATCATTCCCTTGCGAAACAGCTCCGTGCTGGCAGTGCCACCGGAATTGCCGGCCTCGGCCTTGTAAGTCTCCTGCGCCGACTGCGAGAAGCGGAAAAACTGGGCGTCGCCCGACTGCACCGTCGCAGTCGTTGCATCGTCCGCCGTCCCGGTGGCGGGATCAGCATCGAGATACTTGAAATTTGCCGGCGCAGGAAACCGCACGCCCCGCAGCACGGCGGCCCACGCGGTGGCGTTGGTCGAGTTTAAATTAAACGCACCACCCTGCAGGAGGAATTTCGAGGACTGCGCGGCACCCGCGCCCTGCAAATCCGCGAGAGTCACCGCCACGCCCGTCGCCGGATTTCGCAGCGGTTTGAGCATCGGATTCGGCAGGAGCAGGGCACCATTCGAGTTCACGGGTGCAACCGAGCTGACGAGGCCCGAGAAAAAATAGCGGTCGAAGAGTTCGGTGACATTGATACCGTTGAGCTGCGCGGTTCCGGCCCACGAGTTACCGATGGCGAAGGGTCGCTGTCCGTCGAGGGCGAGGTGCTGAAGAGCGCCGAGTGAAAGCAGTGGCGCCCGCGGCAGCTCGAACAGCGGCGTGTCTTCGTTGTAGGAAAGGCTGTCGGTCGCGCGATCGAGCAAGCGATCGGGCGCGGAGATGGTCTTAAAGCCAGCGAAGCTCGCAGGACTTTCCGGGTTTGCCTCGGTGGCTTGATAGACGAAGGACTCCGGTCCGAGCGTGCCACGATGCGGATCGGAGGCGGCGTTCGCCAGCCAGGTGCCGCCATCCAGGCTCTCGCCGTGACGGAAAACATAGGCGAACTGGTAGGTGCCAGCGCTGAATTTTTGGTCTGTCGTGACGAACGTGGAGAACTGTGGCGAGGTAAAGGTCGCCAGCGTCACGTCCCCATCGGCGCGCGTCACGATCAACTTGAGCGTGAGTGTCTGGTTCGAACGCACGTGGAGATCGTTCTCGTGGTCACCGTCGACGGTTACGCCGGGAATCGCCACTTGCACGCCCTGCCCGCCCGACGCATCAAGCGAGCGGGTGTAGAATTCCGACGCGAAGCCGCTGGAGTCTGGCGGCGTCCCGGCGAGATTTTCTTTCGAGGCCCACGAATAAACGCGACCCGGCAACCACGACTGACGGTCGGGCGAAGAATTGTCCCCGGTCCACGGCAGGCCGATCGAAAAAGGCGAGCCAAACGCTGAGTCCAGGTTAAGGTCAGTTACTACGTGTCGCGGCGGCTCTTCGTCGTCGATAGTTACGAGCGGGAGCCCGGTGATTTCGAGACGGAGGTTTTCCTCGGGCACGAGCGCCGCGGTGTAGGGATTCCACAAGGAAATCATCCAGCGAGCGCGGACTTGGAGCAGGGCATTGGCGGCCGTAGAGCCAGAACCGCTGCTCGTGGGTTGCGTGCGCACATTAAACGCGAGCAGGAAGTAGCTCAGCACCGGCGCCACCGAGGTAACGGCGCCATCCGCTGTAACAGGAGGCTGCATGATGTAACGCCTCCGCAGGGGATCACTGCCAGAGATCGGCTCCAGGTAAGAAGAATAGTTTGTCCAGGCCGAAAACGCCGCGCCGAGTAATTCCGGTTTTAACGACAAATCCTGCCGTAGCCCGCCGAGTCTCGTATTGGCGAGCACGTTGAAATTGTTCGGCGACCAAGTGTGGACATTTTTCTGAACTGTCGCGAGGCCCACGGCGGCGGGAGCGGGAGTCTTGAGGAACGCGAGCTGACTGAAGGCGGTGACATTTTTAACCGGGGCCACGTTGGCGGTGTCGCGCGGCTCGAAGACGGTGGCACCGGTCGCGTCGGTGGCGCCAGCGCCGAGGGAGATTTGCTGGCCGATGCGGTCGCGGAGGTCGGTGCCGATGGTATTGCCGTCGGCATCTTGCGCGACAAAGGGTGGGTAGTTCACCGCCGCGGTGTTGTCGCCGAGCGCGACGGGGGCCTTTACTCCCTGGTCCCCAATCCACCACGCGTAGTGGCCGATGGTTGTGCCGCCGATCGCGGTCGTGTCATTGGCGGCCTGGCCAGGAACGCCGAAACTTTTTAAGTTTACGAGCGGCGCGGTGACGAAGGCGGCGTTGTTGCCGGTGCCGGCAGACTGCGGGCCGACGAGTTGCACGGCCGCGAGCGCGTTGTTTGCCGGCGTCTCGCTGCCGCTGACGAGCCAGGTCAGCGGCGTGGTGCTCGGGGTGGCGGTGGGGTCGCTCGACCACACGCCAGTGTAGTGTGCATTGGCGCCGCCGGTGGATTCGCCGGTGGCGGTAACTCGCTGGTCGGGGCCCGCATTTTTCTGAAGTTGAGCAAGGGCGACGTCGAGGGCGACGAGCGCATGCTGGCGGGCCTGGGCCTGGCGCTGCGTGTTGCCGGAGATGGCGGTTTCAACGCGGGTGTAGGCGGCAAGGCCGAGGAGCAAAACGAGAACGAATGCGACCAGCGTGAGGACGATCAGCAGAGCGAAACCCCCGCGCTTCGCGCGGCGTCTCGACCTGGATCCTTCGCTGGGCTCAGGACGCAGCGCGGAGCGCGCGCTCCGGTTAAGAGTTGAGAGTTGAGAGGCCAAGGCGGTTAGAGAGACTGCTGACGGAGGACGATCCGGCGGGTGTAGACGCGGGAGTTTTCCTGCGCGACGCCCCACCACCAGGCTTGCGCGTTGCTGTTGTATTTCACGGGCGCGGTGAGCGCGGGGGTTTGGTTTTTCTCGATATTCGCAATGAGCGCGGCGCCATCGTCGGTGAGGACGCGGAGCATGACGTCGATCACGTCGGGGAAGAGGGTCGAGAAGTTGCCGGAAGTGACGGGAGTGGTGGACGAGACCGACGCGCGGTAACGGGAATTCGCGGTGCCCGTGGGTTTGCCGGAGGCGTCGGCAGGGAAAATTAGGCGCAGGCCGCCGGGCGAGGCGGCGTCGCGGACATAGCAGCGAATGCCGAAGTCGATGACGTTGTCGGCGAGGACAGAGTCGAGATTGCGGCCGGCCGCGCCGGTGTTGGTGCCGGGGATCTGAATGCTGCGGGGATCGCCCGTGGTGGCGCCGCTGTTGTTGGCGGCACTGCTCGTCGTGTAGGCGGCGACGGTGATCGAGTAGCCCGACTCGAGCGTGCCGGGGCGCGCGGCGCTGCCGCTGCCGGTCTCGCCGGGGCGAGCTTCGGAGCGGTGCAGGAGATAGGCGGTGTTTAGATTGACCGGGTTCGTGGCCGTGAAGCGGCGGATGATTTGGTAGGCCACCGCGACCGGCGCGGAAATGGTTGCGGGCGTTGCGGCCGTGTTGGTGCCGCGGCTGGTGGTGAAGAAACGAAGCCAGATGCCAGCAGCGCCGAAGCGGGCGTCGGCGATGCTCGGCGTGGTGAGGCTGACGGAGCCGTTGGCGCCGGTGCCGGTGGGCTTGGGGTTGCGCGCGGCGATGGCCCAGAGATTTCCAGGATTGCTGGTGCGGTCGATGACCTCGGCGGCCATCCAGACGTTGCCGTCGTCGCGGAACTGCGCGCCCTGGAGGTCGAGGGCGAGTTGGTCGAGGACGAGGCGGGCCTGCGAATCGGCTCCGAGTCGCCCGGAGGAGCGGGCCCAGGTGGAGGAGACGTTATGGACGACCACAATGATGACGCCGGCAAGTGCGGCGGTGAGCGTTGCAGCGACGAGGAGTTCGAGAATGGTGAAGCCCGCTTCGAGGTAGGACGCGTTATCCCTAACGCGCCGCAAAGGCGACCGCACACGTTGAGACGGCGGGTTAGGGATAACCCGCGCGGCGCGCGACGAAAATGGTGCGGCGATTCGCATCGGTCAGCGCGTGATGGTGCCGGTGAAAAAGAGCACCTGCTTTTTGCCATGGTCATAGGTCACGCCACCGCCGGCGGCGTTAAAGCCGACCTGCACGGGGGTGCCACTGGAGGCGGGGAGAAACGAGGGCCAGCGGACGCGCATCGAGAAGGCGATCATGGTCGCAGTGGCGTCGGCAGGGATACCGGGGTCGGCAGGGTCGGCGGCGGGAAGGGTTTTCGGCGAGAGGGTGTCGTTACGGATGAGTTCGATTTCAAAATATTTGTCGGCGTCAGCGACGGTGTTGCCGAGGGAGTCGCGCCATTTTTTCTGACCGGTGGCTGGGTCGTAGAAACCGACCTCGCCATCGCGCTTGCCGAAGATCACGAAGGGATTCTTGGTGCCGTCGTTGGGGTTGTAAGCACCGGAAGCGTCATTTTTCTGCAAGGTCGCCGTGTCCTGCACGAACGTCGCGGCGGTGTCGAACGGGATGGCGCGGAGCCGGGCGAGGACCGAATCCGCAACGCGCGCGGCGGCTTCGGATTCGGACACGGTAGCGATGGATTTTGTGATCGGCGCAAAAATACCGAGCACGGCGACCAACCCGAGAGCAAAAATGCCGACAGCGACGACAACCTCGAGCAGGCTGAACCCTACTCCACCAAGGCTTCGCACGGCGGGAATGCCGCTAGCGCGCAGTGACAGGTCGGGGGGTATCTCCAACGTGATTGGAGGGTGATGAGATGTCGGACGTAAAGCCCGACCTACGGGGTTGCGCATCATCAGAAGCCGGTGGCGTCGTTGACGAGGGAGACGGCGCCGGTCTTGCGGACGAAGAGGCCGCGAACGCCGCTGGCGTTGTTGAACTGCGGGATCGCGGCGGGCGCAAGGACGGCGGTGGCGAGCGCGATTTTTGTGGGGTTGCCGGTGGTGTTGGAGGAGACAGTGCCGTCGGCTTCCAACTGGAGGAAATAGACCGTGCCGCCACCGGTGCCGCCGAAGAGTTGTCCGGGCACCGGGCGGGCACCGGGTAGGTTGGCCGCCGCACTCTGGCCACTGACGGAAAAATTCCTCTGCAAGGACAACGTGGAGACCGGTCCGGTGGCGGGAGTATTAACCCACGTGACGCCGGTGCGAAGGTGAGTCGTGGGCACGGGCGACGGAGGGACGACGCAGATGGGCGTAGGAAGCGTGACGGGGTCGCCGGCAGCGACCCACGCCGTGCCTTCCAGGCGGGCGACCTGAAGATAGCGAAGATATTTTCCGGCGTCACCGGCGGGAGGGAGCGAGGCGTAAACGAGCACGCGAGCGGATGTCTGGTGCAGTGCGGCTTGAGCGCGGGCGGAGCCGACCAGGCCAATGAGGATTTTCTGGGCGTTGGCGAGGGCGACGCCCTCGCCGCCGCGACCACGGAGCGCCATGCCGACGCCAGCGGTGAGCAACGCGATCAGGCTGGTGACCACCATCAGTTCGACGAGGGTGAAGGCGGAGTGCAGGTAGGGCACGTTTTCCCTAACGCGCCGCTCCCCGTAGGCAGCGAGCTTGCTCGCGCTAAAGCAGCGCCCGCAAGCGGGCGGCCTAAGCGGCGGGTTAGGGATAACCCGCCCTACCCGCGTGGCGCGCAAACTGAACTGTCGGAAGGGGCGCATCATTTCCAACTCATCAGGAGATCAGCCGAGCTGCTCGCGCGCGGCGGCGCACAGTAGAAAATCACGCCAGCGCGAACCCCAAGATTGTTGCCAGTCGGGAAATCGCCGGTGGCGCCGGTGGTCGGGCCAGCGATGCGAACAGCGGTGTTATCGACCGGGCTAACGGCGGGTAGGGCGTTGATGCTATCACCGCCCGCGGCTCCGAGGGAGATTCTGCCGTCGAGGTTGCGGTCCATGAGGACCGCGATGTCGGTGTTATCGAAGGCGTCGCGGATCAGGCCGCGTTTGGACGTGAGCGTCGGATCGGTTGTGGCAGTCGAGACGATGTCAGCGTCGGTGAACGAGAGGAACGGAATGCGCCGGGTGTTCTGGCCGAGGGGCGGGATGGGGGTGCCGGTGGCGGCGCCGGTGAGCGCGGTGCCATCGCGGCGGACGCCGACGAGGGTCTCGTAGAACCGGTGGACGGCGGCGAGATTAGTGCCACCGGCGGTGTTGCCGTTGACCTTGTTCAGCCCGGCGCCGTTGGTTTCAAAGGTTGGATAGTAACCGTATTCCTGGCGGAAGGCCTCGATGCCGCCGGCCCATTGGGCGAATTGCGCGCGGGTCTTCGCTTTGCTCGCAGCCAGCCGGGCCGAAGAAGTGGTGGGGATGAGGATCGCGGCGAGAATGCCAATGATGGCGACGACGGTCAGGAGCTCGATGAGCGTGAAGCCGCGCGCAGCGGACGACGGCGGACGGTGAAAAATTCCGAGTAGCCCCAATGGTTGAGGGCGGAAGCAGGCGAGGTGATTCATGGTCAGGGGGTCGCGTAGACGTTGTCAGAATTCGTGGTAGTGGTGAGCTGCGCGATGGTCGAAACGCCGGTGGCAGGCGGCGCCGTGTGCTGGCCGTCGGGGCCGGTGGAGTAGAGCACGTAGCCAGGGGCCTGCCAGAGAGCGGGAACGCGGGCGTTCTTGTAGTAGTAGAGGTAGCGGCGGCCCCACGGGTCAAGGAGGCTGATATTTTGCTCCTGCTTGAAAGGAGGCTTGGGCGGGCTGGTGCTCACAACTTGGAACGTGGCGGTGAGGGTGCCGTTGAGGGAGAATTTTCCGATGTCGAGCAGATTGGGGCCATTGAGGCGACCGTCGTTGGTGAAAACGCGTGGGCCAAAAACGCCGGTGAGGCAGTTGAAGAGTTTGGCCTGGGCGGTGGTGATCCCAGGGCCGGTTGTGGTGCTGGTCGGAGTGAGGGCGGCCTGCGCGAATTCGGCGAGCTGCGGGTAGTCGCCGTAGTGGCGCTTGTATTCCTCGAGCGCGGTGCCGAGGGCGGCGAGGTTAGATTTCGCGCGGGCCAGTGCGGCACGTTGTTGCGCGCCTTTGACCGCTCCGAAGCTGAAAGCCGCCAGAATCGCGATGATCGCCATCACCGTCACCAGCTCGATGAGCGTGAATCCTGGCGGGCGGCGATCTCGACGGGCGGGCGGCATGGGGAGATGGACGCAAAGGAAGCGCGGACGTTACACGCGCAGCAAATGGAAAAGGCGCGGGGCGCAATCAGCAGGGCACGCGGAGACGGCGGGTTAGGGATGCGCCAGCGGCGCACCAGTAACCCGCCCTCCCCTCGGACCAGGCCTCTCAATCCTCCGCTTGCAGCGCGGCGACGACGGAGAAATCCTCCAGCGTGGTCGTGTCGCCTTTCACCATGCCACCGGCGGCGATTTCCTTGAGAATACGGCGCATGATTTTTCCACTGCGCGTCTTGGGCAGGGAGGCGGCGAAACGGACGGTATCGGGCTTCGCGAGCGAGCCGATCTCCTTGCCGACGTGGTTGCGCAGCTCTTCCTTGAGGGCGTCGCTCGGCTGGATGCCGGACTTGACGGTGACGAACACGACGAGCGCCTGGCCCTTGAGTTCGTCGGGACGGCCGACGGCGGCAGCCTCGGCCACGGCGGGGTGCGAGACGAGCGCGCTCTCGATCTCGGCGGTGCCGATGCGGTGGCCGGAAACGTTGAGCACATCGTCGATGCGACCGACGATCCAGAAGTAACCATCCTTGTCCTGTCGAGCGCCGTCGCCGGTGAAGTAGTAGTGGGGATGCGCGGGAAATTCGCTGTAGTAGGCTTTCCGGAACCGATCGTCGTCGCCCCACAGCGTCCGCAGCATGGCGGGCCAGGGTTGCGTCAGGACGAGTTTGCCGCCGCTGTTGCGCGGGACTTCGTTGCCCTGGTCATCAACCACTTTCGGCACGACGCCAAAGAACGGCCGCGTGGCGGAGCCCGGTTTCGTCGGCGTGACGCCGGGAAGTGGCGAGATCATGATGCAACCGGTCTCAGTCTGCCACCACGTGTCGACGATGGGGCAGCGTTTTTTCCCGATCATCCTGTGATACCACATCCACGCCTCGGGATTGATCGGCTCACCGACGGAGCCAAGCAAACGCAGGGATCCGAGATGGTGGCGGAGCACGTAGTTGTCGCCCCAGCGCATGAACGCGCGGATGGCGGTCGGCGCGGTGTAGAGGATCGTGATGCCGTGGCGATCGATCATCTGCCAGAAGCGGTCCGGCTCGGGCTGGTTGGGCGCGCCCTCATAGATAAAGATGGTCGCACCGTTGGCCATGAGGCCGTAAACGACATAGCTGTGGCCGGTGATCCAGCCGATGTCGGCCGAGCAGAAGTAGCGGTCCGTTTCCTTCAGGTCGAAGACGTAGTGCGAGGTGAGCTTGGCGCCGAGCAGGTAGCCGGCGCTCGTATGCAGCACGCCCTTCGGTTTGCCGGTCGAGCCGCTCGTATAGAGAATAAAAAGCGGATGCTCGGAATCGAACGCCTTCGCCTTGTGCGTATTTGGGGCTCCTTCCCAGGCCTCTTTCCACCACACGTCGCGGCCTTCCTTCATGTCGACCGGATTGCCGCAGCGTTTGACGACGATCACGGTCTGCACCGTCGGCGTAAAATCGAGCGCCTTGTCCACACTGGCCTTGAGCTCGATGACCTTGCCGCGGCGCCAGCCGCCATCGGCCGTGATGACTAGTTTGGCTTTGCAATCGTTGATGCGATCCTTGATCGACTCGCTGGAGAAGCCGCCAAAAATCACCGTGTGAATCGCGCCGACCCGCGCGCACGCGAGCATCGCGATCACCGACTCGGGAATCATCGGCAGATAGAGGGCCACCCGATCTCCGGCGCCAACCCCCATGTTTTCGAAAATATGCGCCAGCCGGCAGACATGGAAATGTAACTGCTTGTAGGTGATGGTCCTGACGTCGCCTGGCTCGCCTTCGAAAATCAGCGCCGCCTTGTTTTCCCGGGGCGTGCCCAGATGACGGTCGAGGCAGTTTTCCGAGACGTTGAGCTTGCCGCCCACAAACCATTTGGCGTGCGGGGCCTGCCAATCGAGCACCTTCTTGAAAGGCTTTCGCCACACCAATTGTTCCTTGGCCTGTCGGCTCCAGAACTTTTCTGGGGTGTTGACAGACTCGGCGTAGAGCCTTTTGTAGACCGCATCACTCCCAAGATTGGCTTGGGCTTTGAACTCGGCCGAAGGCCTGAATAACCGGTGTTCCCGGGAAACTGAGGTAATCGTCTGGTCTGGCACGTTGTGTCGGATTTTAGGGTTTAAGAACGCGAAACCGCGGCTCTTATCCTGCCGCGGGTTTCAAGCGTCAAGCGCGGGACGTGATTTGTCTTCATTATTCGTATGGAAAAGAAATCCCTGTCCGCCTCTGCGGACACTCCCGCTACCGCTGCGCCCGTCGCTGCGGCCCAAACTCCTGCGCCAACGAGCGCCGCTCCCAGCGCGCCCGTTCCCGCTCCGGTCGAAAACACGATCCCAGTTCAGGGCGTGCTCGACATCGATCTCCAGCACGGGGGCAACGGCCAGTTGCTCGACCTCAGCCGCGGCGGCAAACGTCGCCCGACCGACACCTTCGTGCCCAAGGAGCTCATCCGGCGCTTCAAGCTCCGCACCGGCTCGATGATCGGCGGCACTGCTTTCCCGCCCGATGGCCGCTTCCTGAATCCCAAGATGCGTTTCATCGAGACGGTTGACGGCGTCGCCCTCGAAGATCGCCGCGCCAAATGGGAATTCACCACCCTGACGACCATCTCGCCGAATCAGTTTTTGAAAATGGAGCAGAAAGACGGCCGGCTCACGACGCGTGCCGTCGACCTCTTCTGTCCGATCGGCAAAGGCACCCGCGGGCTCATCGTCGCTCCGCCGCGCACCGGCAAGACCACCCTCCTCCGCGATATGGCGCTGGGCGTCCTCGAAAACAATCCCGAGTGCCACGTCATGATCCTCCTCGTGGACGAGCGTCCCGAGGAAGTCACCGACTTTAAGCGCAGCGTGACCGCCGCCGAGATTTGGGCTTCGTCCAACGACGAGCAGATCGAGAACCACATCCGCATCGCCGATCTCTGCATCGAACGTGCGCGCCGCCTGGTCGAGGTTGGCCGCGACGTCGTGCTCTTCGTCGATTCCATCACGCGCCTCTCCCGCGCGCACAACACCGCCCGCAATTCCGGTCGCACCGGCTCCGGCGGCCTCGATGTCCGCGCGCTGGAAAAACCGCGCCAAATTTTCGCCAGCGCCCGCAAGACCGAGGAAGCCGGTTCGCTCACCATCATCGCCTCCGTGCTCGTCGAAACCGGCAGCCGGATGGACGACGTGATCTTCCAGGAGTTCAAGGGCACCGGCAACATGGAGCTCGTGCTCGACCGCAAATGCGCCGAGATGCGCCTCTGGCCCGCGATCAACGTCGCCGCCTCCGGCACCCGCAAGGAGGAACTGCTGATCGACGCGAAGACCCTCGAGGGTATCCACTTTTTCCGCCGCGCCCTCGTGCAGCAGAAGATCGAGGAGGCCACCGACACGATGATTGCCCGCCTCTCGAAAACGAAGACCAACGCCGAATTCCTGAAGCTGATCGCGCGCTGAGCACTTCCCTCTTGCCCCCCTCCTGATTCTCCCGAGATTCATCGTTCCCTTTCGCCGCCGCGACTCGTCTCCCTCCGCTACCACGCCTTAACCCACTTCATGCACAGTTTTTCCGAGCAATGTCTCGACATGGCCAGATCGATGCTGGCCCACAATCTCGACTCAATTCAGCCTGACGGAACCGTTCTCCCCGCCAATGGGGAGCAGTCGCGCCCCGACGAACCCGGCCACGTCGCCTATGCGCTCGGCGAATTTTACCGCGCCACCGGCGAGACCACGCTCAAGGGCCACGACCTCATCGATCTCGCGGCGCGTTGCATCACGGCGCAGATGTTCACCGAGCCCGCCGCGGAAAACGGCCTCGCCTACGCCGCGCTCGGCCTCCTCGCCTTCGGCCCGTCGAAGGATCGCAATCCCGTCTGGGAACGCCTCGTCGAGGAAACGCAGCAGCGGATCGACAAGTCCCTCCTCCACCGCAGCGACTACGACAACCACTGGCAGGCCTTCAACATCGCGAAGGCCGTCGCGCGTTTCAGCTTCGGCCTCTCGAAGAAGGACGAGACCTCGCGCCTGATCGAGCGGATGTGCGATCGCGTCAACCAGACCAGCTCCGCCGGCCTGTTCGACGACGCCACCAGCGGCTTCGGCGGAAATTTCAATCTCTACGGCGTGATGACCTTCGTGTTCGTCCGCTCCGCGCTGCAGCTCCATGCGAACAGCAGCGTGCGCGATCGCAAGCTCCCCACCCTCCGCACCTACGCCGAGAAATACATCAAGATGATGCCCGACCTCGTCCGCGCCGACGGACTCGGCTGGGCGTTCGGCCGCGCCGCGGGCGCCTACGGCCAGATGCACTGCGTCAGCCTGATTCTGCAGGGCCTGCGCGACGGCTGGATTCCCGACGATCAAAAACTCAAATACTTCGATATCCTCCGCCGGCTGTTCATGTTTTTCTACGAGACCTATCTCGATCAGGAACACGGCTTCCTCGATTTGCGGGACGAGGAGCGCACCGCCTATTCGCACCACACCACGCGCATGGCGAACTTCGATGCCGCGCGTTATCTCTGCCAGTGGTCGCGCCTCGCGAAGACCGTCCAGGTGCCGACGGGCAACCCGAAGATCGAGCCGCCGCGCACCTCCGGCCGCTACGTCATCTTCGACAAGAGCAACCGCAAGGAGCAGGGCCTCTTCCTCTATCGCGATGCCGAGACCGGGCTGCACCTGCAGGTGCCGCTCATCAGCTCCGGCACCACGCTCACGAGCGACTCGCTGACCTTTCCGCACTGCCCCGGCGTCTTCGACTGGCCGAACAATGTCTATGTGCCGATCATGCTCCCCGAGCTGACCTTCGGCGACCACGTCACGCTGCCCGCGTTCTACGGCAAGAACTGCGTGACCGGCCTCGGCCTGCGCAACAGTTTCTATTTCCGCTACGAGCAGCCCGAGTTGATCACCACGAAGGAAGAAATCGTGAAGAACATCGGCAGCGTGAAGGTGCAATGGACGTTTGCCGGCAGCAAAATCGGCTGCGAGTTCGCCTACACGGTGAAGCAGCAGATCACGCTGGATAAATTCCGCTATTGTCTCGCCATCGCTGCGCCGCATTCGAGATACCACGTCACTGGCGCGCTCGCGCTCGGGCCGCAAGGCCACCGCTGCAGCGTGGCGAAGGATGATTTCCAGGGTGTCTGGCAGGAGACCGAGGTCGTCAGCGCCGACCCGACCTATCGCACGAACTACGGCAAGATTCACTACCTGCAATACCTCGTGCGCGACCACCCGCTCATCATGCGCCCCGGCCACGTCTACCGCCTCGCGGTGAACTTCGATCCGGACGTGACGCACACGGAAACCTGAGGCGCGCTTCGCGCGCAAGGGACAAGTAACAAGGAGCAAGTTTCAAGGAAGCCCCGTGCTTCCGGTTCTTGCCACTTGTCACTTGGCACTTGTTACTTCCTGTCATGCTTTCTCGCCGCATCATCCCCTGCCTCGACGTCAACGCCGGCCGCGTGGTCAAGGGCGTGAAGTTCCAGCAACTCCGCGATGCCGGCGATCCCGTCGAGAGCGCCAAGGCCTATGACGCCCAGGGCGCCGACGAACTCGTCTTCCTCGACATCACCGCGTCGAGCGACGGCCGCGGCATCATGCACGACGTCGTCGCCGCGACGGCCGAGCAGTGCTTCATGCCGCTCACCGTCGGCGGCGGCCTGCGCACCCTCGCCGACATCGAGGCGATGCTGAAATCCGGCGCCGATAAAGTCTCCCTCAACACGGCCGCGATCAAGGACCCCGACCTCATCCGCGCCGCCTCCAATCGTTTCGGGGCCCAATGCATCGTGCTCGCGATCGATGCCAAGCGGGAGTCCGACGGAAAATCATGGCGCGTCTACACCCATGGTGGCCGCCATCCGACCGAGCTTGATGCCGTCAGCTGGGCGAGGACCGCCGTCGCGCTTGGCGTCGGGGAAATTCTTCTGACGAGTATGGATGCTGACGGCACGCTGGCCGGCTACGACTGTGCGCTCACCCGCGCGGTGAGTGACGCCGTCAGCGTGCCCGTCATCGCCAGCGGCGGCGCCGGCACGCTCGAACATTTTGCCGAAGTGCTCGACGAGGGTCACGCGAGCGCCGTGCTTGCCGCCAGTCTGTTCCACTTCGGCACGCTCACGATTCCGCAAGTGAAGGACTATCTCGCCAGCCGCGGGGTGCCGGTGCGCCGGTAGCTTTCGGTTACCCGGAGGACGCCGGCTGTGGCTCCACCGTCACCACTTTCGCCTTCGGCGCCCCGACGAGCACGGTTAACTGCTCCTGCACGGCGATGAAGAACTCCGGCGTCAGCTCGCCCACCGGCACCTCAAACAGCTGTTTCGTCTTGGCATGTTCGTAGAGGTTTTTTTCGCCGTCAGCGCTCCGGCCCTTCGGTCGGAGCAGTTTCTTGCGCTCGAGCATCAACGCGAGAAATTGCACCAGCCGTGTGTTCTCGATGGTCGGCTCGGTCGCCGGATCCGCCAGCGTCAGGAAAAGATTCTCCGCGTTCAGTTTCAGCGTGCGGTCGGTGTTTTCATCACCCCGCCGCGGCTTAAACGCCTGCACCCAGCGGCAAGCCACGAAGCCCTCGGGGGTAAAATTTTCCGCGTGCGTTTCCAACACGTCGTAGCGCGCGACCTCCAGAGTCGTCGTGCGCACGAGGCAGCTCGCGACGCGCGCGCCTTCGATGAACGGCTCGCCCGAGACGAAGCACGCGGTGGCCAGCGGCTGCAGATGCATTTCCATAGGCTTTCTTGTTTACTCTCCCCCGCCGCGGACGCTAGCAATTTTCCGCCTCATGAACGGACGACTCATCGCCATCGGCGACATCCATGGCTGTCATCTCGAATTCGCCGAGTTGCTGGCGCAACTGGCGCTGACGAAGGACGACCGACTGGTCCTGCTGGGAGATCTCGTCAACCGCGGCCCCGACTCCTGCAAGGTGCTCGATCTCGCCCGCGCTTATCGCGCCACCGCGCTGCTGGGCAACCATGAGCTGCGCCTGCTCAAATGCCACCGGACGGGTGACCAGCGGTTTCTCAAGGAAAAGGATTTTGACACATTTGTGCGCCTGCAGCCAGAGGACTGGGCTTTTCTGGAAAAAATGCCGCTCACCTTTGAGGAGCCGGAACTCAATGTCGTCTTCGTCCACGGCGGTTTTCTCCCCGGCGAGCCATGGCAGAGGCAACCGGCCGAGGTCGTCACGCGCATCCAGGTGGTGGATCGCGCAGGCCGCCCCGCCAAACGCTCCGACGAACCCGAGGCGCCGACGTGGGCGGAACTATGGAGCGGCCCTCCTTTCGTCGTCTACGGGCACACGCCGCGGCCTGACATCTGCAAACTGAAATGGTCCGCCGGCATCGATACCGGCTGCGTGCTCGGCGGAGCTCTCACCGCCTACGTGCTGCCCGAAAAACGTTTCATCCAGGTCAAAGCCCGGCAACGCTACTGGACATGAAGGCGCTCAACCCACCGAAGGGAGTCCTGCTGCTCTGCATCGACATGCAGCCGGTTTTCGTCCGCGCCGTCACCGATGGGACCCGGGTGCAGCGGCGTTGCGAGTTCGCCGTGGCCGCCGCGCACGGGCTGGGGCTCCCCGTCGCTTTCACCGAACAGGTGCCGCAGAAACTCGGTGGCACCGCCACTGAGCTGCTCGCCCTCGCCTTCGGGGCGCCCGTCTTCGGGAAGAACACATTCTCTGCGCTCGCCGACGATGGCATCCGCGACGCACTGCTCCGTGACCGCGGCGTCGAGCATCTCGTGCTTTGCGGCGTCGAGACGCCCGTGTGCATTTATCAGACGGCGCTCGCCGCGCTCGCGGACCAATTGCAGGTTACCGTTCTGAGCGACGCCATCGGCGCCCGGCGGCCCGACGATGCCGCCGGCTGCCTCGCGGCCCTCGTCCGCGCGGGCGCCCATGTGCTGCCGAGCGAAACCGTCTTCTACGCGCTGCTCCACGACGTGAAGCACCCGTTCTTCAAAGCCTACACTCAACTCGTAAAATTACATGCGTCGCCGAACTCGTGAGAGTTTGGCGGCCAAAATCTAATAATTCCGGTTACCGATCAAATCCATGCCCGACGAAATTTCCCTCTCCTGCGTCCGTGAGCTTAAGTCCCTCGGCCCCGCGGCCCACGGTCGGCCGTTTAGCAGTCTGCTGGTGGTGAAAAAACTCGCCGCGAAGACCGCGTCGAACGGCAATCCGTTTTATAGCGCCGACCTCGGCGACCGGTCGGGATCTTTTGGTTGCACCATCTTCAGCGACCAGCCGGCGTTTGATCTGCTCAAGCAGGCCGGCGAAGGCGCGGTCGTGCGCGTCGAGGGCAAAGTTGACTACTACCAGGGTCGTCTTTCGCCGAAGCTGGGAAAAATCGCCGTGCTGTCCGAAGCCGAACTCGGCGCGCCCGGCCTGCTCGACCACCTGGTCGAACTCGCCCCGGAAAACGCCGATGCGCTGTGGACGGAGTTCAACGCCTTCATCGACGGCCTGACGCACGCCGAGTTGCGCGGGACCGTGCGCGCGGTGTTCGACGAAGTTGGCGAGACCTTTAAGTGGTCGCCCGCCGCGGTCGCGATGCACCACGCTTACCGGCACGGCCTGCTCGAGCACACGGTGCACATGGCGCGGGCGGGGGCGGCGCTGCTGCCGCTTTATCCGGAAGTCCACGCCGATCTCGCGCTGGCGGGCATCCTCCTGCACGACACCGGCAAGGCGATCGAATACGAAGGAACGCTCGCCACCAAACGCAGCCGCCGCGGCATCCTGCAAGGTCACGTGGTGCTCGGCTATCAGCTCGCTCGCAAAGCCGGCATGAAGGCCAAGCTCGCGCCGGAACTGCTCGAGCGGTTGGAGCACATCATCCTCTCGCATCAGGGCGAGCCCGAGTGGGGCGCAGCGGTCTACGCCGCGACCCCGGAGGCCGTGTTCGTCTCCATGATCGACAACCTCGACGCAAAGATGGGCATGGTGCAGCGCGCCCTGCGCCAGGCAGCCGAAGGCGAGGACTTTTCCGAACGCCTGCCGGGGTTGAACTCGCCGTTGCTGACGCGGAAAGTGAACCCGTAGGCCGCGAGCTTCGTTAGCGCCCGCGAGCGGGCGGCCGACGCCGGAATCTCATGTCGGCAAATTCTGAATGATGCTCACCATCGGCAGAAACAGCGCGACCACGATCAAGCCGACCACCACCGCCATGAACACGATCATAATCGGCTCGATGATGGACGTCAGGCCAGCCACCGCGGTGTCGACCTCTTCGTCGTAGGTGTCGGCGATACGGGTGAGCATATCCGGCAGGGCGCCGGTTTCCTCGCCAACCTCGATCATGCTCGTGACCATGCCCGGGAAAATGTGCGTGGACTCGAGCGGCTTGGCGACGTTGTCACCCTCCTTGACGCGATCATGGACGACATTGATGGCGTTCGCGACGTGGACGTTGCCGCTGGTATCGCGCGTAATGACGAGCGCCTGAAGGATGGGAACGCCGCTCGCGAGCAGGGTCCCAAAGGTCCGGGTGAAGCGGGCAATGGCACTTTTCAGAAAAAGGTCACCCACGACTGGCGCATGGATCAGCAGCCAGTCGATGAGACGCGCACCAAAACGCGTCCGACTGAAAAGCCGGTAAAGCACATAAAGCGCGGGCAACCCGGCGAGCGCATAGACGTAATGCTCTTTGAGAAAATTGCTCACGATCATCAGGCCCTCGGTGAGCGCGGGCAGTGGCTGGCCCTTGAGCATGTCGCGAAAAATATTCTTAAACGTGGGAATGACAAAAATCATCAGCACCGATACGATCAGGCTCGCGACGATCACGATGATGACAGGGTAGACCATCGCCGCCTTCACTTTGCCGGCGATGCGCTGGGCCTTTTCCATAAACACCGCCAACCGCTCCAGCACCGTGTCGAGCACCCCGCCCGCCTCACCGGCCTTGACCATGTTGATGTAAAGGCGGTCGAAAACCTTTTCGTTCGCGGCCAGGCCGTCGGAAAAATTTCCGCCCGATCGGATGGCATCGCCGATATTTTCGATCACCTCTTTGAACGCCGGCCGCTTCTCCTGCCGCGCGAGCACCTCGAGGCTGCGCAGGATGGGCATTCCAGCCTTCACCAGCGTAGCGAGCTGGCGCGTAAAGACCGCCAAGCCCTTCCCGTTGACCGGGCGGCCAAACGTGATCGGCCGCCGGCGCTTCTTGGCCGCCGTGCCCCCGACGGGAAACGTCACGGCGGTGCGGCTCGGCGCTTTCGCGGCGAAGGTCGCGGGCACCGGGGTGGTCGAAGCGGGGCGGACGGCAAGCTTGGCCATGGTCAGGTGTATTTTATCACTTCCTCGATCGTCGTGTGGCCGTCGAAAATCGCGCGGAGCCCGTCGTCCCGCAGGGTCCGCATCCCCTGCTCGATCGCCTTCTGACGGATCATCAGCGTCGGGGCGCGTGCCACCACAAGGTCCCGCACCGCCTCGGTGAGGCGGAGCCATTCGTAGATGCCCAGCCGGCCGCGATAGCCGGACTGCGTGCAGGCGGGGCAGCCCGGGCCGTAGAAAAACTGCCGGTCGCCGATACTCGCGCGGGCGACGCTGAGCTGACTCAGCAACTCCGGGGCGGGCTCGTAGGAGGTCTTGCACTGGGTGCAGGTCCGGCGCACGAGGCGTTGTGCGAGCACCGCCTCCAGCGTGGACGCGATGAGGAACGGCTCGACGCCCATGTCGACGAGGCGCGTGATGGCCCCCGCGGCGTCGTTGGTGTGCAGCGTTGAGAGCACGAGATGGCCGGTGAGCGACGCTTGGATCGCAATCTGCGCGGTCTCGAGATCGCGGATTTCACCGACCATGATCACATCGGGATCCTGCCGCAGAAAGGAGCGGAGCGCGGCGGCAAACGTCAGGCCGACGAGCGGATTCACCGGCACCTGCATGATGCCCTCGATCTCATATTCGACGGGATCCTCGGCGGTGAGGAGCTTGAGGTCCGAGGTGTTGATGATGCGCAAGCCGCTGTAAAGCGTGGTCGTCTTGCCGCAGCCCGTCGGCCCGGTGACGATGAAAATACCGTTCGGCCGGCGAATGATTTCCTGGATGCCGTTAAACACATCTTCCGGCATGCCGAGTTGGGAGATGTCGAGCTGCACGGCGGACTGGTCGAGCACGCGGAGGACGACGCTTTCGCCAAATTGGGTGGGCAGCGTCGAGACCCGCAGATCGACCTGCCGGCCGCCAATCGTGATCTTGATGCGGCCGTCCTGCGGGATGCGGCGCTCGGCGATGTTCAGACTCGCGAGCACCTTGATGCGCGACAAGATGGGCAGAGCGAGACTCTTGGGCGGCGGCGCCATTTCGTAGAGCGCACCGTCAATCCGGTAGCGGATCTTGAATTCGTGCTCGAAGGGCTCGAAGTGAATGTCGCTCGCCTTGTCGCGGATTGCCTGACCGATGACGAGGTTGACGAACTTGATGATCGGCGTCTGCTCGGCCATCGACTCGATGTCATGTTCGGTGAGCTCGCCGCGGCCGGGCTGCACCAGCGTGCCCGTGCTGATCTCCTGCAGCAAATCGTCGATACTTTCCTCATCCTCGCCGTAGTGTTGCTTGATCTGCACGTCGACCTTGTCCGGATCGGCGAAGAAGAGGCGAACATTTCGGCCGAGCGCAAAGGTGAGATCGTCCACGGCCTGGGTGTTGAACGGGTCGGTGACCAGCAGATCGACGTTCTGCTCGTCGGCCTGCAAGGGCATCACGCCGTAGTCCCGGGCGAGTTTGCCGGTGATCGCGGCGATGGCCTCGCCGGGAAACTGAGCCGGAAGTTCGCCGAGGAAATCGTAGCCGAGGTGTTCGGCAATCCGGCGCAGCAGCTCGGATTTTTCGATGTAGCCGAGATCGACGACCACGTCGGCGAGCGGCTTGCCGGTGGCCTTGTGCTCCTCGTTGAGCTCATCGAGCTGTGCCGGCCCGACCAGCCGCTGCTCACGCAGGAACTCGTAAATGGCGGGACTGTGGGCGGGAAACATGGCTTAAGCGACCACGGGACCAGATGACCAAAAGACGAAGGGACCGTGGAACCGCGAGTTCGGCTCTGGCTCGGAAATCAGCGTGGCGGTCTCTTGGTCCATTGGCCTTTTGGTCCCTGGTCTTTTCTCACCTCAGACCTCGCGCAGTTTCATGCCGGCCTTGAGGAAGGCCTCGCGCATGAGATTCGGATCCTGCGCCTTCTCCAGCGCTTCGTCGGGCGCGACCATCTTGCGGTTCACCAAGCTCATCAAATGGGTGTCCATCGTGATCATGCCGAGGCCCGCGCCGGTCTGGATGTCGGAGGTGATGCGGAAGGTCTTGTTTTCGCGAATGAGGGAACCGATCGAAGTGGTGTTCACCATGATCTCGTAGGCGGCGATGCGGCCACCGCCGATTTTCTTGCAGAGCACCTGGGACACGACGGCGATCAGCGAAGAGGCGAGCTGCGTGCGAATCATGTCCTTCATGTTGGCCGGAAACGCGTCGACGATGCGGTCGACGGTCTTCGCGGCACTGTTGGTGTGCAGGGTGCCGAAGACCAAATGGCCGGTTTCGGCGGCGCTGACGGCCGCCTCGATGGTCTCGAGGTCGCGCATTTCACCGACCATGATGATATCGGGGTCTTGCCGGAGCGCGCGGCGGATCGCCTCGGAAAAACTGGGCACATCCACGTGCACCTCGCGCTGCGTGACGATGCAGCGCTTGTGGTTGTGGTAATACTCAATCGGATCCTCGATCGTGATGATGTGCCCGTCGCGGGCTTCGTTGATGTAATTGATCATCGACGCCAGCGTGGTGGACTTGCCGGAGCCCGTCGGGCCGGTGACGAGGAACAGGCCGCGCGGCCGGTAGAGCAGCTCGCGGATTTTGTCGGGCATGCCAATGTCGCGCAGACCGAACATTTTGAAGGGAATCTGCCGGAGCACCATGCCGTAGTTCGTCTTCGCCTTCATGACCGAAACGCGGAAGCGCGCCTTCTCCCCGAAGGCGAAACCGAAATCGGCGCCGCCGTTGAGCTTCACCTGGCTGATGTGGCCGTCGGGCGTGATCGACTGCATCAGCTTCTCGGTGTCGCCGGGCGTGAGGGCCGGTCCATCGATGGGCGTCATGCTGCCGCTGAGGCGGAGCGTGGGCGGCTGGCCAACCTGCAGGTGGAGATCGGAGGCGCCTTGATCGACCATCAGGTCGAGCAGATCGTTCATTTCATAGCTCATGGGGATCGGGGTTGAGGGGGAAGGTTCAGTGAAAGCCGCGGGAAAGCCAGCCGATCAGCGCGCCGCCCGCTGTGCCGACGACGATGATGGGGACGTAAGCTTTGGTGATGATCGCGCTCGGCAAACTCAGCAACAGCCCGACGTCCGTGCCCACCAGCCAGCCAGGCTGATGCGAACTGACGAGCGGAATGATCAGGCCGACACCGAACCGATTCGTGAAGGCGCCGAGCAACGCCGCGCGCTTGTCGGGAAAGGACAGGAAGCACATCAGCCCAACCGACACCACCCCGAACGCCCCGCCAGCGATGAGTCCTTGAGTGAGTGGGGTCATAGGAGGTCGGTGAAAAAAATAATGCGAGTCAGCTCGCGTCGCCAACCGTGATGGAAACGACCTCCTCGATGGTGGTCAATCCGGCGGTCACTTTGCGGGTGCCGTCCTCGCGCATCGTGCGCATGCCGAGCGAGCGGGCCTTGTCGCGGAGTTTGGCGGCGCCAACATGGTCGTAGATCATGCGCTGGATTTCTTCGTTCACGACGAAGATTTCGAAAATCCCCATCCGGCCCCGATAACCGGTGGCGTTGCACTCGGAGCAGCCATCGCCCTTCGCAAAGGTCGCGCTCACGGCTTGGGCGGGGTTGATGTTGAGCGAGCGCAGCTCCTGCGGCGTGGGCGTGACCGGGCGCTTGCACTTCGCGCAGATTTTTCGGACGAGGCGTTGGGCCATCGTCGCCCGCAGCGAGGTGGAGACGAGAAACGGTTTCACGCCGATGTCGATGAGGCGGGTGACGGCGCTCGGGGCGTCGTTCGTGTGCAGCGTGGAAAAAACCATGTGCCCGGTGAGCGAGGCGTTGATCGCGATCTCGGCCGTTTCCAAGTCGCGAATTTCACCGATCATGACGATGTTTGGCGCCTGGCGGAGCATCGCGCGGAGCGCGGTGGCGAACGTCATGCCCACGTCGGCGCGCACCGGCACCTGGTTGATGCCGTTGAGCTGATACTCGACCGGATCCTCCACCGTGATGATCTTGCGGTCGGGCTTGTTGATAAAATGGAGGCAGCCGTAAAGCGTGGTGGTCTTGCCGGAGCCCGTCGGACCGGTGACGAGCAAAATGCCATCCGGCAGCGAGATGAGGCGCTCGAAGGTCGCGGCGTCATCGGTCAAGAATCCAAGCTCGGGCAACCCAAGCGTCAGACCCTCTTTGTCGAGGATGCGCATCACGATGCTTTCGCCGTGCGCGGTCGGCAGCGACGACACGCGCAGGTCGAGTTGCTTGCCGTTCATGCTGATTTGGATGCGGCCGTCCTGCGGAATGCGTTTCTCGGCGATCGAGATATTCGCCATGATTTTCAGCCGCGAGACCATCGAGAGCTGCAGGCGCTTCGGGGGGTTCTCGACTTCGAGCAGCACCCCGTCGATGCGATATCGAACGCGAAATCGTTTCTCCAACGGCTCGAGGTGGATGTCCGACGCGCGGCGCTGGATGGCTTCGAGGATGATCTGGTGGACGAGCTTGATGATCGGCCCGTCGGCGTCCGAGTCGCTCGCGTTCGCCCCGGCGTTCGCCTCGGTCGTAACCGCCGTCGCATCGCTGCCCGAGACGGAGAGGTCGCTCAGGAGATCATCGATGGAGTTGGCATCCTTGCCGTAAAAGCGATCGATGGCGGAAGCGATCTCGGCCGCGGTCGCGGCGAGTGGCTCGATCGTGAGCTTTAGCATGTAGCCGAGCGCATCGATGCCGTCGGTGTCGAGCGGATCGGCGATCGCGACGCGGAGAATCTGGCCGTTGCGCGACAGCGGTAGCAATTGATAACGCGCGGCCACGGCGCGCGGGACGAGTTCGAGCGTGTCACCGGTGACGCGGATGTTACCGAGGTCGGGTGCCATCTGCATCCCAAATTCGGCCGCGAGCAGTTCGGCGACGCCGCGGGCACTCAGCCCGCCCTGCCCGATCAGCACCTCGAGCAAGGGCGGCGCGGGCGTCGCCAGGTCGGTATGGCCCGCCACGATCGCCCGCGCCGCCTCCAGTTGTCCGACCGCCAGCAAGCCGCGATCCAACGCGAGTTGGATGACGTAGTCATCGGTCGCGGTGGGCGTCGGCGCAGGTGAACTCGGGATCATCGCGAGGCGGATCTGGGCTTACTTTGGTGCGAGACTCATGAGGAACTCCGCGTTGGATTTCGTCTTCTTCAACCGCGTGATCAGCATTTCCATCGACTCGACCGGACCGAGGCCCTGCATCGCGCGACGCAGGCCGTAGATGCGCTGCAATTCGTCGGGATGGTAAATCAGCTCCTCCTTGCGGGTGCCGGAGCGATCGATATTGATCGCCGGGAAAATGCGCCGTTCCACGAGCCCGCGGTCGAGGTGCAACTCGCTGTTGCCGGTGCCCTTGAATTCCTCGAAGATGATTTCGTCCATCCGGCTGCCGGTGTCGATCAGCGCACTTGCAATGATCGTGAGACTGCCGCCGCCCTCGATGTTGCGGGCGGAGCCGAAGAAGCGCTTCGGCTTCTGGAGCGCGTTGGACTCGAGGCCGCCGGACATCGTCTTGCCCTGGTTGCCGCTCAGGGCGTTGTAGGCGCGGGCGAGCCGCGTGATTGAGTCGAGCAAGATGACCACGTGATCGCCCTGCTCCACCCGGCGACGCGCGATCTCGATGACCATCTCGGCGCAATGGATGTGGCTCTCGGGGGTTTCGTCGAAGGTGGAAGACACGACCTCGCCCTTCGTGTGGCGCTTGAAATCGGTCACTTCCTCCGGGCGCTCGTCGATGAGCAGGAGGATGAGTTTCACCTCGGGGCTGTTTTCCGACAGCGAATTGGCGATGTTTTGCAACAGCACCGTCTTGCCCGTGCGCGGTGGCGCGACGATCAGGCCGCGTTGCCCGAAACCGATCGGGGTGAGGATGTCGACCGCGCGCATCGACACGTCCTTCGGGTGGATGTCGGGCGCCTCGAGCAGGATGCGCTTCAGCGGATAATACGGGATGAGTTCCTCGAAGGGGACGACCTTCGCAATCTCCTCCGCGTCGCCGCCCATCACCGCGTCGATCCGCACGACAGACGGACAACGCTCGCCGGCTTGCGGCGCCTGAATCGTGACTTCGACGCGATGGCCGCGCTTGAGGCCATAACGCCGGATGAGGCTCTCGGGCAAATATGCGTCCTCGGGGTAGAGCCGGTAGTTGACGTGTTCGTGCACCACGAACGCGCCGCGATCGGTCAGATCGATATAGCCCCGGTCGCGGATCGTGCGTTTCCCTTCGACCGCCGTGGCGAAAATCTGCGGCAGCAACTGCCGGCGGTTCGGCGCGCCCTCGAAGGTGACGCCGTATTTTTTGGCGAAGGCCGTGAGCTCGGCCAGCGGGAGCGCGTAGACTTCATTCAACCAGAGCGGGTCGCCCTTGCCGGAGGAAATTTCCTGCGCGAGCGCGTCGAGGGCTACGAGATCATTGAAACGCGAAGGATTCGGCAGGTCGCCGAAAATGGGCGTGTTACTTGGTGGTGGTGGCTGCGGGGGATGCTGTTCGCGGGGCTGGCCGCCGCCGCCTCCCCCGCCCGGTTGCCAATGCCCGCCGCCGCCACCGTGGCGGCCGCGCTTGCGCTTGCCGTGCTTCCACGCACCGCGTTCGCCACCGCGATCCTGCCATTCGCGGCCGCCGCCGTGCTGTTGCTGGCCACCATTGCCACCGCCTTGGGCCGGCGGGGAATCGGGGCCACGGGAACTGGGTTCGGCCGCCGAGGCAGCCGCGGCCGCCGACCGCGCCGGATCTGGCTCACTCCGCTCCACGGGAGCAGCAGGCCGGGACGCCCGGTCGGGCTCACGCTCGCTTTCGCGGGCCGCCGGCGTGGGCGCGGGCGCCTCGGCGCGCGGCGCCGGCTCCGGACGAGCCTCGGCGGCTGGAGCGGCGGCCTTTTCAGCCTTGGGCTTGCACGCACGCGGACCGCGCGGCTGGCGTTTTTTCTTGGCGGTGCCGGAGTCGGCGGCAGACGGCGTATCGTCGTCGGATTTGGGAGGGAGGGCCATGGAGTGGGTTTCGGAAAAGGAGGTGTGCCCGGCAACGTCAGACGCGCGGGGCACGCGCAGAGTTTCAGCGGACTTCCGCCAGCGCCGTCACCAAG
The DNA here is from genome assembly GCA_009695305.1 of Opitutus sp. GTDB lineage: Bacteria > Verrucomicrobiota > Verrucomicrobiia > Opitutales > Opitutaceae > SIBG01. Next base: position 3,147 of record SIBG01000011.1, on the reverse strand, counting down.
CGTTCAACTTCCGCCTCGAGAAACGCGGGAGAGCCGTCGTTCCACAGGACAAAGTCGGACAGCTCGATTTTTCGCGCCAGCGGCAGTTGCTTGGAGATTCGCTGCCCGGCGAGCACACGTGGGAGGCCACGTTGCTCCAGTCGGGCGAGTTGCTGGTCCGGAGCACACGCGACGCATACGGTGAAATCAAACCAATTCTCCAACGCTTTTTCGAAGAGCAGCGGCACCTCAATCACCCAACGGGCCACCGGTGCCGTCGCCAGCTCCTCGCGCCAGATCGCAAAAAGGAGCGGATGGGTCAGCTCCTCGAGCCAGAGCCGCTCCGTGTCATCCGCAAAGACCCGCGCCGCCAGGGCGCCACGGTCCACCGCCCCTTCCGGACCAAAAATCGTCGCTCCAAACCGCGCCCGCAGCGCGGCCACCACTGCCGGCGCCGGGAGCACGCGCTCACGCAGGAGCGCATCGGAGTCGAGCCGCCGAAAGCCGTGTGATTCAAACAGCCGGGCGACCGTCGACTTGCCGCATCCCAGTCCGCCAGTAATTCCCGCAATCATGATAGAGTAAATACCTCAGCTTTGGGCTTGCTCGTGGGTTGGGCAAATTCTTAATCGCCGCACGCTGCTCCGCCAGGCGCCCAGCGGTAACAACCCGAAAAACTACCCAGCACTGGCCATGTTTCCCCTTGTTGATACCAAGAATCCCCAAGCCATCGCGGCGTTCACGGAGAGAGCCTTTGCCGCGATGTATCCCGACGCGAGCCACGTCTGGTTGCGGACGATCTTCCGGGACATGGAGAAGCTTTTTTCCGGCCGACATCCCGATTACGGGCCCGTCGATCTACATTATCACGATTTCGAACACACGCTGGAGGCTACCTTGTGTCTCGTGCTGTTGCTCGAAGGCCGCCACGCCGCGGGTGTCGCACCCCGGCTCAACTCCCGGCAATTTGAGCTCGCCCTCGCCAGCGTGCTCCTGCACGACGCCGGCTACCTGAAACTGCGTTCCGATACCTCCGGCACCGGCGCGAAATACACCTTTTGCCACGTCCTGCGCAGCTGCGCCTTCGCCGCGTCCTACCTGCCCGTGCTCGGCGCCAACAACTACGAGGTCGAGGCCGTCCTCGGCGCGATCAACTGCACCGGTCCGACCAAGGAAATCAGTCGGCTGCGCTTTCGCGAACCCCTCGAAAAAATCGTCGGCTGCTCCCTCGCGACCGCCGATTTTCTCGGCCAAATGGCCGCGGCCGACTATCCGGACGAGCTCGAAATCCTCTTCGATGAATTTCAAGAGTCCGACGACTTCATCCACCTTCCGCCCTCGCGCCGCGCCTTCAAGTCGTGCGACGAACTGAAGATGCGCACGCCGCTCTTCTGGGCGAAATTTGTCCTCCCGAAACTGGAGAGCGATTTTCAGGCCGTCTATCGTTTCCTCGCCCGCCCCTACCCGCACGGGCGAAATGCTTACCTCGAAGCCATCGAGCAGAACATCGGGATCATCAAGCAACGCCTCGAATCCCCGGCGCCCAAGCCTCGGCCGCGGAAGAAAAAGTAACTCGCACCGCGCGCCCGCCCCGGCAAAGTCCCGCGGCATGCTCGCGACGATCACCTCCGCCGGCCTTCGAGGCATCGACGCCGAACCCGTCCACGTCGAGGTCAACGCCGGCGAGACCGGCGAGCCTAAATGGTTTTTGGTGGGCCTGCCGGACGCGTCGGTCAAGGAATCTGGCGACCGCGTTTTCGCCGCGCTGAACAACTCCGGCTTCAAGCCGCCGCGCACGCGCACGACGATCAACCTCGCGCCCGGCGATCTCCGGAAGGAGGGCCCATGCTACGATTTACCCATCGCCCTCGGCATCCTCGCCGCGACTGGTCAACTCAAGGCCCCGCAGCTCGACGACTGGCTGATCGCCGGTGAACTCAGCCTCTCCGGCGCTACGCGCCCCGTCCGCGGCGCCCTCGCGATGGCCCGGCTCGCGCGCGCGCTCGGCAAGCGCGGCCTGCTCCTGCCCGCTCTCTCTGCCGAGGAAGCCGCCCTCGTCGAGGGCGTCGAGGTTTATGCGGTGGACTCGCTCGCCCGCGCCGCCCGTTTTCTCACCGGCGAGCTGCCGCTCACGCCACTAGACCCCGCCGCGGCCCGCCGCCGGGCGCAAACTCCCCCCGTCGACGGCGCGGCGGATTTTTCCGAGATCAAAGGTCAGCACGCCCTCCGCCGCGCCGTCGAGGTCGCGGTCGCCGGCTCCCATAATCTCTTAATGATCGGGCCGCCCGGCTCGGGAAAATCCATGGTCGCGAAGCGCATTCCGACCGTCATGCCCGCGCCCACGCTGGAGGAACATCTCGAAATCCTCGGCATTCACTCTGCCGCCGGCCGCACCCTCAGCGGCGAAATGGCCTGGGGCACGCGGCCGTTTCGGGCGCCGCATCACACCGTGTCCGACGTTGCGCTGCTCGGCGGCGGCACCATTCCCGGGCCGGGCGAAATCACGCTCGCCCACCACGGCGTGCTGTTTCTCGACGAACTGCCCGAGTTCAAACGCTCCGCGCTCGAAGTGCTCCGCCAGCCGTTGGAAGACTGCGAAGTCTCCATCTCACGCAGCGCCGGCAAGGTCACCCTGCCCTGCGCGTTCATGCTCGTGGCGGCGATGAACCCCTGCAAGTGTGGGTATCTAGGGGATACACGACACGAGTGCCGTTGCTCTCCGACAGAAATTCAGCGCTATCGTGCGCGTATCAGCGGACCATTACTCGACCGCATTGATATCCATATCGAGGCGCCCGCGCTCTCGATCGCCGAACTGCGCAACGAGAAACCTGGCGAGGCTTCAGCGCCATTGCGCGAGCGCGTCCAAGCCGCCCGGTTACGGCAGCACGCACGATTCACCGGCACGAAGATCACCTCGAATGCGCGCATGACCCACGCGCAGATCCGCAAGCACTGCACGATCGACTCCACGCTCGGCGATCTCCTGCAGCAGGCGATGGAGCAGCTCAGTCTCTCTGCCCGCGCCTACGATCGGATCCTCAAGGTCGCCCGCACGATCGCCGACTTGGCCGCCGCCGAAAAGATCGAGGCCCCTCACCTCCTCGAGGCCATTCAATACCGCTCGCTCGACCGCACGGTGTTTTATTGAGTCCAGGGTGTTGAGGG